>JAICLL010000023.1 GCA_025927475.1 Pirellulales bacterium
AGCCGCTTTCATACGTTCTGATTGCAAGTAGCTCGTCGGGGAGTTGAACCCCGGCCTTCGGCTTGAAGGGCCGACATCCTGCCGCTAGACGAACGAGCCACATGTTTTGTCAGTGGGTCGGGAGGTGCTCGAATCCTCGTCTCCTGGTTTTCAGCCAAGTGCTAGACCGTCTCAGCTACCGACCCATGATTTGGTGCTCGCCAACGAAAAAAGGCCCGGTGTCTCGTGACACCGGGCCTTGGATGAGCCTTGCTTTGCCGCGCCGGCCGGCAGGCCGGGCAAGAAACTCAGTGGCCGAGCGTCACAAGCGCAACGGATGCGCGGGGAGCGAATTCGCCCGTTGACCGGCAAATAAGCGCCCTTTGCGTTCGTTCGTGATGCTGGGCCGTATGAACATCATGGTAAAATTCGCTGGCCCCGCGCCGGCCAGCGCCAGCGACCTGAGGGCCGTCGTCAAAACCGGCACGACTTGATCGCGCTGTTGGCTGTGCCTGATATCGTATATCCTCTTAGACGCCGGAAGTTTCGATTGGTTCACACAATTTTTTAGCTATGGCAGATTCGTGCTCGGATTGCAGCGGGAGGCGAGAGCGGGCAGAACGGCTTCTCGTCGTTGGTTTTCTCGCGTTGTTGGGCGGATGCTGGTCGTCTCAGCCCAGCCCGCCGCCGGCCGCGACGGCGTCAAGTCAATCACAAGAGGATACAGCGGTTGACGACCTGTTGGATCTGATCTGATTCGACGATACGGTCACCACGAATGGAAAGTTGCCTCCAACATTCCCCAATGTGTGTTTGCCCGCTCGGCCACGCCTTGACGACGGCCGCTAAACCGCCGACACTTGGTCCCAAAACGCCAAGCAGAACGCCAATTCTATGGCATACGGTCCCGCATGACTGCCACGCCCGAACAAGCTCAGACCGGGCCAGTTGACCTGTCCCCTGCTCAGCCGGTGGCGGTGGGGCCGGTGGGGCCGGTGGGGCCGGTGGGGCCGGTGGGCGTGGGGCATGTGCTCCAGCACGTGCGCGGGCCGGAAGATGCCACGCGGCCCGCGGTGGTCGAGTTCCGCCGCGTCGCCAAAACCTATCACGCCGGCACGCGCGCCGCCTTTACCGCGGTGCGTGACGTGACGTTTACCGTGGAAGACCTGCCGGGCAAGGGCGAATTCATCTGCGTACTCGGCCCGAGCGGCTGCGGCAAAAGCACCATTCTGAGGCTGATCGCGGCGCTCGAACCGCAGCATCCGCCCAGCAGCGGCGAAGTGCTGGTGCTGGGAAAGCCGGTCACGCGACCCGGTCCCGACCGCGGCATGGTGTTTCAAGATTACACCAGCTTCGACAACCGCAGCGTGCTCGACAACGTGGCGTTCGGGCTGGAATGCTTGGGCGTGCGGCGGCGGCAGCGATACGAACTGGCGCGGCAGTGGATCGCCCACGTCGGGCTGAACGTGGCAAGCGACGAAGGCAAATACCCGCATGAGCTGTCGGGCGGCATGCGGCAACGGGTGGCCATCGCCCGAACGCTCGCCTTGCGGCCGCGGATCATTCTGATGGATGAACCGTTCGGGGCCCTCGACCCGCACACGCGAATGAACATGCAAGACCTGCTCATGAGCCTCTGGCGCGAGGTCGAAGCGACGGTGTTCTTTGTGACGCATTCGATTGAAGAAGCGGTTTTCCTGGGCGACCGGGTTTATATACTCAGCAATTCGCCCGGCACGATCTTGCAAGAGTTGAAGGTCGAGCCGGCCGACCGCCCCAGCCAGCAGATGCAGCGTGAGCCGCGGTTTCAGGAAACGGTGGGATACATTCGCGACTTGATCTCAAAACTTGAAGAGAGCCGCCGGGCCGACTGAGCCAAGCCGTGACATTCGCCAAGTATCTGAAAGCCGCGTTTGCCAATCGTTGGAACCTGCTGGCGTTCTTGGGTTCGTTGGGTTTTGCCGCGCTCAGCGGCGTGCCCGACGTGGTGATGCCGTTGGTGCTCGCCGGCGAAGTGGCCTACCTGGGGCTGTTGGGCACGCATCCGAAGTTTCAAAGCTATGTCGATGCGCAGTTGGCCAAGGCCCAGCGCCAGCAGACCACGGCTTCGGCCGAGCAAACGCTCAAGGGAATCCTCAGCTCGTTGCCGCGCGCGTCGGTAGCCCGATTTAAAGAGCTGCGTGATCGCTGCCTGGAACTGCGGCAGATCGCCACTCAACTGCAGGCCGCCGACAAGGACGGCGGCGGCCATTTAGAGCAATTCCAGGCAGCCGGGCTCGACCGATTGTTGTGGATCTATCTGCGGCTGCTGTTCACCGAGTATGCCCTGGGCCAGTTTCTCCAGCGAACCGAGCGGCGCGGCATCGAAGCGGAAATTGCGGTGCTCGAAGAACGGCTGAAGTCGTTGGCCGCAGCGGCGGCCGGTTCGCCGCAGGAAAAAATGCGCAAAACGCTGGAAGACAACATTCAAACCTGCCGCGATCGGCTGGCGAACCATCAAAAGGCCCGCGACAACTTTGAATTGGTGCGGCTGGAAATCGACCGGCTGGAAAACAAGATCAAGTCGCTCTCGGAACTGGCCATCAACCGCCAAGAGCCGGATTTCATTTCCGGCCAGGTCGACCAGGTGGCCACCAGCATGCTCGACGCCGAGCGGACGATGAACGAGCTGCAATTTGCCACAGGTCTGCGCCCCGCGGACGAGGCCGTGCCCGAACTGCTCGAACGGGCGACCGTGAAGTCGCGGCCCTGAGCGCAGCTCACTCCAGCTCTGCCATGAACCGCAGAAACTGGGCTTCGAGCAGCCGCAAATCATTGCCAAAAATCTCGGTGAAATCGGCCACCCGCTGCCGCGCGTCGTAGGGCTGGAAGTCGGGCCGGTTGGCGGTGCGGGCCAGCAGCTCGGCGTATTTCTTGGGCCGCGTCTCGACCAGATAGAACGACAGCGCCCAAGCTTCGGCATAGGCGCGGTCGACATTGGTCTGAAACAGCTCGTCGCCGCTGAGGAATTCGGCGAGCGAGCCTTTGGGCCGCTGCGCGACAAGCCGCCGAAACTCTTGCAGCCGCCCGAGATTGTAGCGCGCCACACGCGTCGAATGATGCGTCGAATCCCACACGCCCTGCGCTTCGAACATGGTGCCGAGACCTTCGACCAGCCAACGCGGCATCTGGCCGAAGCGCGTGTGCAGCCCGGTGTTGAACGCCGTCTGGTGGGTCGCTTCGTGGATAATGGTGTCGGCGTTCTCGTGCCAGTCGCGCGGGTTGGCATTGCCGCCGCTGACGTCGAACAAGCTCACGCGATTGCTGATTGGCGAATAATAGCCCAGCACGTTGGAGCCGATCTGCGCGCCCTCGGCGTGTGCGTAGTGCAGAAAGTCGTCTTGGTTGCGAAACACGATCGCCAGCAGCGGAAAGGCGGGTTCGTGCAGCTCGAAGCCGCGCACGTGGAAATAGTGCATGAACGATCGGTAGAGATCTTCGAATCGCTTGCTCCAATAATCGCGCTGGCCGGGGGCGTGGGCCACCAGGTAATGCCCGGTGCCGCTGATCTCGAAGGCGTGCCCCAGTTCGCCGGCCAGCCGGCTGCGCATCTCGGCCGCTGTGTAACTATGAAACGAACTGGACGATTTGCGGAATTGGCTGGCCTCGCCGGGCGAAAAACTCCAGAGCCGCCCGTCGCGGCCGAGCAATTCCACCTGGTGGTCCGACCAGATCAACGGCGCCCCCTCGACGTGCTTGCCGCGCAGGTTGAGATCGAGCGTCCAGCGGGGTTCGCCCGCCTGGACGACGACGGCGATGCAACAAAGGGCGGCAGCGCAGCAGACACGCATGGCGTAAAAGACCTCCCGGGTCAAAGGAAGCAGCCTTACCTTAAATTTAGGCCATAGTTGCTGGCAGGGCGGTCGCGGCGGCCGTAAAATATGGGCGTGAGTTCGGGGGCCTCAAGGCTATTTAGAGAGGTGATTTCATGCGCCGACCGTTGTTTGTTCTCACGGCGGTATTGCTAGGGGCAACCACAGGGGCGGCGCGCGGCGACGAGACGGGCCCACCGCCCGCGGATGACGCTTCCGCAAAAACCACCGCGGCCGAAAAAGCCGAAAGCGAGGCCTCCGATGCCGCCACCGAAGAAAAAAATGCCGAACTGGCCGAGTCGGTGCGGAAGCTGATCCGCGAACTCGATGCCTCGCAGAAATCGCGGCGCGTCGAAGCGGAGACGCAGCTCATCGCCCTGGGCGCGAAAATTCTGGATTACCTGCCCGAAAACACCGACCGCATGCCCGCCGAAGTCCGCGAACGGCTCAACCGCGTGCGGGCGAAGCTCGAAAAATCGCAGGCGCAAAACACCGTCGAGCCGACCAGCGTCACGCTGAGCGGTGAACAGCCGCTCTCAAAGATCCTGGCGGCGCTGGAAAAACAAACCGGCAACCACGTGACCGATTTGCGCGAGGAGTTTGGTCAGGACGTGGGCGATCCGAAGCAAAAGGTCGACTTTAAGCAGACGCCCTTCTGGCAGGCGCTCGATCAGGTACTCGATCAGGCGGGGCTGAGCATCTATCCCTATGCGGCCGAGGATGGCGGCGTCGGCTTGGTGAGCCGATCGGAAAGCCAATTGCCGCGGTCCGAGCGGGCCACCTATGCGGGCGCGTTTCGTATTGAGGCCACCGAGTTCGTGGCCCGGCGCGATCTGCGCGATCCGATGAGCCATAATCTCAGTCTCACGCTGGAGGCCGCCTGGGAGCCGCGTCTCCAACCGATTGTCATTCTGCAGCCGATGGAAAGCATCGAAGCGGTGGACGACCACGGTCAGCCGGTGCCCGTGGCCGCCTCAGGCAATGAAATGGAGATTGGCGTCGACGCCGACATGAAGTCGATCGAGTTGCCCATTCAGTTTGAGCTGCCCGAACGCACGTCGCGTCGGCTGGCGTCGCTGAAGGGAAAACTGACGGCTATGCTGCCGGGCCGCATCGAGACGTTTCGCTTCGCCAACCTCGACAAGGCGAAGCGCGTGGAGCGGAAGCGGGCCGACCTGACCGTGGTGCTGGAAGACGTTCGCAAGAATGATGCGGTGTGGGAAGTGCGCGTTTTGCTGGTGTTTGAAAAGGCATCCGGGGCACTCCAGTCGCATCGCAGCAGCGGTTGGGTGGCCGGCAATCCGGCCTTCCTCGAAGGTCCGGACAAAAAGCTGATTCCGTATGCCGGTTTGGAAACGACCCGCGAAACCGAGTCGGAGGCGGGCGTGGCCTATAAATTTGTCTTGCCGAAAGGTGTGAAGGGCTATACCTTCGTCTACAAAACGCCAACGGCTATTGTCAGCCTGCCGATCGACTACGAGCTAAAGGACCTGGATTTGCCGTAAGGTAGCCCCGGGCCTTGTGCCCGGCGAGCCGGCAGCGGCCCCAGGCGGGCCACAAGGGCCTGGGCTATCTCGAAACATTAACCACAAGCGGTGCGACGATGCACGTGAGATGTTGGCGCGTAAAAGCGCCAGGCGGCGATACCCGGCGTGTTCATGTACTTTGGACGTCGGCCGCCTGTGCGTCAGTGATTGGTTTGCTCGCGCAATCAATCGTTCAGGCCGCGCCCAAGCCGACCGGCGAGGCTCCGATCGCCGCTCGGGTTGGCGGCGAAGCGGTGTATGTGGCCGAGGTGGACGACCTGATTGCGCGGACCCGCGCGGCCCGGCGCGGCGAAGACGATGTCGCGCCCGAGCTGCGGGCCGAAGCCCTGGAACAGGCGGTTCATCGCCGGCTAGTAGCCCAGCTTTTGGCGAAAGAAGGCTACGCGCCGACCGACGACGACGTCGATGGCCTGGTCGAAGGTCTGAAACGCCGCCTGGAAGCGCAAGAACTGTCGCTCGACGAGTTTTTGAAGCGTCACTCGTTTACCCCAGAAATCCTCAGACGGCAGTTAGCCTGGGACTTGATGTGGGGCCGCTATCTGGCTGCTGAGATGACCGATGAGGCGCTCGAAAAGTACTTCGAAGCGCACCGCCGCGATTACGATGGCACCGAGCTGCGCGTCAGCCAGATCTTGCTGCGCGTCGACGACCCCACCGACGACGACAAGGTACGCGCCGTCGAACGTCGGGCGGCGCAGCTCCGCCAGCAAATTGTCGACGGCGAGCTGACATTTGCCGATGCCGCGGCCCGGCATTCTTCAGCGCCCAGCCGCCGGCAGGCGGGCGACCTGGGTTTCATCCCGCGTCACGACCGGATGACCGAAGCGTTTTCGCGCGCGGCCTTCCAGTTGGAAATCGATGACATCAGTCCGCCCGTGAGCGATCAGTTTGGCGTCCACCTCATTTGCTGCACCGACGCCAAAGCAGGCAAAAGGTCGTGGCAAGACGTCCGCCGGGCGTTGGCCGAAGCCTGGACGAACCAACGCTTTTTGGAGTTGGCGCACCAGCAGCGGAAGCAAGCGCGCGTGGAATACACCGGCGCTGTGCCGCACCTTGATCCGGTGACACATGAATTGGCGCCCGCGGATAGCGACCGATGATTCAATCAGCCGCTTCCGCTCCGCGAAGGCAGGAAGTTCTCAGGGCGGCGCCACTTGCCTGCCGCCACCTGCTTCTGGAAAAGAAATGCGGGCGCGCCGTCAGGACCATGCCCTTGGCGGCAAATGAATGGCGGGGGTTGCTGGCATGGCGAAGACCTCCGGTCCCTCAAAAAGGCCCCGGATCCGTATCAAACGATGACCGCTCGACAACCGCCACTGGTCGATGTCTGTTGGGCCATCACGTCGTTTTCGGCCACTTTGCCTGCCGTCGACGACCTGCCTGCCATCGACGACGTTCCCGGCGTCGATGACCGTGCCGGCGTCGACGACCCTGCCGCGAGCTACGCGATGGATGAGCAGCAAGAATCGCAGCAAGAGGCATTGCAGCAAGAGGCATTGCAGCACGAGCTATGGATCGGGCGTTCCGTGCCGCTCAGCCGCCTGGCCACCGCCGCCACACGGCGGCAATTTCAGGCGGCCCCGGTAGTGCTGGGTTATGATGAAGCCGCCGGGCGGTTGGTGCTCGTCTATGGCCGCGCCGCGCTGGCCGATGCCAGCCGGGCCGAAGAAATCGACCGTCACGCGTTGGTGCTTCGCTATAATAGCCAGCGCGATGAATTGGACGATCTGCTGGCCGCTTGCCGCGAGCTGAAATGCCATTGCGACTACGATGAGCGGGACGGCGAGCCTTGGAATTTGCCCGCGGCCGGCGGCCGGCGGCGGGTCGACGCGGGCCAGGCGGCTGCCTCGCCCACTTCGCCGCGCCGCGGGCGGCGCACGCGCCGAACCGGCGACGAGACAAACTGACCGCGCCCGGGCCGCTCTGCCGGCCAGTCGACCGTGGCCTGCGGCACGGTAGCTCCCGGGCCTTGTGCCCGGCGGATCGGCAGCGGCCCCAGGCAGGCTACAAGGGCCTGGGCTACCTGGGTACGAGAACGGTTTTGCGGCGGCCGGTCGCCCCGGGCCTTGTGCCCGGCGGTTGCGGCGTAGGCCGACGCGCCTTGAATGACGCCGCACGAGCCGTTACGTTTACGGCCATGTCAAAGCGATTCAAGGTGGTCGTCACCGACTTTCTGACCCATCCGCCCGATACCGAAGAGCGCGTTCTGGGCGACCTGGCCCGCGTCGAAGTATTGCGCGCTCATCACGAAGACGATCTGCTGGGCCGCATCGAAGACGCCGATGCCGTGATGATCTACCATTGTCTGCGGTTTACCGAGAAATCGATCGCTCGGCTCGACCGTTGCAAGCTGATCGTGCGGTGCGGCGTGGGTTACGACAACGTCGATTGGGCCTACGCCCGCACGCGCGGAATTCCGGTGGCCAACGTGCCCGACTACGGCACCGAAGAGGTGGCCGATTCGGCGATCGGCTTGACGCTGGCCTTGACGCGGGGCATTGCCCTGTTGAATTCGCAATTGCGCTGCGGCGCGGTCGATTGGAGCTATAAGCACGCCGCCCCGCTGGGCCGGCTGCGTGGCCGCGTGTTTGCCATCATCGGCCTCGGCCGCATCGGCTCGGCCACCGCCTTGCGGGCCAAGGCGCTGGGCATGGACGTGGCGTATTACGATCCCTATGCGCCCGACGGCCGCGACAAATCGCTCGGCGTGCGGCGGGTCGAGTCGCTGGAAGAGTTGCTGGCCCAGGCGCACGTGGTGAGCGCGCACTGTCCGCTCACGGCCGAGACGCGGCACATCATGCGCCGCGAAACGATCGAGCAGATGCCGACAGGCTCTTACCTGGTGAACACCTCGCGCGGGGCGGTGGTTGATACCAGCGCCATTCCGGGCGCCATCGCCTCGGGACAACTAGCGGGCGCCGGCATCGACGTGCTGGAGCACGAGCCCCCGCCCGCCGACGATCCGCTGGTTTCGGCCTGGCGCGATCCGCGCCATCCGGCGCACCACCGCGTGCTCGTCAATCCGCACACGGCGTTCTACAGCGAAGAGGGTCTGACGGACATGCGCGTCAAAGGCGCCGAGGCCTGCCGTCGAGCGCTCGTTGGCCTGCCGCTGCGCAATGTCGTGAACTGAGCGGTTCATGGGCTAATCGGGTAGCTCCGGGCCTCGTGCCCGGCGGTTCTGGGCCCCGATGTCGATCGGAGCTCACCCGCGCAATTCTGTAGCGAACGCCCTCCTCTTCGGTGGACGCAGGCCGGGGCGAGCGGCCCTGATCAACATCGTCCTTCTCCGCCATTTAATGCAAGACCCCGCCTCGCATGACGTGGCACGAATTGAATGCGCTCAGCGAATGCGGGAACTGCAGAAGAAAAACGCGGAGTTATGGCGAATGTTGAACGTCAGGTAGTCGCAACGCACACGCTCGTCGCCCGCGCGTTGAACTGTCCGTTGTGATGGGTGGTGGCTTCAATGGAGTTCATGGTTCGGCCTCCCCTATGGAGCTTGCAATCGTTTATTCTACACCGCCGCCAACAAGATCGCCCAAAAGGCATACGCCATCGGGGCGGCGAAGAGCAGCGAATCGACAATGTCCAGCACGCCGCCGAAGCCGGGCATCCAGACGCTGGAATCCTTTCGTCCCGCGTCGCGCTTGAGCAGCGATTCGGCCAAATCGCCGATCACGCCGGCCGCGCCAACCAACAGCCCATACGCCAGCCATCCAAGCGCGGGCGCCGCGCTGCTGTAGGAAGGCGCAAACCGCGGCACGAGCCAGTAAAACACCGCCCAAGATGCCAGCGCTGCGAACGCCAGCCCGCCGAGCAGCCCTTCGATGGTTTTGCCCGAGCTCAGCCGCGGCGCCAGCTTGTGTCTGCCGACGAGCCGGCCCACGGTATAGGCCCCAGTGTCGCCCATTTTGACCACCGCGATCATGCTGCCCAGGGCGATCATGCCTTGCGCGCCCCCGCCAAGCAGCCGAAGTTGAATCAAGAAACTCATCAGCCAGCCGATGTAAACCAGCGCGAGCACCGTGGCGGCCAACGGCTCGAAGCTGTGGCCCGGTTCGCGAAAGCGGGCCATCTCGGCAACGAAGGCCAAAATGCACGCCACGGCCAGCGCCAGCGCCGGCGCATCCAACGAGCCTGACAGCGGACCCGCCGGCAGGTTTGCCCGCCAATTGGCCGAGACGATGGCGATGTTGCCGGCATACACCACCCAGCCGGCCGGCTGAATGCCGCGCGCCCGCAGCAAGCCCAGCAGCTCGCCGCTGGCCAACACAGTGATGATCAGGGCCAGCGGAAAGAGCCAGACGCCCGGCGTGGCGGCGTGCGCGTCGGCCCAGCACAGAGCGAGTACCGCCGCGATGAGCACCGTTCCCAGCAGCAGTCGCCAAACAAGCATGAGCGTTTCAGGAACGGACGAAAAACAAGGTCGGTATGGTGTCGGCCCTCGCCAAGCGCTCGTCGAGGGGAGGGCGGGCGGTTACCCGCGGCTCAGATTCATCGTGGACGCGGTGCCGAGCCGGCTCTGAAATCAAGGTTCCCTACGCCAGCGGTTTCAGGCCGCCGAACCGTCGATCGCGCGCGGCGAAGTCGCGAATCGCGGCGTACAGGTCGGCTTCGCGGAACTCGGGCCAGCAGTGCTCGGTCACCCACAGCTCGGCGTAGCTGATTTGCCACAGCAGAAAATTGCTGACGCGCATCTCGCCCGCCGTGCGAATCAGCAGGTCGGGGTCGCACATGCCGGCCGTATAAAGGTGCTCGCTGATCGTATCTTCATCGACATCGTCGGGCGACAGCCGGCCGCGCCGCACGTCGTCGGCGATCGCTCGCACGGCGTCGACCACCTCGCCTCGCCCGCCATAGTTAATCGCCAGGCAAAGCTTCATGCCGGTATGGACGCTGCTCAGCTCGATGGTCTTGTCCATCTCGTCCAGCACGCTGCCGGGCAGCCCCTCGCGGCGGCCGATCACCGACAGCCGAATATTTTCGTTGATCAGCGTCGTTCGTTCTTCGATCAGATATTGCTCGAGCAATTGCATGAGCAAGTCGAGCTCGTGCTGCGGCCGCTTCCAGTTTTCGCTCGACAGGCAATAGAGCGTCAACTGCTCGATGCCCAGCCGAGCGCATTCTTCGGTGGCGGCGCGCACGCTGGCCACGCCGCGGCGGTGGCCTTCGATGCGCGGCAGCCCGCGACGCTGCGCCCACCGCCCGTTGCCGTCCATGATGATGGCAATGTGCCGCGGGCGCCGCTGGCGGGGCACGTCGTCCAGGGCTTCGCGAGGGCTGATGGATGTCTGCGGCATCAAGGTTTCCATCTGGCAACGGACAAGCAATGGAACGGTCGTTCTATTCGTGGGCTCTGATCAATTTTGACATTCAAAACGCTACACACCCGCTTGGCCGTAGGGTTGGGCCAAGGTTGCGAGTCCCGCCCTTCGCGGAACGCCACGGAGGGCGTTCCCTACAGAGGCCGAACTGGAACTACCGATCTCATTCATCTACTCCCGAATCGTGGATCGCTTGAATCGTTTGTTCGCGGTCGGCGCCGATCGAGACAATCTCAACCGGGCGGCCAATGATCTGACTGAGGCGGTCGAGGTAACGGCGCGCGTTGGGCGGCAAGTCAGACAGGGCGCGCACGTGGCTGATTTCTTGGCGCCAGCCGGGCAGCGTTTCGTACACCGGACGCGCCCGCCGCAAATCGTCGACCTGGCTGGGAAACACCGTCACGCGCCGCCCATCGATCTCATAGGCCGTGCAGATCTTGATCTCTGCCAATTCGCTGAGCACGTCGAGCAGCATGACGGCCAGCGTATCGACGCCGCTGAGCCGGGCGGTATAGCGCGCGGCCACGGCGTCGAACCAGCCGCAACGGCGCGGGCGGCGGGTGACCGTACCATATTCGTTGCCGCGATCGCGCAGGTGCTGGCCCAGGTCGTTGTCTTGTTCCGTCGGAAACGGCCCGCCGCCCACCCGCGTGCCATAAGCCTTGACGACGCCGATGATCCTGTTCAAGTAACGCCCCGGCACGCCCGCCCCGGAAGAGATTCCCACCCCCGAGCTGTTGCTGCTGGTGACATAGGGGAATGTGCCGTGGTCGATATCGAGCAATGCCCCCTGCGCGCCTTCGAAGAGCACTCGGCGGCCTGCTTCGAGCGTGTCGAGCAGGTAGGTGGTGGTGTCGGCCACGTGCGGGCGCAGCCGCTCGGCATATTGTTCGTAGTCGGCGGCGATGGTGGCCGCGTCGAGGCGGTCGGCGTCTTGACCCGTTGGTTGGTCGCCGGCGATGGCGGCGATAATGCGGCTCTTGTGGGCGACGATGCGTTCGACGCGCTCGCGGAAGTCGGCCCGGTAGAGATCGCCCAGGCGGATGGCGTTGGCCCGGCCCACCTTGTCACGGTAGCAGGGGCCGATGCCGCGCATGGTGGTGCCGATGGCTTCGCCGTTGCGCGCGGCGCCTTCGGTCAGGCGGTCTTCGACCATGTGCCAGGGAAAGATGACATGCGCCCGGTCGCTGATCAGCAGGTTGCCGCCGACCTCGACGCCGCGGCTGCGCAGCCCGTCGATTTCACCCAAAATGCTGGGCGGATTGAGCACCACGCCGCCGGTGACGACGCACTGCACGCCCGAGCGCAAGATGCCGCTGGGAATGAGCGACAGTTTATAGGTTTGCCCGCCGGTGACGACGGTATGCCCGGCGTTGGCGCCGCCCTGATACCGCACGACGACGTCGTGGCATTCGGTGAGCAGGTCGACGATTTTTCCCTTGGCCTCATCGCCCCATTGCAGGCCAATCACGCAAGTTCCAGGCACGGCAGAGTCCAAACAGCCCCGATGGATCCAAACTAATCAGTTTAGGCCAATGCGGCGGGCGGTCAAGGACCGTGTTCACCAGCCTAGCGCCCGGCGGCGCGTGGGAGACGGGTCGCGCTCGGCGGCGGGCAAGTCTCGGAGCAGCGGAGCGGCCCCGGTTCCCTCAAACGACGACGGCTTCCGCCGCACGCCTCGCCGGCTCTTGCCGGTGGCGGCTGAATCGTTCCCGCTCCAGAAGCGGCTGCCCGAAGGCTGGCCGAAGTGGCGGCGCGTGTTGCCGCGATTGCCAGCTAAAAGCCGTGGGTGGGCGCTCGAAGACCTTCGCGGGTACGTGGCCCCGGCATCGATCGTGTCAAACTGCAATTGCGGGCGGATGACGGCGAATTGCTCGCCGGCCCGCGCGGTGTGGTTGGCCGGCACCACAGAATTCCACCCCAGAAGCGCGCAGCCAGCCGCGATACAGACGCTTTGCAATGCCGGTCTCAAGTCCTGCAATGGCCTCATGCGCGCCATATCGGCCGCCGCGGCGGCAAACTTGAGAAAACCGACTCAAGAACGGACGAATCGTCCGTCTTCCTTGAGTTGCGGGCGGACGACGTCGCGGGCTAACCCCAGCTTCTCCAAGCAGAGAATCGTGAGATAGGTCACGTCGAATTCCCACCAGCGGTGCCCGTGAGCCGCGCTGCGCTGATCGGCATGGTGGTTGTTGTGCCAGCCCTCGCCGTTGCTGATCAGTGCGATCAGCCAGTTGTTGCGGCTGTTCTCGCCCGTCTCGTAGCGGCGATAGCCCCAGAGGTGCGTGGCCGAATTGACGCTCCAAGTGATGTGCCACACGGCGACCGTGCGCACGACCACGCCCCACACCAGCCAACTCGCACCGAGTTGCAGTCCGTCGAGCGCCGAACCGCTCATCCACCCGACCGTCAACCCCGCCGCGAAATACAACATCCACTGCACAAGGTTCACCCAAACCCACAGCAGGTTTCGCTCGAAGGCAAAGTAGAACGGTTCACGCAACACGTCGCGTGCGTAGCGGTCGTAGGTAAGCAGGCTATTGACCTGGCGATTCTCGACCAGCAACCAGCCGACATGGCTCCAAAAGAAAGCGACCAACGGGCTGTGCGGATCGGGCTCGTTGTCGGAATGCTGATGATGAAGCCGATGGATGGCGACCCAGCGCGCCGGTGTGTCTTGCAAGCAGCACACGCCCAGCAGCGCGAGCGTATACTCCAGCCAACGCGGGCAGGTGAATCCGCGGTGTGTCAGCAGCCGGTGGAAGCAAAGGTTGATGCCCAGGGTGCCAAACATATACAGCCCCGCGACGGCCAGTAGCACGCCGCTGACGGAAAAGAGCCAGGGTATCAGGGCCAGCAAGGCCAACAGGTGAAACGCGCCCAGGCTCAGCGCGTAAGGCCAGATGACCTTGGCCCGGTCGACGCTGCTGGGATAGGGCAATGAACGGGCGGCGGGGGCCGGCGCAGCGGCGCCCGCCAGATCGCCCGTCAGCCGAGGCACAGGGTTTTGGCGCCGGGCGGAGCGCCGGCCAATCGGCTTGGGCGGCGCTAATAATGGACTGTCCGCGGACATGAACACCCGAACTCTTTCCGCCCCCGACCAGGGGCTATGCTTATAATGAGAAAGGAGGTCGGCGCCCATGACCCTCGGCGTTCAGGCGCCTCGTGACCTGCAATTCGATCGACTACACTATTGCTCGACACATCGACTCAGCCGCATCGACTCCGTTTCCATGATACCCACAGCGCATTTGGCGTGCCATTGTAGCAGGCAGGTCTAGGATTGGGCAGACCATGTTTTGTTTTCTTCGGGGTTTTAGTTTTCTTCGGGGGTGCGGGCCAAGACCGCGGCGTTAAACTTCGCCGGATTTGCCCAGCATGCTTGGAAAAAGGGGTTTTTGATGCAGATTGTGATCACCGCAGTCGGTCCCGACAACCGGGGTCTGGCCGACCCGATCATTCATTATGTGACCGGGGCCGGGGCGAATATCGCCGAAATTCAGATGTACGATCACGATGAAGAATGCCTGTTTGCCATGTTGCTGCGCATCGTGTTGGCCGGCGAGGCCCTGGCCGACCTGCGCGCGGCGATGCGCGAGGTGGCCGCGCGCACCCAGCTCTCGATCCGCGTGTGGTCGCCCGAAGAACGCGCCGCGCGTCCCCGGCTGTGCCTCTGCGCCACCTACCGCCCCGAGCCGGCCCTGGCGTTGCTGCGAGCGCTGCGCGACGGGCGGATCAAGGCCGAGGCGGCTTTGATGCTCGGCAATCGGCCGCACTGCCGCTCGTTGGCTGAGCAGTTCGGCGTGCCCTGGCACGACATCGGCAATGCCGAGGGTGTGGCCGACGACGACCGCCTGGTGGCGCTGTGCGACGAATATCAGGTGGACTACATCGTCTTGGCGCGTTACATGCGCGTCTTGCCTCCGAGCACCTGTTGGAAATTCGCGGGCGGGCGAATCATTAATCTGCACCATGGGCTGCTGCCGAGCTTCCCCGGGCTGCGCCCCTATCACGACGCCTATGCGGCCCGCATGCTCACGTTTGGCGCCACATGTCATTTTATCGTGCCCGATCTGGACGCGGGCAACCAGATCATTCACCAGGCGACGTTCACGGCGCCGCCGGGTTTGCCGCTGGACGAAATCATTCGCCGCGGTCAGGAAGACAACGAGCCGCATTGTCTGGTCGAAGGCGTGCGGCGTGTCGTCGACCGCGAGGTGCAATTGCGGTTCCACCGGGTTGTCGCCCGGCGGGCAGCACCAACAGAAGGTAGGTAAACAACAGGCCAACCACTTACCCAGTTCGCGAGGGACTGATTCATGCCACGTTTTCAAAATATCCTGGTGGGCGTCGATCTGCTGCAGGCCGATCCAACAAGCTCGGCGAGCTTCTCGCCGCCGGTCGAAGAGGCCATCAAGTATGGTCTTTGGCTGGCCGAGAAGAGTTCGGCGGCGATCACTTTTTTCTCGGCGGTCGAGGTGCCGCAAGACGATCGCTATTCGCAGCAGCCCGACGAAGGGCCGCTGACCGAGCGCATCGAGCAGGCCGGCCGGACGGCGCTGGAGCACCTGGTCGAACGGGCCGGCGCGCGCGGCGTGCGTGCGTCGTCGCAGTTGGCTCGCGGAGAAGGCTGGATCGAGATCACCCGCGCGGTGTTGCGGCATCATCACGATCTGGTGATTGTCGGTACGCGGAATCTCGGCACGGTGCAGCGGTTCTTGTTTGGCAGCACCGCCATGAAACTGCTGCACAATTGCCCCTGCCCTGTGTGGATCACGCGCCCCCAGCCGCGGCCCATGCCAACCAACGTGCTGGTAGCCAGCGATTTCAGCGCCGTGAGCGACGAGGCGTTGCGGCTGGCGCTGGAGATCGGCTCGTTGACCGGCGCCCAGGTCCACTTGCTGCACGCCGTCGATTACCCGCTCGATCGGCTCTGGAGCACCGGGCTGCTCGACAGCAGCACGCGAGCTTATCACGACCAGGTGCAAGCAGACGCTCAGCAGGCGTTAGGGGAACAATTATCACGAATCTCGGGAGGTAAGTCCGCTGGCGGTGTGGAAATCCATGTCGCCGAGGGGCTGAGCATTGCCGACACCGCCATCTTGGAATTTGTCGAGCGAAACCATATCGATCTTTTGCTGATGGGCACCATGGCCCGCGGCGGCATTCCAGGCGTGTTCATCGGCAACACCGCCGAGCGACTTGTGACCCACGTGCAATGTTCGCTGCTGGCGGTCAAGCCGGCCGATTTTCATTGCCCCATCCGCTAGCGCAACGGTATTGGCGACCCGATCCTTTGCCAAACGCAGATTCACGCGTTCTTCACGGCCGAGACCAATTGCGTGAGCGAACTTTTGGCGTCGCCGAAGAGCAGCGAGGTCTTGGGGTTGTAGAATAGCTCGTTCTCGATGCCCGAAAAGCCGGGGTTCATGCTGCGCTTGAGCACGATGATCCGCTGGGCCTGATCGGCGTTGAGAATGGGCATGCCGTGGATCGGGCTGCTGGGATCGTTGCGGGCGGCGGGGTTGACCACGTCGTTGGCGCCGATGATCAAGGCCACGTCGGCCCGGGCAAATTCGCGGTTGATGTCTTCCATGTCGTACAAGCGGTCGTAAGGCACGTTGGCCTCGGCCAGCAGCACATTCATGTGGCCTGGCATACGGCCCGCCACCGGGTGAATGGCATATTTCACTTCGCCGCCCCGTTTTTCAATGAGCTCCGCCAATTCACGCACCTGGTGCTGAGCCTGCGCCACCGCCATGCCATAGCCGGGCACCACGATCACCAGCCGGGCATAGGCAAGCTGAAGAGCCGCGTCGTCGACCGAGATGGAATGAACCGTCAGCCCCTCGGTCGATACGGACGTGCCTGCCGCCGCGTCGCCGCCGCCAAACGCCCCAAACAGCACGTTGGCAAACGAACGGTTCATCGCCTTGCTCATCAGAATCGAAAGCAAAAAGCCGCTTGCTCCGTCCAACGCCCCGGCAATGATCAGCACGCTGTTGTGCAGCGCGAAGCCGGTGGCAGACGATGCCAGGCCCGCGTAGGAATTCAGCAGCGAAATCACGACCGGCATGTCGGCCCCGCCAATGGGCAGCACGATCAGCACGCCCACCGCCAGGCCGATGACCACCATCAGATAAAAGAGCGCTGCGGAATACGAGCTGTCCGGAGCGGCCACGAGTGCGACAAACATAAAAAACGCGATCACAAACAGCGAAATGTTCGAGGCGTTCTGCCCCTTATACGTAATCGGCTGGCTGGGCACGAACCCCTGCAACTTGCCAAATGCCATGAAGCTGCCCGTAATGGTGAGCGAGCCAAACAGCACCTCGAAGCCGAGGGCCGCCATCTCGACGCTGCCGATGGCGTGCGTCGGGTCGGCCTCGTGAAAATGGGCGATGCCGACCATCGTGGCGGCCAGCGCGCCGAAGGCGTGCGAGATGGCCGTCCGCTGCGGCACCGCGGTCATCGGCATCCAGATCGAGATGGCCGCACCGATCGCCGAGCCAAGCACCATGCCGGCGATAATCCAGCCATAGGTAATGATCTCGGCGTCGATCAGTGTGCCGATCACGGCCACTAGCATGCCCAGTGCGGCCAGTTGCATGCCGCGACGCGCTTTGTCGGGCCGCGTGAGGCCCTTTAACCCCAGAATGAACAGCACCGAGGCCGCCAAATACGAGGCTTGCGTCAAAAAGACGCGCATCGAGATGGCATCGGCGGGCGCGGTGGTGTTTGCCAGCAGCAGGGCGGCAATGGCGTGCGTCACGGCTTCGATCTCGGCTCCTGGCGTTTGAACATCTTCAGCATGCGGTCGGTGATCATAAAGCCGCCAACGACGTTGATCATGGCCGCGGTGACCGCAATGAAGCCCAGAATCGAACTTGCCAGATGCCCCGAACCTTTGCCGGCGATGACCAGCGAACCGACCAGCGAAATGCCCGAGATGGCGTTGGTGGCCGACATCAGCGGCGTGTGCAACAGCGGCGGCACGCGGGTAATGACCTGGTAGCCGACAAAGCCCGCCAGCACAAACACGTACATTTGCAGAAAGGCGGTCATGGGGTCGGTCGACATGGCGGCGGCTCTCGATGGTCAGGTTTTCTCATGCGAATGCTAGCCGTAGCAAGGGCGATTCGCAAGGCGTCTGCTCGAGCGGAGCGGCAGGGTGCCGAAGCGCAGTCTCGATACCAGCAACTGCCGTCAGACTGGCTCGATCGTCTGCCAGACTTCCCACCGATCTTTGCAGCGCAAAGGGTAGCGGTCGGACGGACGCAACATGACGGCAAGGACGCGGCAATCGTGGCGGAGCTGGCGGCTCTGGGCAAGTCGACGCCCTGGCCTTACAATCCGCCCAGGTCACCTTCCGCACATTGCCTGTTTACACCTTTCGGGAGTGTCCAGAGAAGTTTCGAGGGACCAGGATGGGCAACATTCGATTACTTTACGCGCTGCGAATACTTCTATGACAACTCGACGCCATGCCTTGCCAGCGGTTTTCGCGATCGTATCGCAGGCGGTATGGGCGGTCGCCCAGACGCAGGCGTTCGGCCAGGCTGCTTTTTCGCCCGAACTCACACTGAAGGCCACGGTGCTATTGCCCGACGGCAGCCCCGCGGCGGGGGCCATTGTTCGTTCGAGCGATCACTACGAGGACTCCGTGAGAACCGCCACGGCCGATGCATCGGGACAGTTTGAGCTGCACGATCCTTTTTTGTACGGCATTCAGTTGTACGTGCTCTCTGCCGACCAGCGTCATCAGGCGGTGCATTGGGTTGCCGAAGAAGCCGTTCGCCTGGCAGTTGCCGAGCCGCTGACCATTCGGCTGGAGCGTGCGAGGCCGCACCTGGTGATCGTCACGGCGGGCGGCGAGCCGGTGGAGGGTGCTCAGGTCTGCGTTTCCGGGCATGTCGCTCAGCAGAAAGCCGTCACTCGAGACGATGGTACCGCGATCGTTTGGCTGCCAGCCGGTGAGCCGGTGCAGTCGGTGGTGGCGTGGCATCCGCGACTCGGGGTAAACGGGATCGACGAGCGAGGCCGAGCCGGGAGCCGCACGAAGACGGCCCTTTCGTTGTTGCCGCCCGGACCGCACGTCGTCCGACTGGTCGACGGCCAGGGTCGTCCGGCGGCCGGTCGGACCATCACGGCCAGCATTCGACCGGCCAAGGGTGGTTGGATTTTGACCAAAGACCTCAATGCCGCCCGGGCCGTCACCGACCAGAACGGCGAAGTGCGCTACGACTGGTTTCCGGCGGAGCGCGACAAAGGTGTCGACGTCGACCTGCTGGAACGGGAATGGAAAATCGACAAGACCGACCGCGACCAAACCCCCGATGGCCTGACCACGGTTCACGTGCGCCGAAGATACCCTGTCGAAGGCCGCGTCGAGTTTCCGCCCGGCGTCGATGCCGAGGGGGTCCTGCTCACGGGCTTTAGCTTCGGCCCGGAGCACCGCGGCGATATTCCCCAAACGCGCACTCGAAAAGACGGCTCGTTCCGCATGTATGCGCCCGCCGCGCATGCCTATGTGTTGGGTGTCTACGATCTTCAATGGACCAGCAATATCTGGTCAGGCGTGATGATCGCCCGCGACGGGGCGCCGCAAACGAAACTGCGGCTGCGCGGCGAGCGGGCGACTCCAGTCAAGTTTAAGGTCACGCGCGGTCCCACGAAGCAGCCGATTGCCGACGCCTGGCTCGATCTTTCGCGCGAGGGCACTGTGGAATGGACGGACGAAAAGGGGGAAGCGCGAACCGGCATCGGCAGGGTTGGCGGCTGGGTGCGAACCGACGAAAACGGTCTGGCCAGCACCGGCCTGGGACGCGGCGAGGTTGAAATCCGCATCAGTTCGGGAGATTGGTCGGAAACCAAAACCATTCACGTGTTGTCGGAAGAGCCGGTGCAGGTCGACTTTCATCGCGACTGGATCGGCCGCCGCGTGCTGACGGCGCGGCCCACCGCCGATGCCAAGCCGTATGTTTCCTCGCCCGACGCGGTGGCGCTGGCCTGGACGAAGCGCGCCGGATTTATCGCGAAAGCCCACAAGGCCGTCGTGACGAACGACGGCTCGGTGAGGGTCGAGTTCGACGAATACGAAATGTCGTTGCTGTTGATCGATCGGCAGCGAGAGCTTTCGGGATACGCCGAAGTGAGAGCAAAGGACAGTGAGGTCGATCTGCCGATGCGGGCGAACGCGAGCTACAGCGGAACACTTGTCGACAAGCGGGACGGCAGCCCGCTGGCCGACCGCACCGTGCGGATGCTGACGGAGTCGTCGTTTCTGGACGTCGCCGAGCCGCAGCAGACCGACGCCACCGGGCGATTCGAGTTTATGAATTTGCCGGCCGGCGTGAAGTTAAGGTTGAGCATCGAGGAAGAGCGGGGCCGCCCGCGCTATTTACTGTTTGATGACGATCGGCGGTTTGAGCCTGGCGAACAGCGCACCGGCGACGTCGCAAAAGCCTCCCTGATGGACCGCCTCCGGTAGAAACGGCTGGACGGGGCAGGGCGTCAAGCTTTAAGCCACAGGCGGCGCAGCGCGTCGGAAGAGTCGGCGTGCGGGACGGCATCGAGAATCGTCCGCAGCAATCGAACGTCGTCAATATGCTGAATCTCCGGCAAAAGCGTGAGCCCGCTCTGGCCAAACTTGATGCGCAACGCCACCTCGATACCAGCCAGCAGTCCCTCTTCACGTCCCTCTTCACGTCCCTCTTCACGTCCCTCTTCACGTCCCTCTTCACGTCCCTCTTCACGTCCCTTGGCCAACCCTTTCTCGAGGCCGATACGCTCAGCCGTCGATATGAACGGCATGTTTCTCTCCTTTTCAAAATCGTAGATTTCTTGATAGACCAGTTCGGCCAGCGGCCTCGGCAGGTTCATCATTCCGTCAATCAGGCGGTACAACTGACGTATCTGCTCGGCACTGAATCCCCGCCCGTAAAGCCCTTTGAGCAGCCGCACTTCGGACATGCGCCGCGCCTCATCGTCGTGCGCGGTTTCAAGTGTCTTCAAGTGCGCCAGCACCACCACGGCGAATGGGTTAGGGTTTGACTCCAGCGCCGGCTCGTCGGCCGCGTAGTCGAGCAGCTTGGCCGTCGAGAACTGGATGGCAACCTTCGTTCCCCACAGTTCGTAACCGAACCGGTCCGGCCGCCAACCTGAGCGGTTATCGCCCAGGATGGCGAAACTGGCCACCCTTCGATTATAACGATCAAACAGCCGGTAGTTATAGACGAACATACGTTCGGCAAAATGGGTTTCCTGCTGGCTTTGCACCTCGACATGGACTAGAACCCATTCGTCCTGGCCGTTCGTTCGCCAGACTTTTACAAGCTTGTCGGCTATGCGCCGGCCTTGCTCTGATTCGGGCGCGATCTGCTGCAGCTCCTTGTCGAGCATTTCGAAACCACGCGCCCAGGCGATCTCTCGGTGCGCTTCGCCGAAGAAAAAGGCCATAAACGGTTCGAAAAAGGCATCGATGGCCTCTTTCCACGCGTTGTCGAAGTCGGGCATGAGATTACCGGCTACGGGCTGAGAAGCATTCGCAAAAGCATTTCAAAACGCCCCTACTTTAGCCGGACCACCGAAGAGCCGGCAATTCAGGTCTGCGCAGACGGCGGGTGCCCCGCTCGCGCCTGCGGCGACCCCGCCCAGCCGAGCGCGGCTGGGCCACATGGGCGGTCGTAAGAAACAGCGAAAAACCCGCTGAAAACCAATAAAGCCACTCACCTGGTACAAAACAGAGAGAGCGGCGAGATCAGCGTTCGGGGAACTTTTGTCCGGTCGACTTCCCGCATTTGTGGCCTAACTCGGATCTGCCGCGTCGCCTGCGGCGACCGCGCCGCAGCCGAGGGCGGCTGGGCCACACGTGCGGTCCTAAAACAGCCGAAAAACCCGCTGAAAACTGATAAAGCCACTTCCCTGGTACAACACAGGGAGAGGCGCGTTCCGCCGCGACCTCGCTTGACGCAGCGCACACCGGCGCCGCGCAGATACACCGCCCCCCCCAAAGGCGGCGTTGCGGCAACCAAAACCGCACGCCTGCGGCAAGCTTCTTAACGCCAAGCGCGGCAGAAGGTTATGGCCATAAAACGGCCATCGCATATTTTGTTTTTGTCAACGGCAACTGTTTTCGGTGCAACGGTAACTCCTGCTGTCGGGGCACATGCCGTGTTCGCGACAGCGCTGCTAAAATGACCCGCATGTCAAACCGCTTGGCTTCGCTCGTTTTTTGGCTGCTGGCTTGCCTGCCGGCCGCGGCGGCCGACGATGCGCCGACGCTGGAGCGCGAGGTGCTGCCGCTGCTGCGGGCACGGTGCGTCAAGTGCCACGGGCCGAACCGGCGAGAAGCGGAGCTCGATCTGAGCACGCCGCGCGGACTGGCCGCCGGCGGCGAGAATGGCCCGACCGTCGATCGCGCCGCCCCGCTGGAAAGCCTGCTCTGGCAGCGCGTCGAAGCCGGCGAGATGCCGCCCGACGATCCGCTGACCGAAGAAGAACAACAGATGCTGCGCCGTTGGCTGGCGGCCGGCGCGGCAGGGTTGCCGGCCGTTGCGGAGGATTCCGATCTCGTCGACCACTGGTCGTTTCGGCCGCTGGCTTCGCCGCCGCTGCCCGAGGCGGCAAAGGGCGAACCGCGGACGGCGATCGATCGCTATCTGTTGGCGACGCTCGAAGCGGCTGGTTTGACGTTCTCGCCCCAAGCAGATCGGTATGCGCTGCTCCGCCGGTTGAGTTTTGACCTGACCGGTCTGCCGCCAACACCCGAGGAAATCGAAGCGTTCATCGCCGACGAGCGGCCCGATGCGTATGAGCGTTGGGTCGAGCGCTATCTCGCCTCGCCGCACTACGGCGAGCGGTGGGGCAAGTGGTGGCTCGATGCCGCCGGCTATGCCGACAGCAACGGCTACTTCAGCGCCGACTCCGATCGCCCCTGGGCCCACCGCTATCGCGACTACGTGGTGGCGGCGCTGAATCGCGACGTGCCGTTCGACCAGTTCCTGCGCGAGCAACTCGCGGGCGACGAACTTTCGGGCTATCGGCCTGGCGCCGCGATACGGGCCGAACAGGTCGAGCCGCTGTTGGCCACGCACTTTTTGCGAAACGCGCAAGACGGCACCGGCGAAAGCGACGGCAACCCCGACGAAGTGCGCGCCGACCGTTACAGCGTGTTGGAAGGCACGCAACAGGTTATCGGCTCGGCGCTGTTGGGTCTGACGCTGCAATGCGCCCGCTGCCACGATCACAAGTTCGAGCCGGTCACCCAGGCCGAGTATTACCAACTGCAAGCGGTCTTGGCCGGAGCGTTCGATCCGGAACATTGGGTCAAGCCGAACGATCGGCAGTTGGTGACTGCTTCGGCCGGCGAACTGGCCGCCTGGGAAGCACAAGTACGCGAGATCGACCAGGGCGTCGCGCGACTGCGGAGCGAATTTGCGGCGTGGGTGCGCGAGCACCGCCCGCGCGGCCACCTGCTGTTGGAAGACCATTTTGATGTGCCGGACCAGCTTGCGCGGCACTGGACCAACACGGCGCCGGGCGACGACGCGCCGGCTGGCTTCCCGCCGGTGCAGGTGGGCGGCGCCTTGGCGCCCGCGGCGTCGGTGCAAGACGGCGCGTTGCGGGTGATCGAATCGGGCGGCGGCAACCGTTGGCTCTCGACCATCAAAAGCTTCGATTGGACGCCCGACGAACCGGGCGGCAGCATTGCCGCCACCTTCGACCTGATTGCCGACCGCGTCGCAGCCGGCGGCGCCCCGGCGGCACGCATCGGTTATTACGTCGGCTTGCACGACTACAACGACAACGGAGGCACTTCAGGCGGCAATCTGCTGATCGACGGCAACCCGGCCGGCGGGGCCGCGATCCACGTCGATTATCCTGGCGCCGATTCGCGTGCGGCGGGCAACATCGGCACGAGCGGCTATGTGCCAGGTCGCAACTACGGCGTGCGGATCACCAACGTCGGCGAAGGAAACTTCCGGCTTGAGCATGTGGTCGACGGCGTGGCGGAGGAGAAGTCGCTGACGCTTAAGGAGGCCGATCTGGCCACCGGTGGATTCGGCTTCGAGTTTTGCTGCGAGCGCAGTTTTATTGTGGACAACGTGGTGATCGAGAGCAGCCCGCCGCAGAGTTCGACTGAGGCGGTCGCGTATGTAAAAGCCCATGAGCAAAAGCGTCAGGAATTGGAATCGGCCATCGCGGCCCTGAACCGGCGGCGGATCGATCGGCCGGGCCGCGCCGCCGTGGTCGTCGATGTCTCGCCGCATCCGCCCGACTGGTTTTTGCTGGTGCGGGGCAACTATGGCCAGCGCGGGCCAAAGGTCGAGCCGGGCGTGCCGGCCGTGCTGAGCGACGCGGCGAATCGCTACACGCTGTCTGCTGAGCCAGACGCGGCCAGCAGCGGCAGACGGGCGGCCTTGGCGCGATGGCTGACCAAGCCCGGTTCGCGGGCTGCGGCGTTGCTGGCCCGAGTCACGGTCAATCGCCTCTGGCAGCATCATTTTGGCGTGGGAATCTGCTCGACGCCCGAAAATCTCGGCCTCAGCGGCAGCCCTCCTTCGCACCCCGAGTTGCTGGAATACTTGGCCGCCGAATTTGCCGGCGGCGGCTGGCGCCTGAAACCGCTGCATCGGGCGATCGTGCTTTCAGCGGCGTATCGCCAGGCGAGCCTGCCGCGCGAGGATGGTCTGCGCATCGACGCCGGCAATCGGCTATTGTGGCGCTGGCCGCTGCGCCGCCTCGATGCGGAAAGCCTGCGCGATGCCGCGCTGGCCGCCAGCGGCGAGCTCGACCTGACCGTGGGCGGGCGTTATGTGCCGACCACTCGCAACGCCGCGGGCGAAGTGGTGGTTGATGAAAACGCTCCCGGCGCGCGGCGGCGCAGTATCTATCTGCAACAGCGCCGCACACAAACGCTCAGTCTGTTGGAGGTTTTTGATACACCTTCGATGGTCACCAACTGCACGCGGCGATCATCGTCGACCATTCCGCTGCAGTCGCTCAGCGCGTTGAACGCCGAGTTTGCCGTAGCCCGCGCCCGCGGGCTCGCCGAGCGGCTGGCGGGTGAATCGAGTGGCGAATTCCTTCGCCGCGCGTTTTTGCTCGTCGCCGGCCGGCCGCCGCGCGATGACGAGCAAGCGGCCGCCGAGCGGTTCCTGCGCGAGCAGCCGGGCAATTACGCCGGTCGCACCGACGCCGAACGACAAGCGCTGGTGGATTTTTGTCAGATGCTATTGGCCAGCAATGCGTGTTTGTATGTTGAGTAGCGAAAACGTTGGTGAAGCTGATTGTCTATCAAAACCGATGAGACCTCGAAAATCGCGATGACCATGAACTCGTCGTCCCCATTTGCTCTTAACCGCCGGGCCTTTCTGGGCCGCTACGCCGGCTGCCTGGGCACGCTCGCGCTGGCCGAGTTGCTGTGCGAGCGGCCCACGCACAGTGCAGAGCCATCGCCATCCAGAGTCCTGCCCGCCAAGGCCAAGGCCGTCATCTGTCTCTTCCAGCATGGCGGGCCGAGCCAGATGGATCTGTTCGACGCCAAGCCGGAACTGGCTAAACGGCATGGCGAGGCATATCCCGGCGAGCTGGAAGTTCATTTCAACAACCAGCAGGGCAAACTGTTGGCGTCGCCGTTCAGGTTTTCGCCCCGCGGCCAGTCGGGCATCGAGCTTTCGGAACTCTTGCCGCACACCGCTCAGATCGCCGACGATCTGACGCTCGTGCGCTCGATGACCACCGAATCGGTCGATCACGAAGCGGCGCTGCGGCTGATTCACAGCGGCAAGATTCAGGCCGGCCGCCCGACGTGGGGTTCGTGGATCACTTATGCCTTGGGCGCCGAAAGCCGCGACTTGCCCAGTTATGTGGTGCTGTCTGATCCGGGCGGATTGCCGGTCGATGGCGTCCGCAACTGGTCGAGCGGCTGGTTGCCCGCCGTGTGTCAAGGCACGCCCTTCCGGTCGGGCAGTTCGCCGGTGCTGAACCTGGCGACACCGCCGGGCGTTACTCCGGCCGCGCGGAGCGAGCAGTTGCGTTTTCTGACGGAGCTGAACCGATCACATCTCAGCCGCCACCCCGACCGCTCGGAGCTCGCCGCGCGAATCGCCAACTTCGAGACGGCGGCGCGGATGCAAACCGCGGTGCCCGAAGTGCTCGATCTGTCGGGCGAGACCGAGGCGACGCGGCGGTTGTATGGTCTCGATCGGCCCAAGACCAAAGAGTATGCGGCGCGGTGCCTGTTGGCCCGGCGGCTGGTCGAGCGCGGCGTGCGCTTCGTGCAGGTTTTCTTGAGCGGCCAACCCTGGGACACGCACAGCAAAAACGCCGAAAGCCTGAAAGGGCTTTGCGCCCGCACCGATCAACCCAGTGCCGCCCTGGTAGCGGACCTCAAGCAGCGCGGCCTGCTCGATTCGACCATTGTATTGTGGACCGGCGAATTCGGCCGGTTGCCGATCTCGCAGGGCGCCGACGGACGAGACCACAACCGCCATGCCTTTTCGCTGTGGTTGGCCGGCGGCGGTTTTAAGGCCGGCTATGCGCACGGCCAAACCGACCCGTTCGGCTATGCGGCGGTGGACCAGGTGGTGACCGTTCACGACTTGCACGCCACGCTGTTGCACGCCTTGGGACTCGACCACGTTCGCTTGACCTACCCGCACGAGGGCCGCAACGACAGTCTGACCGACGTTGAGGTTTCACACGCCCGCATCGTGCCGGAGCTGCTGGTGTAACGTCGCCTTTCGCGCCGCGGAACCTTGCCACTATGCGTCGTTTTCGTGAATATCGGCAATCGCTTGCGCCGCCGCGGCGCGGTCGTCGTCGGTCGCTTCTCCGAACAGATCGGCGCGCACGCGGTCGCGCTCGCGGTCAATCTGGTCGGGCGTGGCGCCCAGCTTTCTCAGCACCGACTCGGTCATGGCCAACGCGACTTCGCCTTCCTCGGCATAGACCTCGTTGGCGCCCACCTGCCGCAGCTCGGCCCGCTCGCGCAGATAAGCCGACCGCGCGAGAATGCGAATCTCGGGATTCAGCGAACGAGCCATCCGTACAATCTCTTTGGCCTCGGTCAGGCCCGAGGCGCTAAGCAGCAAGGCCCGGGCCTGCGCCACGCCGGCTTCACGCAGCGTTTCTGGATGGTTGGCGTCACCGTAAACGACCGCCGCGCCCTCGGCCTTGAGCCGACCGACGGTTTCCAGGTTCATCTCGATGATCGTGGGCACGATGCCGTTTTCGCGGAGCAGCCGCACGAGCGTCCGCCCGACCGGGCCATAGCCGACCACCACGGCCCGGTGTCGCCCGTCGTCGTCGTCGGCCCGATCAGAATCGTATTCGATTGCGTTGGCAATCTGAGCGGCGGCGCGTCGTCCGCGACTGAGCCAAGAGCCGATCGAGTCGGCCAGGCGGAACACCAGCGGATTGAGAGAAATCGACAAAATCGCAACGGCGACGATAGTGTGCAGGGCATCGTCGGGCAAAATGCCGAACGCCGTACCGAGCCGGGCCAGGATGAACGAAAACTCGCCGATCTGGCCCAACGCCAGCCCCATGCGCAGGGCCGGGCGCGGCGAAAGGCCCAATGCCGAAACGATCCCGAACGTGATCAGCGGCGTCCCGATCATCACTGCCGCCAGCGTGGCCGCCACCAGCCCGGGAGATTCGAGCATGAAGGCGGGATCGAACAGCATGCCGATCGACACAAAGAACAACACGGCAAAGGCGTCGCGCATGGGCAGCGCATCGGTCGCCGCGCGCAAGCTGAAATCGGAGCGGCCCACCACCATGCCGGCCAAAAATGCCCCCAGCGCCATCGACACGCCGAACAGCTTGGCCGAGCCCACGGCGTTGCCCAGCGCCACCACCAGCACGGTGAGCGTGAACAACTCGCGCGAGTGCTGCTCGGCGACTCGGCGCAGCACCCAGGGAATGACCCGGCCGCCGACCACCAGAACGATGACCGCCAGGGCGGCGATCTTCAACGCGGCTTCGCCCGCGAGCACGGCCAGGTGGGCCACATCGGCCGTGCCGCCTTCGGACAGCGGCGGCAACAAGATGAGGGCGAAGACGGCAAACAGGTCTTGCACCACCAGCCAGCCGATGGCCAGATGCCCCAGCGGCGTGTGCAGCGCGTTGCGTTCTCCCAGCACGCGGGTCAGCACCACGGTGCTGGCCACCGACATCGACAGGCCGAACACAATGGCCGCCGGCCAGCCCCAGCCGGCCAGCCGGGTGACGCCGGCGCCCACCGCCGCCGCCGCCGCAATTTGCGCCACGGCGCCGGGCAGGGCCACCTTGCGCACCGCCAACAGATCTTCGACACGAAAGTGAAGCCCCACGCCGAACATGAGCAGAATGACGCCGACTTCGGCCATTTGCCCGGCCAACTGGTTATCTGCGACAAAGCCGGGGCTGGCCGGCCCCACCACAATGCCGGCGCACAGATAGCCGACAATTGGCGACAATCCCAAGCGGTGCGTGAAATACCCCAGCGCCAGCGCCGCGGCCAGGCCGCCGGTGAGCGTAATGATGAGATCGAGGTTCTGGTGCATGTAGTTTGGCCTTTCGGGCCGTCTAGTATCGACGCAGATTCGCCGAAAGACCACCCCATAAAATCCACGCGCCGGCAGCGAGTTTCTGCAGACCGCTGTAGTCGACGGAAAGCATCTCCCACTCGCGCATCTCGAAGCCCAAGCAGCGGAACGCCTCGACAACGGATCGTGGCCTGTGGAGGCGGGAAAAAGAAAAGAACTACCGCCGCCGCTGGCTGGCCAACGACTCCAGAATTTCTTCGATCTTTTTGATATTCGCCGGTTTGATCAGGTGGGCGTCGCAACCTGCTGCTTGAGAGCGCTGCCGGTCCGATTCTTGCCCATAACCAGTCAAGGCCACCAGAAGCACGTCGTCGAAGACCGGCTTCCGCCGCAGTCGCCGAGCTACTTCGTAACCATCGATTTCGGGCAAGCCCAGGTCGAGCAAGATGGCGTCGGGCGGATCGGCCAGCGCAGCCTCGAGGGCCTCGCTGCCGGAATATGCGGTCGACGCTTGGTGCCCGGCGCGGCGCAAGAGCAGCGCCGCGCTGTCCGCGGCGTCTTGATTGTCGTCGACCACCAGCACACGCCAACGCCTGGCAGGTTGCGCGGCGGGCTGGTGCGTCGCCGCCGACGAATCCGGCGGCGGCATCAACGGCAGATGCACGATGAATTCGCTGCCCTGGCCAAGCCCGGCGCTGATCGCCTCGACTCGGCCGCCGTGCAGCTCGACAATCCTTCGCACCACCGTCAGACCAACACCCAAGCCCCCTTGCGATCGATCGAGCGATCGTGGCGCCTGCGTGAAGAGGTCGAAGATGCTGGGCAGGAATTCAGCGGCGATGCCCAGGCCGGTATCGCGCACGCGCAACACCGCTTCTTCGCCCGATCGATCGACCTTTACCTCAATGCGCCCTCCCTGGTCGGTGTACTTGGCGGCGTTGGTGAACAGATTCACGATCACTTGCTCCAGGCGAGTCGCGTCGGCGAAGAGCCAGACGGCGTCGGACGGAAGCGAAACCGACAATTCATGCCGGCGCTGCTCGATGATCGGCCGCGCCGTTTCGACGGCATGCTCCACGACGGCTCGCAGATCGACCGATGCGCGTTGAAGTCGGATTCTTCCCGTGGTGACGCGCGACACCTCCAGCAAATCGTCGACAAGCCGCGCCAGCCGAGCCGTCTGGCGCTCGATGATGGTGGTCGCTTCTTGATGGAGCGGATCTTGACTTTCTTCCAGACGCAGAAGCTGCACGGCATTGAGAATCGGTGCCAACGGGTTGCGTAATTCGTGCGACAGCATGGCCAGAAACTCGTCTTTGCGGCGACTGAGGTCGGCCATCACTTCGGCGTTGAGTTTCGCCCGCTCCAATTGACGCCGCTCAGTGAGATCGCGCGTGATTTTGGAGAAACCTCGCAGTACTCCGGCTTTATCGCGCAGGGCGGTGATGATCACATTGGCCCAGAACTGAGTGCCGTCTCTTCGCACCCGCCACCCTTCGTCCTCAAAACGGCCGTCCGCCGCCGCCCGCCTCAATTCCTCGTCGGGCCAACCGCGCTCGACGGCTTCGCGCGGATAGAAAGACGAAAAGTGCCTGCCGATGATTTCTTCGGCCCGATAGCGCTTGATGCGTTGGGCGCCTGTATTCCAACTGGCGATATTCCCCTGCGGGTCGAGCATGAAGATAGCGTAATCCTGCGTACCCTCGACCAGCAGCCGGAAGCGCTCTTCGCTCTCTTGCAGTGCCCGCTCGGCTTTGCGGCGCGCGGTGACATCGCGAAAGACGAGCACCACGCCGATCACTTCGCCCCGGGAATTGCGGATCGGAGCGGCGCTGTCGTCGATGGGGCGTTCGGCGCCGTCTTTGGCGATCAGCAGCGTGTGATTCGCCAGCCCGACAGCCACTCCTTCTCGCAATGCCTTGACGACGGGGTTCTCGACGGGCTGGCGAGTTTCTTCATTGACGATGTTAAAGACCGCTTCCAGCGGCAGGCCCGACGCCTCGCCAAGCCCCCAACCCGTCACGGTTTGCGCCACGGGATTCAAAAAAGTAATACGGCCCTCGACATCGGTGGTGATCACCGCGTCGCCAATGCTTGAAAGCGCGACCTGCCACCACTCGCGCGGGTCGCTCATCGCTTCGTTTTCTTGGTTTGCGGGCATACCGACTCCAGGCAATCGTCGCTACGCAATTTCAGCGCCGAACGCGCGCGAATGCTGTTTCTGGCCCAAACATCGGCGCCCGTCGGGCAGCCAGCGATTGGATATCGGTGCGGTGGGTCACTTGCCGACCATCGGAGATTTGCTTCCATGATCACACCTCAACGTCATGAAAAACTGTGTCTTCTCCAGCGGCTAAGCGAACTGGCTCCTGATGTGCGATTCGGGCAATCGTTGCGAATCTTTGGTACCGAGCCGTTGCGCGCACGAAGGAAGCCGTTTGGGACATGGAAAGACGACCAACTCTTGGTCGCGATTCGGGCGCAAATCGCAGATTTGTCCCACCGAGCGATGGACTGCGGCGAGCCATCGGCAAGCGCATCGTCGCCTGGAGCTACCGCGGATCGGTGAGACGAGGCGCCCCTCGGACTGGTTTGGCGGAACGGTGGTGAACGAAAAACGCATCGACGAATGCTTGATGATCGGCCTTCGGCGGCACGGCCGCCGCGTGCCTGAGCGGCAGGCCGGCGGAGTCGAACAGCTCGCGCCCGAAGCAGCCCAGCACGGCGGCTGCGATCTGCTCGTTCAGGGCCTCGTTGCCGGTGATGGTTTTGGGTTCGTCGCGAAAGCTTGCCCGCAAAGATGCCAGGGCGAGCGCCCACGCTTTGCCGCCGCGCTGCCAGGATTGCTGCCCCCGGAAGTCGTGAGCAAACTCACGGGCAAGCTCGGCGTCGAACGCGAACTCAGAGACATCGGCGTCGAGCAGAATGCGGCCCAAGAGCAGATCGGACCAGCGCTCGGCGCGGCGGCGGAGGCGATTGAGCGTCACGGCATCTTGTGTGGAAATGCCCGGCCCGCGAGCCAGCACGACCAGCGTTCGATTGCGAGCTTCCAGATGCCCGGCGTAGACGCTGCGCACAATCGGCTCGACGTCGCCCGCGTTTCGCCGGCGATCATGGGCCGTGGCCGTGGCCGCCCAGACGCGGGTGAGCACCTCGCTAGTGAGGATTTCCCTGAGCACGGCGTGTGTTGCGGCGGCGATCGGTGGTTCAGTGGCCGCCGCGGCGGCGCTGGCCCAGTGCGGGGGCTGTATTTTGCCGGGCGCCGCCGACAGGAGTTTGAGCGATTTCGACCAACGTTGCAGGCGACATTTCGACACCGACCAGTATTGCACGAGGGCTTCGTCCGAGAGCGGACGCCCGGTTGCGATCAGTCCAGAGGCGTTGTCGGCGACGAGGGCGGCCAATTCGACGAAGTCTTGGGCGTGCATCAGCGGATCCGATGAGTAAGGGAAGAGAGACGAGCCGACGTAAGGCGTTCGGTTCGGTAAAGCAAAGGCGGTACCGGCCCCCGTTGGCGGAGTTCGGCCAGCGGCGTTAAGTTCAAACGCCATAAGGGTTCCGGCGCTCGTGCCCGACCGGGCGCCGGCCTTGCCCGGCGGTGGCGTTTTCTCGCCGCCGGTGGCAAAAAGGCAACACCACCTGATCCCTCAATTCCGAAAAAAATTCCGACAGGGCGCGAACCTTTTCGTGCGGCAGGCGTCGATAACCTACAGCGGCGTCGGGTTCATCGCCCGACCCGCACGGATTTGCCGGTTTTCGCTTGACGGCGGGGGCCGGACGTGACAGGCTTACAGAACGGGCGTCGGGACGCCCGACTCGGTTTTTTCTCTCCCAACGCGCGTAGCGCAAGAAGGTTGCCATGCGTACGATCACCCGCACCTCGACGAATCGGCTCGTTTCGGGCTTTCGCCAGGAACGCCTGCCCCGTGGCGGCAAGGGTCTCGTGCGCGTCGTGGACAACCGGCGTTTGCGCCTCTTTTCCTCACGCGCCAGGCAGGCGCTAGGCAGTTTTTTCGCGTCCATAGCGGGCGCGATGAAATCGGCCTTAGCCGCCGCGTCGCGGCCGGCGTATGCAGGCAATCCATGCTTGCAACCGGCGCCGGCGCATCGGTGCTGGCACCGCATGCCCGCCGCGCAGCACATGCCCGCTGCGCAGCGCCCTTTCGTCACACAAGGCTGAACGATCGCCCACCCGCGATCGCTCAGCACTAACTGACGAGACGGAAGCCGGCTGCGGTCCCGGTGAGCGCACGCAGATCCCTTGCGATCTTCGTTTTGCTCGCCTTGCTTGCCCCGCGTTTTTTGCCCGCGTGTTTCTTGCCGCACTTTGCGGCCCCCAAGGAGAGAACCATGAGCACTTTGACGGAAGACGACGTTTCGCTCGAGCAGGCAGCGCTGGTGGCGCGGGTGCGCGCCGCGCAGTCGGGCGACCGGGAGGCGTTCGGCGAGCTGGTTGAGCAGTTTGAGCGGTCGGTGTTCGCCACGGCGCTGCGCCGGCTGCACGATCGCGGCGAGGCTCAGGAGCTGGCCCAGGAGGTCTTCGTACAGGCGCTGCGCAAGATCGGCCAACTGCGCCAGCCCGAGTGCTTCGGCGGCTGGTTGCGGTCGATCACCAACCGGTTGGCCATCAACCGGCAGGTGCGGCGCGGGCCGGTGGTCTCGGCCGATCGCGAAGTGCTCGATGCCGTCTGCCTCGATCACCAGACGCCGCTGGCCAACGCCCTGGCCGACGAGCGGCGCCAGCAGGTCCGGGCAGGGTTGCGGCGATTGGGTCCGCTCGATCGCAAGACGCTGGTGGCGTTCTATGTGAAAGGCCACTCGCTGATCGAGATGAGCACCGAGTTCGACTCGCCCGTGGGCACCATCAAGCGGCGGCTGCACGTCGCCCGCAAGCGTTTGGCCCGCGAGCTGGAAGAGCTGGCCGTCGTGTGAGTTCGCTGGAGCAGGCAGGTTCGCCCGGCCGGATCGTCAACATCCGGCCGGGCGGGGACCGAAGCTTTCGCGCGGCGTTCCTTCATCGGTTTTATCATTCAACCGACATCCGTAGGGAACGGACTCCGTGACGCTCCGCGGGAGGGCCGCTCGACGTGCCCCGCCTTGGCGCCAGCCCCACTGCGGCAGGAATGACGTCGGTTCGCAGTTCCCGGAACGGCACGGAGTCCGTTCCCCACAGACCGCAGCCGAGAGGACTACCTGTTTCGATTGTCGAAACCGATCAGGGCCTTTCGTTGCTCCCACGCTCGAAATCGACTAAACTCTCTACGTCGGACTAACCGACAACTCTGACAGAAACGCTTGATTTTGCCGGTAGCAGCCTCTACCATTACCGGCAACTGGGCAAACTGGGCGCTCGACGCAACATGATCTGCCAACCCTCCGACAACACGCCCCGGTTCGCTTGTTGCGCGTGTCGCTGTCCGGAGTAATCCGGACAGCCCCTCTTTTTCGCCCGTAGCCGCCCGTTTTCCCCGCCCTTATTTGTTCATGCGCGTGCCCAGCACTGCCGGAACCGAACTGCCATGGCTTCCGATTTCCGCCTGAAAGAGCAACTGCCCGAACTCACCCGCCGTATCGTCGACACCTATTCGCAGGTCGGCGGCATTCATCATTTGGGGCACTGCCCGCTGCCCAAATATGAAGTGGTGATCGAGGTCATCGAGTCGCTCAAAGAGATCATCTATCCGGGCTACCGGCGGCGCGAAGGGCTGCACCTGGGCAACGTGCTGTATCACGTGGGCGACCTGATCGACGGGCTGCACGACCGGCTGACCACGCTCATTGGCCGGGCCTTGCGGCACGAAGCCGGAGTCTCGGCCCGAAATGACTCGGCGCAAAGTGGCTCGGCCCAAAGTGACTCAGCCCTGTGCGATGGCGAAGTGGATTTCGAGGCGCTCGGGCAAGCCAAGGCGATTCAGTTTCTTGAGCAGTTGCCCGACCTGCGGCGAATGCTGGCGCTCGACGCTCGGGCGGCGTACGAAAGCGATCCGGCGGTCAAATCGCCCGACGAAGTGATCTTCTGCTATCCGGGTCTGGAGGCCGTGACGGTGTATCGCCTGGCTCACTTGCTGTGGCGGCTGGAAGTACCGCTCATTCCGCGAATGATGACCGAATGGGCCCACAGCAAGACGGGCATCGACATTCATCCGGGCGCCCGCATCGGCAGGCATTTCTTCATCGACCACGGCACCGGCGTGGTGATCGGCGAGACGTGCGAGATTGGCGATCATGTGAAGCTCTACCAGGGCGTGACGTTGGGCGCTTTGAGTTTTCCGACCGACGGCGAAGGGCACCTGGTGCGCGGCACCAAGCGGCATCCGACCATCGAAGACCGCGTGGTGATTTACGCCAACGCCACCGTGCTGGGCGGAATGACGGTCATCGGTCACGACAGCGTGATCGGTTCGAGCGTCTGGCTGACGCGCAGCATTGGCCCGCACACGACCGTGGTGCTCGAAAAGCCCAAGCTGCGGATGCGGGCCGAGACCGACGAGCTGCAGCCGGACGCGAATTTTCAGATCTAGATAACCGTAGGCGTTCAGCGGACGTCGCGCAATGTCGCCTTTCGCTCCGCGAAAGTAGCGCTGCTTTCGCGGAGTTGCCTGAACCTACATGAACATCCTGTTGCAGCTCTTCGCGGCGGTAGTAGCAAGCGCCGGCTTCGTGTCGTGGGCCTGGATGGCGGCGAGGCTGAACCGCGGCCAACCGCTGATCGCCGCTGAGCCGCGCCGCCCCGTCCCCTGGCGGGCGGTCGATCTGCTGATGATTGCCCTGGTCTTCGCGGCTGCGCTCGGATTATTCGCAACGGTGTTGAACTTCGCCATTGCGGGGCCAGAGAATGACCTCAAACATTTTGAAGTTGCCGTGGGGGCGGGCATCGCAGCCAATGCCCTTACGGTGGTTTTTTCCGTGGTGTGGCTCGTGTCGCGCGTCGGCGCTCGGGCCAGTGATCTGGGCTGGAACGGGCAGACCATCGCCGGCGATGTGCGGATGGGCCTGGTCGCTTTCGCCGCGTTGAGCGGGCCGATTTATGGCATGCAGGCTTTCTTGTCGCGATTCAGTTCCGAACAGCACCCCATCATCGAAGCACTCGGCAAGCAACCCAGCGGTTGGTTGTTCGCGCTGAGCGGTATATCTGCGGTGTTGGTAGCGCCGATTGCCGAAGAATTCTTGTTCCGCGGGCTGTTGCAGGGATGGCTCGAATCATTGCCATTCGAGTCGAAAGCTGCTGGCGCACAACCGGCAGCAACCGTCCCCGCGCCGGCCGAAACTCACGGTGACGCCAGCATGCCGGCCACAAGGGCCGGGACTACCGGCCCAAGGGAGGACCATGACCAAATCGGGCCAGCAGAAAACATCTCGCAGGACGGACCAAAAGGTCGGCGAGGAGCCATCGTGCTCACGTCGGCGATTTTCGCCCTGATGCATTGGGGCCACGGATTTGCCCCGGTGCCGCTGTTCTTCTTGTCGCTGGGGCTGGGCTGGCTCTACCAACGCACGCACCGGCTGCTGCCATCGGTGGTCGTCCATTTTTGCCTGAATGGTTGCAGCTTCCTGATGCTGCCGCTGGCCTTGAGCGAGCGCGCGGCATGACTGGCAACGTCGGGCCGAATCAGGTAAAACTGACCGCGTGAATGAGACTTAGGAGCGAACCATGAATCAACCGCCGAAAAAGAAAACACTCGTCGAAGTCAAGCTCGAACTGGCCAACAAGTATGAAAGCTTGGCGCGTCAGTCGGGCAGCAAGCCGCGGCAAAAGCGATTTCTGCTCCGGGCCGAGCGCTATCGCGGCCAGGCGCGTCAGCTCGAGTGCGCGGCGAGGCGATGAATGTAGGCAGACCGTAGGGCGGGCCGAGTCCAGCGACTCCCACCCTCTGGTGGTGAGTCGACGCAGACAACGATTGTGCGGCAAATGGTGGGACTCGCTGCGCTCGGCCCACCCTACATCGCTGGCGGTGACTCGGCGCGGCAACCTGTTACCAGAACCACCCGTTGCGATCGGGATGGTATTTCCGGCCGGGATATCCCTCGCCAAAGTTTGTGTAATAAGGGTATCCCAAGTCAAGGTTGGCCGGGCCAAGCGTGTTTTCCGGATAGCCGAATTTGTAGGCGCGGAACGGATAGGGGTAGCCGTTGAAGCCGTAGCCGAACCCGCGATAGGCCCCGGTGCCGTGCGGCCCATAGCCTTTCCATTTGCGAGCTTTCTTGCCCCACCAGCCGTAGCCTTTGCCGGGATAGGGGGTGCCCCGGTAGTAGTGGCTCCGTGCCTGATTGATGTGCGTGGGCACGGCCCCGAGCGGACCATAGGCGGCGTCGACATCAACGGGCGGCCCGCCGGCTGCCGCGCGATCGCACATCACTGCCAGCGCTCCCGCGGCGCACACAATTCCAATTGCCAGCCGTTTCATGGCGTGCTCCTGGGAAACAAGATCGCTGCCCGGAGTAATCTTCGCCCGAACGGCACGACCGGCACAGTTTTTTTGCCGCCGCGCGTTAGAGATTGCCCAACTTCGCCGATATCACTTTGCGTCGGTTGCCTACCCCGCGATGCGCTTTTTCCAACCATCGAGTTGCTCGCGGCTGAGGCTGTTCTCGCGGGCAATGTCTTGCTGCACGACGCGATCGCCCGCCACCGCCACTTGCACAGTCAGCCGGCCATCGGTGGCGTAGCGAAACTCGACATCGATGGGCGAACGGGCCGGCAGGTTGGGCGGCATCTCACGAATCACGCAGGCGCCGATCGGCGTGCAGGCGTCGGGCGAGGCGCTCTCGCCCTCGACAATCTGCACCACAATCGACCCCTGGTTGTCCTTCTGCGTCTTGAAGGTGCGGCGGGCTTTGACCGGCAGCGTCGTGTTGCGCGGAATGACCACCGCCGTACGCTTGCGCTGGGTCTGCGGATCGGTGCCCACCACGCCCAAGCTGTGCGAATTGACGTTGCGGATACGAAAGGCGGGCGCCCGCCCAGCGCCCTTGGCCAGCAGCAGCCCCGCCTGCAGCGCGGCGCCGTGCGCCACCGCCTCGTCGGGCGATACGGAAGTGTCGGGCTCTTTGCCCGAAAGCTGCCGCAACATGTCGACCACCATCGGCATCCGCGACGACCCGCCCACCAGCAACACGCGATCGACCGCGCCCCAATCGAGCTGCGCCGCGCGCAGCACCTGCCGGGCAGTAAACTGCGTGCGGTCGAGCAGATCGCGGGTCATGTTCTGAAACTGCTCGCGCGTGATTTCGACGCGCAGCGCTTCGCCGCGGAACTGGCAGGTAACTGAAGCCTTTTTCCGCGCCGACAGCGCCCGCTTGGCGTCTTCGCACTCGCGCCACAGGGCGCCGGCCGTGTTCGGATCGGTGCGCGGGTCGAAACGTGGATCGTGCCGATGCTGTTTCAAAAATTCCTCGACCACAAAGTCGAGAATCCGCTGGTCCCAATCGCGCCCACCCAACTGCACGTCGCCATCGGTGGCCAGCGTGGTGAACTCAGTGCCCTTAATCTCCATCAGCGTCACGTCGAAGGTGCCGCCGCCCAGGTCATATACCAGCACCTTCTGCGGCGCATGGGCCTCGCCGCGGGCGTTCAGAAAACCTTGTTGAAAGCCAAAGGCCACCGCCGCCGCCGTCGGTTCGTTAATGATGTCGAGCACTTCCAGCCCGGCCATATAGCCCGAATCTTGCGTCGACTTGCGGCGGACTTCGTCAAAGTAAGCGGGCACGGTGATGACCGCCCGGTCGAACGGGCCGATCTGCCGCGCCGCGTCGTCGCGCAGCTTCTTCAGCACGTAGGCCTGCAACACTTCCGGTGGATACGTCGCGCCGTCGACCGGCTTGTGATACTCGCGGGCGCCCATGTCGCGCTTCATGCAGTCGGCGACGCGTTCGCCCTCGGTGGCCATCGCCTTGACGGCCTCTTTGCCGACCACCACATCGTCGCCATCGAACAGCACCACACTCGGCGTCGTCAAATCGCCTTCGGCATTGGGCAGCGTGACCGGCCGCCCCGTCTCGTCCAATCGGGCGATCGCCGAAAACGTGGTGCCCAGGTCGATGCCAACAGCGGGAGGATTCATGACAACGTGCTTGATGTCCGGCGGTCTGCGGGCTTCAGGCTACTCGACGCGGCAAGTGATGTCTATGCCGGAACTGACGACCATGCATTCAATCAAAGCCGTCAGCGTATAATAACCATCATAGCAAGGAATCACCAATTCGGAGCGGCGATATGCAAGCGTCAAAGACCATACCAGAGCTCAACCGAGAATTGGCTGAGAAGTTAGTTGCAGAAGGCCGAAATAATCCTCACTCGGCCTATTTTGGAAAGCTCGTCGGGATTGCCAATGGAGAGATCGTGGCGGTCGGCGACGACTGGGACGAACTAGCTCGTCGACTGCGAGAAGCGGAAGCCGATCCCAGCAAGACCTTCGGCGTTGAGATTAACGGCGACGATGATACCATCGATGAGATCTGGGATCTCCATTGATGCCGCGTGTTCAATGGGCGCTGCGCCACGGCCGGCCAATGACTCGGACCACCACCAATTCGGCCTGGAGATGTAGCCGAGCACCGTTTTCGCCGTTTCGCGATTCACTCTCGCTGCTCCTCCACTTGCCAGGGAAACCAACTCGGCGGCAGGTTTAGCACATTGGCCTCAGGATTCAAAAAAACCAGCACATAGTAGCCTAACAACAGGCCCACGATGGCCGAGAACACAAAACCCAAGGCATTGAGCGGCGCCGCCAGACCGCTCTTGCGCGCCAGCGGTTTGATCGAGGTGGAAGATTCGCGCGGAGCGGACGGCGCCGCGAGCATCTGCGGGGTACCGAAACCCGAAGGAGTTGCCGCCGGCGGTACTGCCTTGGCCACCGGCGCGGCCGTTGCCGCCATCACCGGTTGCGGGCCGGCCGAGATCAGCACCGGCCTGGTCGCATCGAGCGCTCCTGCCGGTTGCGACACCACCACGGCGGCCGGCGCGAGCGATGCCGCCAATGAAGCTGGCGCCGACGACGGAGCTGGCGCCGACGACCAAGCCGGCGTCGGAACCGCGGCAGAAACTGCCGCGCTCACATGGTCGGCATCGCAGACCGGAATAAACTCTGGCTGGGCGGTCTGCCGCAGGTCTAACTCGTCGGCAATCATTGCCTCGAAGTCGTCGAGCCCCTGACTGGCGCTGATCGCTTGTTTCCAGCGCCCCAAACGCTCCTCGGAGATGGCGCCTTCTCGCTCCAATTGCAACATCACCTCGCGGTTGGCGCCCGGCACGACTGCCTTGACGTTCAGCCGCCCGTTGGTGGCATATTCATAGGTGATTTCGACGGGCCAACCGACGGGCAGTCCCGGCGGCAAGTCGCGCAAGGCGGTCCGCCCGATGGGCGTGCATTCGCTCGGCAAGGCGCTCTCGCCCTCAAGCACCTGCACCGCCACCGAGCGCTGTCCGGCGGTCTTGGTGGCAAACCGCTCTTTCACTTTGGCCGGCAACGGCGTGTTGCGAGGGATAATAATCGCGTTGCGCTTGCGGCCCGTCGCCGGATCGACGCCTTCGATGCCCAGGCTGTGCGAGTTGACGTTGGTTACTTCAAAGGGCGGCGGCTTGTCGCTGCCGGGCTGCGTGGCCAGCAAGTAGCCGGCGTAAAGGGCGGCGCCGCGGGCCACGGCTTCGTCGGGATGCACCTTCTGGTCAGGCTTGATGCCCGATAGCGCTTCGAGCATCCGCGCCACCATGGGCATGCGCGTCGAGCCGCCCACCAGCAACACGCGATTCACCTCGCTCCAACTCAGCCCGGCGGCCGCCAGCACTTGCCGCGTGGTGTATTCGGTGCGCCCGAGCAGATCGGCGGTGAGTTGTTCGAACTGCGCGCGCGTGACTTTAACGGTGGTCGAACTGCCCGCATGATCGACCCGGATGGTGGCGTTTTGCCGGACGCTCAAGGTGCGCTTGGCTTCTTCGACTTCGGCGAGCAACCGCTGCAAGCTGGCGGGATTGGCGCGGGGATCTTCGCGATGCTCGTGAATGAACGCCTGGGCCGCGTGGTCGGCCAGCCGCATGTCCCAATCACGCCCGCCCAGGCGCACGTCGCCGTCGGTGGCCAGCGTCCGCAAGTCGCCGGCCTTCATGGCCAGCAGTGTAACGTCGAAGGTGCCGCCGCCCAGGTCGTAGACCAGCACCGTGAGCGGCTCGCGCACCTCGCCGCCCGCGGTCAGATAGCCCAGCTCTTCGCCAAAGGCCAGCGCCGCGGCCGTCGGCTCGTTCACCACGTCGAGCACGGGCAGATTGGCCATCAGTCCGGCGTCGGCGGTCGCTTTGCGGCGCGGCTCGTCAAAGAAAGCCGGCACGGTGATGACTGCGCGAAAGTCGGGACCCACGGCCCGCACCGCGTCGGCCTTCAATTGCTTCAAGATCCAAGCTTGAATCACTTCGGGCGGCATATAGTCGCCGCTAATCGGGTGCGAGTAGACTTGGCTGCCCATATCGCGTTTGACGCATTCGGCAAACCGATCGGGCCTCAGCCTGCCAAGCTTGCCGGCCTCCTTGCCGACAATGACTTCGCGGTCTTCAAACAGCACCAGGCTGGGGGTGAGCGTGTCGCCGTCGCTATTGGGCGCCATGACGGTCTTGCCGTCGTCTGAGAGCCAGGCGACGGCGGAATAGGTCGTTCCCAAATCGATTCCGACGGCCCGGTTTCGCGACATGACGTTCGGCGCCCGCGGCGCCCCTCGAAGGGTCGATTACGATTCCGGCGGACGACCTTGTACACGCCGCCGGCCCGCGAGATTCAGGCTAACTCACGGGCGGCAGAGTGTCTATGCTGCTTGCCGCCCCGGGCGAACAAGCCGGTAGCCATTCGACCGCGCCAGATTCAAACACCAGCAGATAATCAACAGCGCGGCGCCATTAAAGACCGCCGCCACAAATGTCACCATCAGAAAGAGGATCAGTGAGGTGATCATCCAGAACCAAGCGACCCCGGCGGGGCGTTGTTTGGCGCCCAGCATCAAGTAGGTGCAGGGAATCGTGATAAAGGCCACCCAGACGCTCCAGCAAGCGGCGAAAACGATAGCACCGAGCAAGAGCGCGTTCGCATCCTGGCGGCCGACGAGCTCTAATCTGACCCTTCCCGCGGTCACGCCTAGCTGGGTCGCTCCTAGGATCACGCCCAGATACGTTGTGGCAATGAGCAGGTCAGCGATCGAAAATTGAATGCCCGCCCTGCGGCTTGGCGGCTCATTGGTGAGTTCGATGGACCAGCCGAAGAAGAAGCGCGCCAACCAGAACGGCACTTGAGTCGCGCAGAGCAGCAGCGGCAAGAAGAAAAACGCTCTAAAAACATCGAACCGGAAGGCGGCCTCACGAACGGCGGCAGTAACGACGAGGCAACTCGCCATCCAAGCCAACCACAGCAAGGGCAGAACCAGCCGTTTGATCCGCCTCAGCGGGCTGAGCACGCTCCAAAGGCCGATTGCGGCTATTTGTCCGGCGATTGCTCCGGAAAGGCTTAAAGCGATCCACATTGAGAGCCCGAAACAGAGCGGCGCCACGAGGTCGAGCAGCGTAAAACCTAAAAAGAGGTCCGAAAGCCCGGGATAGGGCTCTGCGTGCCCTTCAAGGTTGGGTAGCGATTCCACCTTTTCGTCAATGGCCTCTGGTCCGATCATTCGATCGCTTCTTATCCTCGGTACTGGTGGTTTTTTAGGAAACTGCTATCCTCAATGTTGGCGGCGGTATGGTTTTTTCCTTGCCGCACAAGATTCACGGCCGCGCGTGGCAAGACGCCAGGGCCGTGACTCTTGCTGAACTTCAAATGGATTCTACCCGCGGGAGGCTCTTCCGATGGCTACCGATTTTGATATTTTCCCAAGGCAGGCCTTGACGCCGCGTGACTTCAAGGCCCTGGGCCGAGCGATTCGCCGTTGGCTCGACCGTTGCCAAAAGGCCAACGACGGCGTGCGCTGGTACGACGAAGAATCGTTGGAACACTTGCTCAAGGGCGAGCCGCCGCGAGCGCTGGCGGCCGCGGTGGGCGCCGGAGCGATGGTCGCGGTTGCGGGCGATTCACACGATACCCCGTCGATGGCGCCCTCCACCTCGGAGTTCGTTAGCCGACCGAGCGAGTGGGTGATGCAACTTCGTTTGCTGCCCAAGGCGGCCACCCGCCGGCAAATGGTGGCCGACGTCCGCCGAGCCTTGCCCACCGACTTGGTGGCCGAAGTGCTGATCGACGGACGAAGCTGGGACGAACCGCAGGGCTAGTCGATGGAACCGCGTCGGCGAGAATCAACATCTCGCCGCCAGCGGTGCGCGGGTGGCCCGGATTGATCCGAGTTTTATCCCGATTCATTCAGCGACGCCCAATTGAAACACGCGCCGCACCGAGTCGAGCGGCCATGTGTCTTGCCTGGGCGCTCGGGCGGCGGTGAGCATGGCGCCGCCGATCAGCGCCCCTTCGGCCGAGGGCGTTTGGTCGCGCACCTCTGCCAGATCATCCGATGGCGGCGCGGATTCGCCACTCAGCCCCTGCCGAATGCCGGCAGATTCCACAGTCGACGCATGTTGATCGAGTGGCATTACCGCGGCTAACTCGGCCGCCATGAGATCGAGCGCCAACGAGTTCCCAGCCGCGATGGCGTTGCGCTCGGCGAGTGCCACTTCGGCAACCGTCACGGGATGATGGGGCACTGCGGCGACCGTTGCAGCGCTGTCGGCGGTTTGCCACCCCGCGCCTTGGTTTGCCGGCGGAATGATAGGCTGAGTGCCCGGAGCCGATTCTGGAAGCTGCGTGGGGTTGGTGCGATTGTTCGAGCCGGGGGCCGTGCCCGGACGCAGGCCGGGCAAATCGCGGCTCTCCAACGGACTGCGCGGAGCGTTCTGCGGGCCGAACGAGAAGCGTGGTATTCCCGCCGGGGTGGCCGCCTGTTGATTCACGTCGAAGGGCAGTCCGCGTATGGTCTCGCTGGTGGGCACGCCATTGGGCGTCACCATGCCCGAGTGCGAAGGAGCAAGCAGCGGTTCGTTGGCAGCGCCGTCGCCTTCGCCGGTGATGTTGGTTTCCAGATTGTACGAGAAGCGCGGCGGCGCGCCCTGCTGCAGCGGAGGGCCCATGCCCGAAGTCACGTCGGCGGGCAGGTCGCCCGCCGGCTGGTGTGGATTGAACAGCAGCACGGCCGGAGTATTGCTGGCGCTAATGGGCGGCGCGTCGCCCGTGCCCGACGCACCCGATGAATGGTTCGTTCCCGCACTGCCGCTACTGGCTTGTGCGGGAGGAGTCGGCGTACCGTTGGGGGCCTGTGTCGCCGGGGCAGCGGCCAGTGTGGCCACCGGGCTGCCGTTCAAAGGCATCCGCTCCTCCAATAATTCGACGACCAATGGGTGGGAGAACCCGCGCCTGGAAATTGATGCTCGGCTCGGCCTTGCAACGCGGCAAGCCGGTGCTGTGTTTCGGAGAATCTCAGGACCGCGCATGGTCAACGCCCCCCTTTGACTTAGTTGCCGCTCTGCCGCCCGAATCGCAAGCGTCCTCGCTTGCGTCACACCTCTTTTGAGTTATCGAGTCGTGCCGTGAAAAGCCCCTTGTTGCAAATGGCAGGCCGCGGTTGTTTCTATCCTGACCAGTTTTGGCAGCCAGCCGAGGGCGGCTGTTCCACATGCCGAGCAGTGGTTTCCCTATCGTTGCGGCCGGTCGCTCCACGCGCGCAGCCCCTCAGCCACGGAACGATAGTCTGGTCCGAGCGCGGAAATTCGAAACTGCCGCTGGGTGGGACCCGTGACTTCGATATCAATCTCCAGACGTTGTGCGGGCAAGCATCGAGGGATGCGTTCGGCCCACTCGATGATGGTGACCGCATGCCGATCTGCCAAGTAATCCTCAGCCCCGAGATTCCAGAATTCTTCGGAATCTCGCAGGCGATAGGCGTCGAAGTGATAGAGTGGCGTGTGGCCGGGATATTCGTGAAGCAACACAAACGTCGGGCTGCTCACCAAGGCCCGGTCGATGCCTAGGGCGGCGGCCAGCGCCTGCACCAGGCGGGTTTTGCCCGATCCCAGCGTGCCGCGCAGTGCCACGCAGGCGGGTCTGGGCAGCAGCGTGGCAAGCGCCGCGCCCAGCGCATCGGTGGCGGCTTCGTCGGCGGCATCGTAAACCATCGGATTCATAGGGCCTTTGTACACCGCTTGGCCAAAGCTTGCTCATCGTGGGCCGGGTTTGCCCACCATGTTATCCGAGCCATGCGTCCGCTTGACTTTTGCCGCACGCCGTTACCGATTTCCAACCAAGACGCTCGCCAGGCACCAGATTTGCTCGGCTGGCACCGGTTTGCCACGGGGGCGGGACAAGCGTTCCGAAAACGCTATAACCTATTCACGTTTACGTGACGCCTTTACGGTAACGACACATCACGTCATCCGCGAGAGATAAAACCATGGCAGAAGCCAACCAAGACTGGCGCGAATTGGCGGCCCAACTCCGCATCGATAGCATCCGCTGCACCACGGCGGCAGCTTCGGGACACCCCACCTCGTCGATGTCCGCCGCCGACCTGATGGCCGTGTTGATGGCCAAATACCTCAAATACGACTGGTCGAAGCCGCACTACGCCAACAACGACCGGCTGGTGTTCAGCAAGGGGCACGCTTCGCCGCTGTTGTACTCGATGTTCAAAGCCGCCGGCGCCATCACCGACGACGAATTCATGACGCTGCGTAAGTTCGGCAGCCGGCTCGAAGGCCATCCGAATCCGCGCGTGCTGCCGTGGGTCGATGTCGCTACCGGTTCGCTCGGCCAGGGTCTGGCCATCGGTGTCGGCATGGCCCTGAACGCCAAATATATCGATAAGCTGCCGTATCGCGTGTGGGTGCTGCTGGGCGATAGCGAAATGGCCGAGGGATCGAACTGGGAAGCGTTCGATAAAGCTCAGTGCTATAAGCTTGACCAGCTTGTCGCGATCATCGACATGAACCGCCTGGGCCAGCGCGGCGAAACCGACTTGGGGTGGAACAGCAAGGCTTACGCCGACCGCGCCCGCAGCTTTGGCTGGAACGCCATCGAGCTCGACGGGCACGACTACCAAGCGATCGACCGGGCCTTCACCGAGGCACTCGGCCAGAAAGACCGCCCCACCTGCCTGGTGGCCAAGACCATCAAGGGATATGGCGCTTCGTCGGTGGCTAACAAAGACGGCTGGCACGGCAAGGCGCTCGACGCCGAGATGGCCAAAGCGGCAATCGCCGAACTGGGCGGCGAGCGGCATCGCACGTTTCCCACGCACCAACCCGAAGATCGCCAGCCGGCTGCGCCCGCGGCGGCCCAACCTTTGAAGCTGAAGCGTTACGAGCTGGGCAGTAAAGAGGCCACTCGCAAAGCCTATGGCGATGCTCTGGTAGCATTGGGCGCTCATCGCCCCGAGGTGGTCGTGATGGACGGCGAGGTCTCGAACTCGACGCACGCCGACGAATTTCATAAGGCATATCCTGACCGATTCTTTGAGATGTATATCGCCGAGCAGCAGTTGGTCGGCGCGGCGGTGGGCTTTAGCGTGCTGGGCAAAAAGGCCTATGCCTCGACCTTTGCGGCCTTCTTCACACGCGCCTACGACCAGATTCGCATGGCGGCCATCTCGAACGCCAAAATCCATCTCAGCGGATCGCATGCCGGCGTGAGCATCGGCGAAGACGGGCCTTCGCAGATGGCGCTGGAAGATCTGGCCATGATGCGCGCGGTGTGCGACAGCACGGTGCTTTATCCCTGCGATGCCAATCAGACCGGCCAGTTGATCAACGCCATGGCCGACCTGCAAGGCATTTCTTACATTCGCACCACGCGCGAGAAGACGCCCGTCATCTATTCGCCCGACGAAAAGTTTCCCATCGGCGGCAGCAAAGTGGTGCGGCGTTCCGACGCCGACCGCGTGGCGGTGGTGGCGGCGGGCGTCACGTTGCACGAGGCCATCAAAGCCCACGACTTGTTGGCGCGCGAGAAAATCAACGTCCGCATCATCGATGCCTATTCCATCAAGCCCATCGACCAGAACACCTTGCACGAGGCGGCTCGCGACACGCAGGGCCGGCTGGTGGTGGTGGAAGACCACTGGTTCGAGGGCGGGCTGGGCGATGCCGTGCTCGACGCCTTTACCGGAACCAAGGCCCCGCTGCCCCGCGTGGTGAAACTGGCCGTTCACAAAATGCCTTGTTCCGGCACCGCCGAAGAGCTCCGTCGCTGGGCGGGCATCGACGCCGAGCAGATCGTGGCCGCGGTGAAGTCGTTGCTCGCCTGATTTGCCCAGACCGCGGTGGGCTTGGGCAGAGCCTGCGCTGCGCAAAAGGTCTCACTACGGTCGCCCGCGGTTGGTCCCGGTTTTGTTCCGCCACGACGGGGCTCGCCTCCGTCGAGCGATGACTGACCGGCTAGATTCGCTTGCACACGCGCCCCTCCGTTTCCGCGTCGCATCCGCCGCCGTAAGCGGCGGATGCGGCGCGGAAACGGAAAGAAATGGGAGAAGCCCCGGCCGCGGTCGGACTTGCCTTCGATCTACGAGCGTGCTCGCGGAACGAATTGCCTGGCCCAGGCGGCATCGGCGGGCGACAACGGCGGCTCTGGCGACTCGGCATAAATATATGCCATAGCCCGCCGAGTCATACGCCCCGTCGAGCACCGCTTGCAAATCCAGGCTCACGGCCGCATCGCTGGCTGCTAACGGAACCGGCACCAAAGGTAAGCGGTCGTGCAAGCCGATGGGCCAGAAGCCAATTCGTGGGCGGCATTCATACTGGCTGACCAGTGCGTAGTAGTCGCAATCTGGCAACGGCGGCAGCGCCGGCCGCTGGCCGCCACGATGCAGATCGATCTCTACCAGGCTCGTGTCGCTTCCCAGCAAAATATTCCGCTTGCTCAGATAGGCGCCGTGATCGGGACCTCGTTTTTTGTCGGTGGGGCTGAGTAGCTCGATCACGGTGATGACACGCCGGTCGCGCCGGTCGCGGACCTCGAGCCACGAATCTCGCACATACTCGACTTCGGGCAGTATCAACTCGACAGGCGCCGCGATGCTCGCCACCGCAGCGGCCGATCCCGGCTCGCTGGACGTACTCATCGCCACATCGGCTCGACCGAAGAACCGGCGCTCTGCTTCACAGACCGCCCGAATGTAAACCCGGGCCTCGACTTTCACGAGGTAATTGGCCCCGACGCTCCGGTTCAGCGCCTCTTGCGCCCGGGTCGGAAAATTGTGGTGAAAATCTTCCCAGGTATCTTCCTGCTCAAGATAGGGGTTCATACCCGGAAATGGGGAAGGCATCGCGTGCTCCTCGATTCAAATCATCAGGCCGTTCGTTGATCCGGCGGACCTCTCGGCATCACTTCATCGATTCTAGCCACGTTGCGATGGCTGTGGCAGAGTCGATGCGACGTCCCCGCATCGAGCGCTCCGGGGCATCGCTTAGACTCTGCCCCAGCCACCGCTTTAGAGGACGGCTTCGTCAATTCGATCGCAGGATCAATCGTGTCAAGTCCGGCGGGCATCGCCAGCGGATCGGGTGGCGCCCGGAAATGCCGCGCGAGACGTAAAGCAATGTGGGTGGGGCCTCGTAGGCGCCGGAGATGTAGCGGCAACCATGCAGGCTGGGGGCGTAGATCGGCCCGACGATTGGCGGCACCACCTGGCCGCCGTGGTTGTGCCCCGAGAGCATCAAATCGACCTTTTGCCGCCGGGCCCAGCCGAGGTTGTCGGGCGTGTGGCTAAGCAAAATGCGGAAGGCATCGGTCGCCGTGCTTGTGAAATCGGGATGTTGGCCCATCCAGGGCCGCTCGGTGCCGCCGATCGCGATGGTCGAATCACCACGAGTCAGCACCCGTGTGGCGCCGGCGACATCATGCCAACCCAAGTCGGTCATCTGTCGGCGGATCGCGTCGGGGTCGAGATACCAATCGTGGTTGCCCAGAATAAAATAGCAGCCCAGTGGGGCCGACATGCGCCCCAGCGTTGTCGGCAGCCAGTCGATGAGCCGCTGATCGTCGAGCAGGTCGCCGGTGAACACGATCAGGTCGGCCGGCGACTCGGCGGCCAAGTCGGCCAGCGCCTCGAAGAACGGCAGGTCGATGGTGCCGATCAGGTGCAAGTCGGTCAGGTGCAAGATCGATAGCCCGTCCCAAGCTTTCGGCAGACGCGGCAGACGATAGGTCTTGTCCGAGACTTCGATGCGAAAGATTTCGTTGCCCGGCAGCCCGGCGAGCATGCGGTAGGGCCCGCGCGCCAAAGGGCGATAACCCAGCCGCCCGGCCAGGTCGACGCAACGCGAATCGTTGCCAAGCTGGGCCTGGGGAACGCGTCGGCGCGCAAATCGGGCCGTCGAAACCAAGAAACCGATACTTCCCAGCGCGCACAGACCCAGATAGGCCGTCCACAGCCAAGGCAGGTCGGTCCAGCCGCCACCGAGGGTTAATCTCCAGCCGCCGACGCCGACCAGCCAGGCCAGCAACAACGGCAGGGCGACGATCAACACTTCGTGGATATCGCGAACCCAGCGAAGTGCTGGTCCGCGGATGCGCAGCGCGTGCAGCCGGTTGACCGCGGCCACCATCAGCTCGAACTGGCCGATGACCAGTAAGAGAAGAATCAGGGCGTTGAGCATTTTCATTGGCGATTGATGAACCGATCGCGTGCGAGCCGCGTAAACCACATACACGGGGCGACGACCCAGCACGAGGCCTTGAATATCCGGAAGCGGCAGTGAACCTTCATCGAATTGGACACGTTACGGCGATCGAAGACAACCCGTACCGATCGCCGCAAACGGTCGTCGAAACGGACTACTGGTGCGATTTGCCGCTCGCGGGATCGCCAGCCAGCGATCCTCCCATTTGTATCAAGCCGCATCTCCGGGCGCGTGGCGTTGGTGATTTCTGCATTGGTTTCTTAGCATCAGTTCCATCCCTTGTAACGCTGCTCGTTCTTCTGAGCGGCAGCAGCGCAACGAATTTCGATCTACTTCATGCGAGGCATGGTCTTGCCCTTAAGCTGGTACACGTAGGCCAACACCTCGGCCACGGCGGCGTACATCTTGGCCGGAATCGGCTCGTTCACCTCGACTTCTTTATAGAGCGCCTGAGCCAGCGGCTTCTTTTCGACAATCGGAATGCCGTTTTCCAAGGCCAATTTGCGAATGCGCTGCGCTAGCAACCCGGCCCCCTTGGCCACCACCACCGGAGCGGCCATCGTCTGGGGATCGTACTGCACGGCGATCGCCAGCTCGGTGGGGTTGGTGATCACGACATCGGCCTTCGGCACCGTTGCGCTAAGCCGGTTGAGAATCAATTGCCGCTGCACCGCGCGGCGCCGGGCGGCAATCTGCGGGTCGCCCTGCAAGTTCTTCATTTCTTCGCGCACTTCCTGGGTGGTCATGCGCATGTCTTGTTCCTGCCGCCACCACTGAAAGCCATAATCAAACAATGCCAGCAGCAGCAGCGCCGAGGCGATCTTGATGCCCGTCCACAGCAGCGACTCGGAGATCGACTGTCCGATCTGCGGCAGCTCAAGCCCCACCAGCGCCAGCAGATTCGACAGCTCGCCCGCCAGACACGCATAGGCCACCGCGCCCACCAGCACCACTTTGATCAGCCCGAAGAACAATCGCACCACGCTCGTCAGCGAAAAGATTCGCTGAAAACCCCGGATGGGATCGACGCGAGTGATGTCGGGCATCAGTTTTTCGGGCAAGAACAGCAGCCCGAGCTGCGCCACGTTGGCGCCCACGGCGATGACAAGCATCACGCACAGCAGCGGCAGCACGGCGGAAGCCAAGGCGCTCGCCAGTCCGGCAAACTCGGCGGTGATGCTGGCCACGTCGGTTTCGAGCCACGCATCACCGCCCAAGTAATATTGCGTCAGCTTGCCCAAGGCGTCGGCCACCGAACCGCCGATCCACAGAATGGCCACCAGCGAGCCGAGCAGCAGCGCCGCCGAGCCGAGGTCTTGACTGCGCGCGACCTGCCCATGCTCGCGGGCCTGCTGCCGGCGATACTGCGTGGCTTCTTGTGATTTTTCGCCGTTCTGTTCCAAACCAGTTCTCTAATCGTCTGTAGGGGACGGACTCCTTGCCGTTGGCGTGAACCGCCAACAAATCCGATCTGAGCCCCCTATCGACCGAGATTTCCACTGGCCACCGCGTCGAGCACGGCTTGTAAGGTCGGCTCGATTTCATCTTGAAACAGCCAGGCCATGCCGGCCAACGAGGTTGCCAGAATGCTAAACGTCGCCAGTGCGTTCAGGCCGAAGCCCAGAGCCATGATGTTCAATTGCGGCAAAGTGCGGCTGATGACGCCCAACACGAGTGAGGCCAGCAGCAGGGCCGCGGTCGCCGGAGCGGCCACGCGAATGCCCAGCGAAAAACTCTGCACCAGCAGCGTCACGACCGTTTCGCCGAGCGAGTGTGACATGCCCGCCGTGCCGGGCGGAATGGCCGCAAACGTATCGAGCATGCCGATCATCAGCAGCCGATGCCCGCCCAGCAACAAGAACACGGCCAGCGCCACCAGATACAAAAACTGGGAAAAGAGCGGCACGTTGGCATCGAAGCCGGGGCTATAGAGATCTGCCAGCGTCATGCCGCTCATCTGTCCGATGATCTGTCCGGCCAACTGCACGCCCGAGAAAAGCAGCACCACTCCGGTGCCCAGCGTGTATCCCACCAGCAATTCGCCGCCCATCGCCGGCAGATAGCCGGCCAACGTGATGGGCGGTTCGACGGGCGTGCCGATCTGCCCCGGAAAAATCAACACCGCCAGGGTGAACGCCAGCAAGACGCGCACCTGCGTGGGTATTTCGGTGCTGCCAAACGGCGGCCCGGCCAGCACCAGCCCGCTGGTGCGCACCAAGACCAATGTGAAAAGGAAGAGCTGATGCTGACTGAGGTCTAACAGGCCGGCGAACATCAGGGCCACCGCGCGTGTTAAAGCATGATGTTGCCGAAGACATCTTCGATGTACTGGACCATCTGGTTCAGCAGCCACGGCAGGCTGAACACCAGCACCGCAACCATGGCGACAATTTTGGGCACGAAGGCGACGGTTTGTTCCTGCACCTGAGTGAGCGCCTGCAACAGTCCGATGGCTAGTCCGACCACCAGCCCGGCAATCAGCACGGGCGAGCTAATCAGCAGAGCGATCATGACGGCCTCGCGGCCCAAATCGACGGCGTCGGTCACGTCCATGAGAAATGCACCGCGGTGAAAAGGCCGAGGATAAATAGGCGTTTTGGGTCGGGGCGTCAAGGCGGATTTCTTGGGTGCCAAGGGAGAAGGGTGCATAAAGGGAATTGCGCGTGGAGCGGATTTGCTGGGAAATGTCAATCGGAGAATTGACAGGTTTTTTGTATCCTGGGCGCAGAGCTGGGCGAACTGGGAGGCCCAGAGAGAAATCTATCCGTTCAAGGAGGAACCAAGTGATCCGATCAAAGCTCAGCGAGGAGGAGTGGCAGCTGTTTCTGGGGATGGCTGACCGGCTTGAAATTCCCGTGCGAGAACTATTGGATAGCCAGGCACGGTTCTCCGCCCTTGAGGCGGCAGGACATCGGCTCGGCAGGGCGGTGGCCCAGGCCACCACAGAACGCTTGGCGTTAGCGCGGGCAGAACAAATGATGGGGCTGAAGCCATGCCCAACTTGTGGTCGGCAATGTCCGCTGGTCCATCGAGAGCGGGAGTTGGAGACGATCGATGGGCCGGTGGAACTAGCTGAACCGGTGTGTCATTGCTCGGCTTGTCGCCGAGATTTTTTTCCCTCAGCGTCCGGAGTTGGGGCTTGACCAGAGGAATTGCAGTGCCGCCGTGTTGGACAAGATCGTGTCGGCGAACGCGGAACACAAATCAGCGGCTAAAGCACAGCGGATGTTGTGGAAGCTGGGCGAGATCAAGGCGAGTGTGCCCCGCATCACGGAGCTGACCGCAATGATTGGGAAGGAACTGCACGATTCTCTGCAACAACAAGCAGACGCTCATTCCGACGAGCAGCTCAAGCCGCAATACACCGAGCATCCCAAGGTGGTGTCCGTGGCGGTGGATGGCGGTCGAATCATGACACGTGCCGACGCCGGACGCGGCGTACATGAGCAAGCTTGGAAAGAAACCAAGAACGCCTGCCTGTTGACGATGAGTAGTCCCGTCACCGACGAAGATCCCCACCCGCAATTGCCGGCCTGCTTCGTCAACCGAGATTACGTCGAGAAACTGGTGCGTGATGTGCATAGCGCCACGACCAAATCGGCGCTGAAAGGCGACGAAACAGGGCCTCTTTCAGAAGAAGTGGGCGATCAGCCGGCCGAGCCAAATTGCTCCACCCACGGCAAGCGGAATGCGCCTCACGCGCAAAAAGGAGAGGATTGGCGTCCGCGTCGGTTAGTGCGCACGTGCCTGAGCAGCATGGCGTGTAGCGACGATTTCGGCCCAGTGGTAGCGGGCGAAGCCCAGCATCGTGGTTTCTATCAGGCGGAGAGGCGCGCCTTTCTGGGCGACGGTCAGGCCTGGAACTGGACGCTCCAAGAGCGCCATTTCCCTGACTTCATCGGCATCACGGATTTCATTCATCCTCTCGGATACCTCTATGATGCCGCCAAAGTTTTGGCCCCTGATAATCCTTGGCCGGTTTATCTTCGAGCGAGCGAAGCGTGCTGGCAAGGACGCGTGGACGAAGTTTTGAAGGAATGGCGCGCTTGGCAAGCAACCGGCTCCGAATCGCTCGATGAAGTGCTTCCCGATCATGATTCCCGCGCGGTCCTTCAAACCACCATCACTTACCTAGA
>JAICLL010000163.1 GCA_025927475.1 Pirellulales bacterium
GCATCACCGCCTCACCCCACCGCCCCCCGCTTTCCCCCCCCGCTTGGGGGGTTGCGACCGCCGCCCCCGCCGGCGCACGCAACGCGAAAAGCGTAAGACGTGGGGGTCGCGGTGCGATTCTCTAGCTTTCAATCATCGCTCGACCGGGACGAGCCCGGATCGTGGCGGCGCGTTTCGAATTAAATTACCGTTTCGTTGTTCAAATCCATTAGGGAATGCTCTCCGTCGGGTTTCGCAAACTGCCAGTCGACGCCGCGCCGCGCGGATCGCCACAGAACGCGTTCCTTACAGCGAGAATACGCAATTCGACTCCCGTTCACGCGGCGGAGCGGTTGGCGTCGCTCAGCCGCGCTTGCATGGTTTTGATGTTCGAATAAACCGGGTCGTTCAGTGCGCCCGGCGCCTTTCCCGCGCGAAAGGCGGCCAGCAAGTCGCGCACGGCGTCTTGCACCGTTCGGCGGGGCGTCCAGCCGAGCTGCCGCTTGATTTTCTCCGACGAAATGTGGTACGAGCGCAAGTCGTTCGTCGGCGAGGTGACAATCCGCACGTCGTCGCCCACCTCGCGCCGCACCACGTCGGCGATCTCGTTGATCGACAGATTCTGCCAGCCGGCGTTGAACACCTGGCCGTCGATCTGCTCGCTGGGCCATTCGAGGGCCGAGAGATAAAGATCGGTCATGTCTTCCATGTGCAAATTCGGGCGGCGCTGCGTGCCGCCGAACACGGTGATCTCGCGCTGGTGATAAGCCAGGTTGGTGAGAATGTTGACCGACAGGTCGAGCCGCAACCGCGGAGAGTATCCGCACACCGTGGCCGGCCGCAGCGTGAGCGTGGTAAAGCCGGGCGCGCGCTCGCCGGCCAGCACTTCTTCGCACTGCGCCTTGTACCTCGAGTAGTCGGTCAATGGGCACAGCGGCAGGTCTTCGGTGACGTTCTCTTCTTCCTTGATGCCATACACGCTGGACGAAGAGGCATAGATGAATCGCCGCACGCCGCGCCGCTTGGACAGCCGCACCAAGGGCAGGAAAGCGTCATAGTTGATCGAGCGGCCCAGCGCGGGATCGAGTTCAAAGCTGGGATCGTTCGAGATGCACGCCAGGTGGATCACGGCGTCGCAGCCGATCAGCGCGGCGTCGAGCGTCGCGCGATCGCGCAGATCGCCCTTGATCTGCGTAAGCTTCGGGTGATCGGCGACGGCGCTGAGCACATGATCTCCGAAATAATAGGCATCGAGCACGGTGACCGAATGCCCGGCGGCGAGCAATTTGGGCGTCAGGACCGCGCCCACATATCCCGCTCCGCCCGTAACCAACACTTTCCATATTTGCGTCATGGGAACTCACAATGCAAAATGCAAAACTGCGAAATGTCCATCTGCGGCCTTCGACCTCCGGCCCCTGCTTACGACGCCAGCCTCAGCGTCGCCGCGCCGCGCGAATCGTGCGTCTTCATCAAGCACTCGATATGTCGAAACAGCGGTATGCGTTCGATCGACCGCTGGTTGCCCATGATGGTCACGGCCTCGGCGCCGGTGACGTTGCCGATAAACCCGACGATCTCCGCCGGTGCGTCGAGCGCCACGCAGAGCGAGGTCGTTGAAAGCACGGCGTCGCCCGCGCCCACTCGGTCGACCACCTGGGTGGCAAACGCCGGCACGGCATCGAACTGCCGCGGGGCCGTGTACGACAGGCTGCCGTATTTGCCACGGGTCATCATCAACCGCGAGCAGTCCAGCCGGTCGGCCACATGCCGCAGCATGGCCTGGGGCGAAAGCCGCTGGTTGCGGGTTTCCAGGGCGAACTCGCGCTCGGTGAGGCAAACATAGTCGGCTCGGGAATAGCGCGAGATCATATTGAAGCCGTGGTTGCCCGCGTTCGATTGCGTGTTGACGCACAGCATCGGCGCCTCGCGGCAAAGCAGGTCGATGGCCCGCGGTCCCAAAAGGCCGTGTCCGTAGTCGGCCACCACCACCACATCGTAGCGCGGCAAAATCTCGTGCAGCGTGCGACAGAGTTCGTCTTCCGTCTCGCCGGCCAGCGGCGCATCGTTCATCGAATAAATCTCGAACAGCTTCTGGCCCAGGTATTTTTCGACGTAACGCTTTTTGACGATCGTGGGCGAGTCGGGCTTATAAAGGAAGATGGGCGTCACGTTCTCGCGGCAGACGCCACGGGCAAACTCTTCTTCGTCGCCGCCTTCGCCCAAAAACGTGAGCATGTCGACAGCGCCGCAAAACGCCGCCAGGTGATTGGCGCAGGCCAGCACTCCGCCGCCGTAGCGCTGTGTCTCGACAAACCGCGTGGCCAGCACCGGCTCTTTGCCCGACTTGCCGATCGCCTCGCAATAGGCGTATTCGTCAATGATCGTCTCGCCGATCACCAAGGCCCGCAGTTCGGCGGCGGCGCGGAGCGGACGCAAAACCTCTTCCGCCGAATATCGCCGGGCAAAATCGTCGAGGTACTGCCGCACCTGGTCGGGGAACTGGGAGAGGTATTGATTGATCAAGGCCGAAGAGCTGAACGTCAGGTCTTCGGTAAAGGCCATTTCACCGCCGAGGGCGCGAATCGCCTCTTCTTCCTTCGAGACATGCCCGAGCGTGTCGCTCAGGCCGCGGAATTCGCTTCCCTTGGCAAACACGTTGGGGCGCAACAGGCGAATGGTTTCGACCGCCGTGGGCCAGCGATTGATCGCCACATAATCGACGCAACTCAGCGCCGCGATGAACTCGGCCCGCAAAGTCTCGCCAAATGCGGGCCGGCCCACCCCCTTGTTCACAAACCGATCGGGCGTGAGCGTGACCACCAGCAAATCGCCCAAATTGCGAGCTTGCTCGAAATGCCGCAGATGCCCCACGTGCAGCAGATCGAACACACCGTGGCAATGCACGATCCGCCGCCGCTCGGCCCGGTGTTGTTTCAGAACGGACGCCAGTTCATCGAGTGAGACAATTTTGTTGTTTCCCATCGCTCGTGGCCATCCGTGGCGTGAGATCGATTTGTAAAGAGCGTCCAAAAATGTGGCGCGGTTTAGCTGGTTTTTCCAGTTTGCTCAAGCCCAACCGGCCGCCATCCTCGTTAGACTTTATCGGATCGGCAGAGTCACTCGCTCCATGCTTGTAAGAACAAATCGATGCCCAGCGGCTCGGCGGCGACCGTGAAGGCACGCTCTGGCAGACCGGCGGCCAATGCCAACTGGGTCAGCTCATCAGGCGTGCGATAGATCAAATGCCAATTGCCGACCCATTCCATATAAGCACGGGTCGGATTGTGGGGGGCGAAATTGCCGGCCAGCAGCGTACCCTGGCGAGCGAGCCGCCTCCAAAAAAACCGCAGCATTTCGCCGGCCACGTCGTCGGAAAGATAGTCGAACAAGCCGGCGCAATAGAGCAGGTCGATGCCGTCGAGCGCCTTGGCCGCATGCCGCCGGTCAGGCAGGCGATAGAGATTCTCACGCAGCGCCGCGATCTGCTCGTCGGCCACAACCCCCGCCAACCGGCGCCGCGCATGCTCGAGAGCGTCGGGGTCGAAGTCGAGCAGCGTCACGCGTAGATTGCGCCGGTGCGAGTCGGGCAGCCAGGAGGCGGCCAATTCCAACTCGATTGCCGGGCCGCAACCGACGCTCGCCACGCGAAACTCGCGGCCTGCGGGCCGTTTCATCGCCGCGGCCACGATGATTTGGGCAAGATAGGTCGTGCGCGACCGCACCGCTTCGACGGCGGCCTGCCGTTGAAAGTAGCGATCGAACAGCCGCCCCAGCGGGTGGTCGTCGCAGGTGTGCTCCCAGAAGCGGACAAACATTTCATAGTCGCCGGCATAGCCGCGGGGCTTGTGCCTTGCCCGTGGCTGCAACCAGCCAACGTCAAGCACGGGCGCGGCGCTCGACCAGAACTGGCTGGAGGCAAGCTGATTGGCTTTCCCCCGGCGGCCGGTCGCGGCCAGGCGAAGCAGGCTGCGGTCCATCGCGGTAGCCAGCAAAGCGAAACCAACATTCTCATCGCGCCAGTCGGAGCTGAGGCGAGCGGCTTCGGTCAGTTCTTGCAACAACGCCTCGGCGGCGTCTCCGGCCTCGCGGCAAATCGCCTCTTCCGACGCATCGTGGGGTTGGTCTGTCGCCATGGGTTCATCGTTGTCCATGCGGTCATCTTTTGCTAGCCCTGGACGTTCCCGACCATTTTGGCCCAACCGTTTTTGGCCGTGAAAAACAAAGGTCGAATGTGAGAACCCAATCTTCCAATGCCGGCGAGTCTCGAAAAAAAGTAGAGTAGGACCCCGGAAAGATACGATCATTCGGTAAAGAACGCTTCAGAATGGGCTTTGCTTCCGCTGCGGTTGTCGTTACAGTATTCCGCCGATAGCCGGCAGGAAGCCGGTTCGACATTTGCAACAGGGAGGTTGCCTCATGCGAGTTCTTCCGCAAGCCCACGAAGTGCGGCGGGTGGTCAAGCGAGTGTTCGAGCAGCTCGGCATCGACGACCATCAATTGTCCGACGTCAACGAAACGATTCTGATCGACGATGGCTCATATCGCGGCCGGTCGTACCAGATCGACGGCTTCTTTGCCATGTGGCTGGTCGACGCCGGCTTGGTGCAATTCTACGATGCCGACGGCAATATGCTGCGGACCGTGAATCTGTTCACCGAGACCGAGCCGGAACGCATGGCGGCCTAGTGCAATGGCGGCCTAGTACTTGGTACAACGATTGCACCACTCAGCGCGCTGCTGTGCTTTGAGCATCAGGAGCGTCTTATGAATTACGATTGGTTGGCGTATGGCTTCCTGGCGGCGGTGCTGCTAGGGTGGTTCTTTATTTCGCCCAGAGTTGGCGCGGGCTGAGCCCCGCGACAAACGGGGCGCGATGGTCCATCCCGCGGCGAAAACTCGGAAAATTCACCATGATCCCGCACGATGCACTGCGGCGCAGCGCCGGTTGGGTGATTGGGTTCGGTGTGCTGCTGATTGTGCTAGGGACGCTGGCGGTGCTCGCGCCGATCGGCATCCTCGCGGGCATTAACATTCTCTTGACGGGTTGGGCGCTGACGGCGTCAGGCCTGGCCGCGCGGCGACTGCTTCGACCGACGTAGCGACTGATGGCCCGCCAAGAACACGAACGCGAAGACCTGCTCCGCGATGCGGTGGCGCTCGTCGAGCGGGCCGAGCTGCGCTGGCCGGGCGCGGCCGAGCCCTTGGTCGTCGGTTTCCGACGCGACGGAGCGGCCAGCATCTATTTCGGCGGCGAGCCCGTCTATCATTTCACGTCGCGCGGCGAATTGCGCCGTGCCTATGATGCCGGGCTGCTTTATAAATCTGACGGCGGACAACTCGTGTCATTGCGGCGGCAGCGTACGCCCGGCGAAGTGCAGTTGCTGCGGCACGATCTGACCGAGGACGAAGCATCTCAGTTTTTCGAGGAGCTTGTAAAGCGAATGGCTGAACTGCGCGACCGTGTCGGACGAGGGACGTTTACACTAGTCGGGCAAGCGCCGGCCGATGCTGACATCCTGGGGCGAATCGCCCGGTGGCTTGAAACGCTGGCGCTTCCACCGCCTCTGGCGCAATCGCCTCGGGCGCGCTAAATAGCTCCGACCGTTGGCCCAGTTGGAAGGCAGTGAGCTGAAGAATGCAAGTCACGAAGCGAGTTTTGTTTCTCTGCACCGGAAATTATTATCGCAGCCGGTTCGCCGAGATTTTTTTCAACTGGCACGCGCGGCGGCGCGGCTTGGACTGGCAGGCGACCTCGCGCGGCCTAATGCTGGTGAAAGAAAACGTCGGCCCAATCTCGTGCCACACGACCGCGCGGCTGACTGCGCTCGGCATTCCGTTCGATGACCACTTGCGGCTTCCGCGGGCGGCTGCTTGCGACGATTTTGAAGCAGCCCGGCACATTGTGGCGGTGAAACGGGCCGAGCATCACCCATTGCTCGAAGCACAATTTCCGCAGTGGCTGGCGCGGGTGGAGTTTTGGGACATTCACGATGTCGATTGCGCGAACGCCAGCGAGGCGATGCCCCAGTTGGAAGCCCACGTGCTGCGGTTGCTCGACCGGATGCGAACCTAAAAGTTGAGATAGCCGCCCGTACTGGGGTTTCCCGCCGAGCGATGCCGAGTCATGGCTTGTTCGCAGGCAAGGCCGGCGGCCTTCGTGACCGGCTCGCAGAAAACACCGCACCAAGACATCGACGCTTCGGTGCCGCCGGCTTGGATTGCTGGCAGGTTTTCAGCCAGTTATGATGGCGCCATGTGGAAGAAAGTTGTCGCCCCCACTGCCCTGGTCAGTCTGCTGTGGATCGTGGTGACGGTGTCCACTTCGCATTATCTGGCCCAGCTCGACGACTTGCAAACGCAGGTGGTGCAAGAAAACCGCATCACCATTCGGTCGGCCGGCGCCATGCAAGAGAACCTGTGGCGCCTGCAAGCGGTGCTGCTCGAAGCCGCCGAGCATGGCGAACGCAAAGGCGCGGTCGACCCGCGGTTTGTCGCCGAGGCCGCCGATCTGGAACACGCCTTCGAGTTGGCCCTGGGCGCCGTCGAAGGCGATGGCGCTTCGATCGAAGAAAAGGCGCTGGCCCGCACCATTGAAGAGCGATTCCAGATCTACCGCAGTCAAATCGACGAATGGTTGTCGATGCGCCAGCCGGGCGAGCTGCTCGAACCGTTGACGGTCGAGGAGTCGATGCATTTGGCCCGTGCCGTGGCCGAGCCTTGCGAGCGGTTGTTCGAGCTGGGGCAGCGGCTCACCAACGAATCGTTCGTGCGCCGCGACCGGCTGCGGGCCAGGGTGAACATGTTGCGCATGGGGTTTGTCATTCTTGGCCCGGCGTTCGGCATTTTCCTGGGCATTTGGGTGGCCCGCGGGCTGCACCACTCGATCTCGCAAATCAGCGTCACCCTGAAAGATGCCAGCGGCGACCTCGAGCAGGAGATCGGCCGCGTCGAGGTCTATCCTGAAGCGGCCTCGGGCAGTTTGCCCGGCTTGCAACTGCAAGTGCAAGAGATTTCGGGCCACATCAAGCAAGTCGTTGACGAGTTGCAAAAAACCCGCCGCGAGGCGTTTCGGGCAGAGCGGCTGGCCGCCGTGGGCGAGCTGGCCGCCGGCGTGGCCCACGAACTGCGCAACCCGCTCACTTCCGTCAAGCTGCTGATGCAGATGACCGGCAAGGGCGATTCCGACGCCGCCGAGGCGAAACGCCTGCGCGTAGTGCAAGAAGAAATCGGGCGGATGGAGACGACCATTCAAGAGCTGCTCGATTTTGCCCGGCCCGCCAAGCTGCGCCGCGTAAAGCACGACGTGCGCGACACTCTGCGGCGGGCTTTGAACCTGGTCGAAGGCCGGGCGGTGCAGGCGCAGGTGACGATTGACGAAGAGCTGGGCGCGGCGCCGGTGATGATCGATGGCGACCCCGCGCAGCTCGACCAGGTGTTTGTCAATTTGCTGCTCAACGCAATCGAAGCGATGACCGAAGGCGGCTCGTTGCGAGTCGCCATCGAACGCCTGCCCGCAGCCTCCGGCGCGACTTCGCCGGGCGTGGTTCGCATCGTGTTTTGCGACACCGGCAGCGGCATTCCCGAACCCGTGATGCAGCGGCTGTTCGAGCCGTTTGTCACCAGCAAAGAGCGCGGCATTGGTTTGGGCCTGGCGATCAGCCGCCGCATCGTTCAAGAGCACGCCGGGCAATTGACCGCCTCGAACCAGCCCGTGCGCGGAGCGATGTTTGCCGTCGAGCTGCCGGCGGCCGACGCGACCGCCCCCGCAAAGAATGTCGCCCCCGAACTTTCCCAGCCGGTCGCCGCGGAGGCTTCGAACAGGTAGAATGGTTCTGCTATCGTGTGCTTAGCCAAGCGGGCTGGAACGTATAATGATTTCAGATTCGGTGAGGCAAAGACTCGAAGCGGTGCTGCATGAAGAGGCACTCGATGATCGCTCGCGATTCGATGCGCCGGGCTTTTTCGACGAGATCCCTCTTTACTCTAGGTATCGTCAAGTTGGCTTTTTGAAGAAGCATGGCGATCCGAGCGGTTTACTGATCGAGTTTGCGTTGGAATACCTGGAGTCGGTGGTCGACGCCAGACGTTCATCGACGGAATGCTTTGCCGCAATTACGGCGGTCGAGTACGAAGATGCGGAATTCCTCGTGCCTTGCATCTACGTCTGCAACGGACGAATTCGAAGCCGCCTGCGATCGTTGCGTCTTGCCCGGCCCGTATCGAAATTTGCCGAAGCGCTGAAGCGCTCGCTTTCGAATTTGAAGGCGGCAACGCGATATGCGGTGGCGCAAGACACAATCAGCGCACCGGGTAATGTACGAGCGTTTATCACTTACCGGAGAGCGCCCGCTGAGAATCTCATCGCCTTGCAAGAACTTACCGAAAGGTTGTCGCTAAAAGGGTCGCAAGCAGACGATCGTAGTGCCGGAAAACTCGTATGACGTACCATCCAGACTTGTTTCTTCAATCCATCAACCGCCGCACGTTTCTGCAAGGCGCCGGGCTGAGCATCGGCTCGGCCGCGTTGGTCAACCTGTTGAAGCGGCGGGGCAATGGCGCCCCCCGCGTGCCTGCCAACCGCGGCGCCGTCGATCCGCTGCACTTCACGCCTCGGGCGAAGCGCGTGATGGTGTTGACCATGGCCGGCGGTCCCACGCACCTGGAAACTCTGGACTACAAGCCTAAGCTGGCCGAACTGCATGGCCAGCCCATGCCCGAATCGTACACCAAGGGCCAGCCGATTGCCCAACTGCAAGGCCAGAAGCTGACCTGCTTCGCGCCGCAATTCGCGTTCAAAAAGTTCGGCCAGAGCGGTCAGGAAATCTGCGAGCTGTTTCCGCACATCGGCGCGGTGGCCGATCAGATTTGCATTGTCCGTTCGATGCGCACCGAGGCCATCAACCACGACCCCGCTCACACGTTCATGAACACCGGCACCACCATCTCGGGCCGCCCGGCGATGGGTTCCTGGTTGCTGTATGGGCTGGGCAGCGAATGTGACGACCTGCCGGGCTTCGTGGTGCTCACCTCGCTGGGCAAAGGCGGTCAGGCCCAGCCCATCGCCGCGCGGCAATGGCACAGTGGGTTTCTGCCCAGCCGCTTCCAAGGCGTCGAATTTCGCTCGAAAGGCGATCCGGTGCTTTATGTGGGCAACCCCAAGGGCGTCAGCCGCGACCGCCAGCACGATGTGGTCGAGACGGTCAATGAGCTGAACGCGTTGCGGCAACGGCACGTCGACGATCCGGAAATCGCCACCCGCATCGCACAGTATGAAATGGCCTTCAAGATGCAGGCCAGCGTGCCCGAACTGATGGACATTTCGGGCGAGCCCAAGCACATTCTCGATCTGTATGGCACTCAAGGCGGCGACGGCAGCTTCGCCGCCAATTGCCTGCTGGCCCGGCGGCTGGCCGAGCGGGGCGTGCGGTTTATTCAGCTTTATCATCGCGGCTGGGACCATCACGGCGGACTGAAGCGAAGCATGGAAATCACTTCCAAGGAAGTCGATCAGGCTTCCGCCGCGCTGATTGCAGACCTGCGGCAGCGCGGCATGCTCGACGACACGCTGGTGATCTGGGGCGGTGAATTCGGCCGCACGCCCATGGCGCAGGGCAACGGACGCGACCACCACATCAAAGGATTTTCGATCTGGCTGGCCGGCGGCGGCATCAAGCCGGGCGTCTCCTACGGCGAGACTGACGAACTAGGTTACAATGCCGTGAAAGACATTGTCGACGTTCACGACCTGCACGCCACGCTGCTCTACCTGATGGGCATCGATCACGAGCGGCTGACCTATCGCTATCAGGGCCGCGATTTCCGCCTGACTGATGTCGCCGGCCGCGTGGTGCGGGAAGTGCTAGCGTGAGCCGGGTCAGGCGACCTGTTCGACAAGTTCCAGTTGAAGGCCCAACGCGGCAGCCACGCGTTGCAAATCGGAGACTTTTACATCCTTGCCCTGTTCAATGTCCCGAATCGCCGCTTGGTCGGAGAGTCCCGCAAGTTCCGCCAATGCGTACCAGGTCAGACGCCGTGCTTCGCGCGCTTCCCGAATTCTGGCGGGAATGCTTGACGGTGAGGGCGGCTGCTGGACATGAACCTTGGGTGGAAAGTCCTGAATGGCAGCCTCGCGAATCTTGGCGTGGCGCGCGCGTTCCTCATCCGTGAGCCGCCGATTAACGTGAGTCAATTCTTTAGAGTCCATCGATATTGCGCGTTACAGTTCGTCGATTTCATAGGCCGTCACTGGCAAGACAGTATCGTCATCGACTTCTTCATAGATGACAACGACGCGGCGACCATCGGGTACACGACCGAAAACACACGGCCGGCCGCTACTGCGGCTGATTCCGTGCGATTCGAAGCTTTCGAGCACATGGTCAACGTCATCAGTAGTCAAGTCATGTTCTTCGACGTGCTCCACATTACCGCCAGGAGTATCGTCCCAGATGACCGCGTCCACTTCATGCGAATTTCGGATCACGCCGCCGCTTCATTGGCTTTTATAAAAATCCTCCGTTTGACCTAGCTAAATTTTATTATAACTAGGACAGGCGTCAATGAGGCCATTTACGCGACTGAATCACCACCATGCCCGCTGCCGTTCATCATCACGCCACGCTCGATTCGCTGCAGCGCGTCACGTTCGATTATTTTCTGCACGAAACCAATCCGGCCAAGGGGCTGGTGGCCGACAAGACGCGGGAAGGCACGCCGGCCAGTATCGCGGCAACGGGTTTGGCGCTGGCGGCCTATCCGGTGGGCATCGAGCACGGACTGATTACCCGCGACGAGGCAATTGCCCGCACTTTGGCCGCGCTGCGGTTCTTCTGGACTAGCCCGCACGGTCCCCAGCCCGACGCCACCGGGCATCGCGGCTTTTATTATCACTTCCTTGATATGGCCAGCGGCCGCCGGGCCTGGCGGTGCGAGTTGTCGACGGTCGATACGACGTTTCTGATCGCCGGCATGCTGATGGCCGCCGAGTATTTCGAGCGCGACACGCCCGAAGAACAAGAAATTCGCGATCTCGCCGACACGCTGTATCGCCGGGTCGATTGGCGGTGGGCCGAGCAGAACCGGGGCACGGTGTGCCACGGCTGGCGGCCCGAGACCGGTTTTCTGGAATTTCGTTGGGAAGGTTATGACGAAGCCCTGCTGCTCTATGTGTTGGGCCTCGGCTCGCCGACGTTTCCGCTCAGCGAACATAGCTATTCTGCCTGGCGATCGACGTACCAGTGGCGGCGCGTCTATGACTACGAATATCTGCACGCCGGGCCGCTCTTTACGCACCAGCTTTCGCATGTGTGGATCGATTTCCGCGGCATCCAAGACGAGTTTATGCGGTCGCGCGACTGCGACTACTTCGAGAACAGCCGCCGGGCGACTCACGTTCAGCGCGAATATGCCATCCGCAACCCACAACAGTTTGCTCGCTACGGCGCGAACTGTTGGGGCATCACCGCCAGCGACGGGCCGGGTTGCGGCACGCTGCGCCTTGGCGGCGTCGAGCGGCGGTTTTTCGATTATCTGGCGCGCGGCACGCCCGATGGTCCCGACGACGGCACGCTGGCACCCTGGGCCGTGGTGGCCTCGCTCCCCTTCGCCCCCGAAATCGTCATCCCGGCCATCGAGAACTTCGACGAAATGAATTTGCGGGTCTCGAATCCCTATGGCTTCAAAGCCACCTTCAACGCCACCTATCCCGGCGAACCGCAAACGCCGATCGGCTGGGTCACGCCTTGGCACTACGGGCTGAACCAGGGGCCGATTGTCTTGATGATCGAGAACTTCCGTTCCGGCATGCCCTGGCGGCTGATGCGTCGCTGCCGCTATCTGACCACAGGATTGCGCCGGGCGGGTTTCAGGGGCGGGTGGTTGGATTAAGGCGAACTTAGCGCGAATCGCGTGTAGCGATTTGCCCAAGAAATCGCAAGCATATCAAAACCGGTCGCCGACCAAATCATCCACCGCCGATCGCCGGCAAAAAGTAAACTTCGCTATTTGGGCCGACGCTGGCCAGCAGCCCGCGGTTGGTGAAGGCGCCGTCGACCGAAACCGCCAGGCTGGGCGAAAGCGAATCATCGCGCAACAAGCGCTCGGCCATACCGGGATACGCCGCGTCTAAACCGGCAATCACCTGCCGCAAAGTGCCGCCGGGTACCTCGACGTGTTCCACGCCGCCAGTCAATGTGCGAAGCTGCGTTGGAATATGAATGATCGCCATGGATAATGCGAAAGACGGAACGATGTAAGGTTGCCCGTTTCCTGAACGTTGAACCTGCAAGCCGGGGCATCGACAAGCCTCTGCCCCAGCCACCGGGCCAGACATCATGAAGCGGTTTGAAGGACAGAAAAATGGCTGACAGAAAAATATTTCTGTCCACCTCTTTTTTTTGTCGTACTCCGCCTATCGCTTCGCCTTGGCAAGTGCCGCCCAGACTTTAGGCGGCGACATGGGCAGCTCGCAGAACCGCACGCCGGTGGCGTGATAGATGGCGTTGGCTACCGCGGCGGGCGGAGCGACGATCGGCGTTTCGCCTACGCCGCGCACGCCATAGGGATGCGCCGGATTGGGCACCTCGATGATCACCGCGTCAATCATCGGCAGATCGAGCGCCGTCGGCATCCGGTAATCAAGATAGCTGGCGTTGCGCATCCGCCCCTCGCCATCGAAAAAGTATTCTTCGTTCAAGGCCCAGCCGATGCCTTGCACCGTGCCGCCCTGCATCTGCCCTTCGACATAGCTGGGATGAATCGCCTTGCCAGCGTCTTGAAACACGGTGTAACGCAGGATGGTGGTCTTGCCCGTGTCGGCATCGACTTCGACATCGACAATGCTTAATCCAAAACCGTTGGTCGGCCCGGCGGGGTCGACGCTGGCCCGACCGACAACCGGCCCGCCTAGCTCGTTGGCCTTGGCCGCCAGTTGCTTGAAGCCGATCGACTGACCATTGCGGCGGAACGTGCCGGCGTCAAACGTCACTTCGTCGGCCTTGCACTCCCAGAGCGTGGCCGCCCGTTCGGCCATCTGGCGGCGGATGTCGAGGCCCACCTGGTATGCGGCCAGGCCGGTGGCAAACGTCACGCGGCTGCCGCCGGTCACGTCGGTGTAGCCGACGCTATCGGTGTCGCCCACTTGCGGGCGGACGTCTTCGGCCGCAATGCCCAGCGTCTCGGCCAATTGCATCGCCACGCTGGCGCGCGTGCCGCCGATGTCGGTCGAACCTTCAATGAGCGTAACGGTGCCGTCGGGGTTGACGCTGGCCGAGGCGCTGCTCTTCAGACCGATATTGAACCAAAAACCCGCCGCCACGCCGCGACCGCGATTGGGTCCTTCCAGCGGCGCACGATAGTGCGGGTGCTTTTTGGCGGCTTCGAGTATCTCGATGAATCCGATCTTTGGGTAGGCGGGCCAGCCGACGCGCTTCGTGCCCTCTCGGGCGGCGTTTTTCAGCCGCAGGTCAAGGGGGTCGATGCCCAGCCGCTCGGCCAGCTCATCGACCACTTGCTCGGCGGCGAAGGCGGCCTGTGTGGCGCCGGGGGCGCGGTAGGCGGCGGTCTTGGGCTTGTTGAGCACCACGTCGTAGCCTTCGACCTTGTAGTTGGGCAGGTCGTAACAGCTAAAGACGCACATGCAGCCCGGCCCAATCATGCCGCCGGGATACGCCCCCGCGTCGTAGGCCAGCCAGGCTTGTCCGGCCACCATCCGCCCGTCTGTCTTCGCGCCCAACTTCACCCGCACGAACGAGCCGGGCGTGGGTCCGGTGCCCTCGAAAACTTCTGCCCGTGTCATCACCATTTTCACCGGGCGTCCGCACTTGCGGCTGAGCAGCGCGGCCACCGGCTCGAGATAAACCGGAATCTTGCCGCCAAACCCTCCTCCGATCTCGCAGGGCACCACCGTCACCCGCGAAATCGGCATCTGCAACAGCTCGGCCGTCTGCTGTCGTGCGGTAAAAGCCCCTTGCGTCGAAGTCCAGATGGTCAGCCGCCCGTCGTGGTTCCACATCGCCGTCGAAACGTGCGGCTCGATGTAGCCCTGGTGGACACTGGCCGTCTTGAACTCGCGCTCGACGACCACGTCGGCCGTGGCAAACGCCTTTTCGATGTCGCCTTCTTCAAAGTGCAGATACTTCGAGACATTGCTGGGCTTGTCGCTGGCCCGCCCGCCGGTCATGTCTTCGGGGTATACGTCGTCGTGCAGCAGAGGGGCGTCGGGCTTCATGGCGTCGAGTACCCAGGTGACCGCCGGCAGCGGCTCGTACTCGACGCGAATCAGTTTGGTCGCTTCGTCGGCAATGTGCGGATTGATCGCCGCCACCGCCGCCACGGCATGTCCCTTGTAAAGCACCTTTTGATGGGCCAGCACGTTGGCCCCCAAGTGCGCCAAGTTGACACTGCCTTCGCCCAGGTCGGCCATCTTGTCGCGCAGGTCGGGCAGGTCGGCGGCCGTGACCACCGCCAACACGCCCGGCAGCTTTTCAGCGGCCGAGGTATCGATGCGCTTGATTTTGGCGTGGGCGTGCGGACTGCGCACGATCTTGCCGTGCACCAGGCCGGCAAGCTGCAGATCGGCGCCATAGATTGCCCGGCCCGTCACCTTATCGGCGCCGTCGTGCCGGATAGGCCGCGTGCCGATCACCTTGTAGGGTTCGCGAGTGTCGATCACCATTTGGTTTTTGCTTCCTCACACTCTCTGGGGCGCTGGTTGGCTTCAAACAATAATTTGATGCCGGGCGAGCCGCGCGTCAAGCAAGGGCTTCTGTGACTTGTTGCAATCGGCATTGGCAAATGCAAAACCTTATGGTTGCAACTCGCCCTCCGCTTGTCCTAACTGATGCAGTGCCAAGAACATGCGAGGCAAATGCTAGCTGAACAAGAGGTGGCCTCCGGGATAGGATGAAGGGTAGTGTATCCATCATTACCCACC
>JAICLL010000172.1 GCA_025927475.1 Pirellulales bacterium
ACACCGTCACGAACCGCCCGCCGCGCGTGGCGATATGGGCCAAGTTCTCCTTGCTGGCCAACTTGCAATCCGCCACGTACAGGAAGTCGGTCCGGCCCGCCAACTGGCACACCAAGTCCCAGGTGCCGATGTGCGTGACAGCCGGTAATCTCGCCTGTGGCGGCAATGACGTCGGGGTAGGCCACGATTTCGCCTTGCTGTGGCATCTTGGGGACTGCTACCAAATGCCAGTGGCCGACATACTGCACTATGTCTCGCCTGTACTGATAGGCTCTACTCTTGGTTTGGTAAAGGCCCGTCGGTACCAAAAACGTCTGGGTTCCCACGTACCTGCCGAGCGAGTCAGTGACGGCAACCTGGATGCTTTCATGATCGGAACCTGGTAGACATCAACACCGGTCTGCCATGGTCCAGGGACCAGTCGCGACTCCTCGGACCAGACCCACTTTTGACCTGGCGGCGCCTGCCCCGGCGGCGTCCCGTTAGGCGCAAGCCCCGAAGGATCAGCTAAGTTCGTCGGCGAATTCCCTGAATACCGATCCAGATTCGGATCGTGCGCACTGAATTGTTCCGGGGCGAGGCTCAGCCAGCGCTGGCTCACCGGGTCGTACCAGCGATGGTCGTTGTTGAGATTGCCGGTGGCCGTGTCGAGATGCCCGCCGCCAAAACCGGTCCAATGGGCAACCGTGCGATCGCTCGCGTAGACTTCTTGGCCAAAGGCGGCGTATACGAGATGGTTGACCGGCATGCCGCTGGCATTGACCTGGTCGCGCAAGGTACCAAGATTGTCAACCAGGTTGAAAAGCACGGTGTCGGCCTGCGTCGGCGAGGTAACGGCGCCTTCGGCGAAAATGCGGTCGAGCGCTTCCAAGTACCGCGTGGTCAGGTCCTGGTTGCCGTCAAGTTTCAGCAGCGGCTGAGCCAGGGCCGTGCCCGGCACGCCCGCCCGCGGCGCCTCGGGTTGTACGTCGAGCACGTAATGCTCAATCTCGTTATACGTGCCGCTGCCGGTGGTGTCCACCTCGGTCGCAATCAGGTGGTCAAACACGCCATAGACATAATGCACGTGCTTGGTCAGCACGCCGTTGTTGTCAAAATATTCAACGTCGGTCAGACGGTTGCGATAGTCCCAGGCGAACGTGGTGCGGTAGTCGGCGGCATAGTCCGCCGAGATTCTGGTGCGCACCGTGGTGTTGCCGTCGGCGTCGTGCTGGTAGTTGAACGTGCCGTCGCTGGTGAGCAGATTATTCGATCCGGTGCTGTAACCCGTGCCTGTGCGGTTGCCGTTGAGATCGTACGATTCGTTTTCATCAGGCAGCTGATGGCCGCCGGAGGCCGTGGTGTAGGTGGCCGAGACAAGCTGGTTGGTCGGGTCATAGCCGTAGTCGGCCTCGCCGTCGATCGAGGTGAAGCTGGTCACCAGGTTGCCGGCGTTGTAGCCCCAGCCAAACGTGCCGATGGTGTCGGCGCCGCCGTTGGAGGTGTAAGCCAGGCCGGTGAGACGCGCGCCGTTGTCATACGAATAGTCGCCGGTGGCCACGTCGAGCCGCGGGCCGACGCCGATGAAGTTGTAATCCACCATGCTCGTGAACTGGCCCAGCGCGTTGTAGGCCAGATCGACCTCTTTGGGCGACACGGTGTTGCCGCCGGTCTGCTGCTGTTGCTGCACCATGGTCAGCCGCTGGTCGGCATCGTAGGAATAGTTGTTGAGAAAATCAGCCGTGCCATTGATGGTCGCCGCCAGGCTGGTGCGCTCGCCGGCGGCATCGAGCGTGCTGGTCAGCAGCACGTCGGGCACGCCCGGCGTGCCGGCATTGTCGACGCGGGTGACTTGCCCGTCGCCATTGTAGGTGAAGGCATAGGCCGAGTTGCCGTCGCTGGCCGAGGTGAGTTCATTGGCGGCATCGTGGGCGTAGTTCATGGCGGCGACCACGCTGCCGCCGCTGATCCAATTTTCGGTCGTCAGCCGCCCCAGACCATCGTGAACGAAGTCGCGTTCGCGCCCGTCGGCATCGACGATGCTGGTAATTTCCGCGGCGGCGTCGTAGCTGGTGGCGGTCGTTCCCAGGGCGTTGGTTTCGGTCAGTGGCAGATTCGTCGGGCTATAGGTCCAGTCGGTTTCGTTGCCCGCCGCATCGAGCAGCTTGACGCGGTTGCCCGCCGGGTCGAGCGTGATCTTGGTAATCCCTCCATCAGCCGCGGTGGTTTGCACCGGTCGATAGCGCACGTCGTATTGCTCGGCCGTGGTGTGCGACAGGGCGTCAGTCGTCGAGAGTCGCTCTCCCAGGCGCCCCACCACATAGTGCGTCGTGTGGTTGAGATTGTCGGTGACGTCGGTGGCCACTCCATCGGCGTTGAGCGTGGTGGTCTCGGTCTGGTTCATGGCGTTGGTGGACGTGACCGCGCGGCCATCGCCGTCATAGCCGGTTTGCGTGACGGGGGCGGCCAGCGGTCCCGAGCCGTCGGGGTCGGGCGCCGTCACGCTGGTAACCAGCCGTTCGTCGGCGTTGCCGTAGTCGGTGTAGGTGATGCCGCCCAGCGCGTTCTGCTCGCTCACCTGGCGCGAGAGATTGTCGTAGCCGATGTGGATCACCGGGCTGGCCAGCGGCCCCGCGCCGTCGGGATCGGGCAACGTCTCGCTGGTCCGCCGTTCGAGCTTGTCGTACCCCAGCGTCGTGATGCGGCCTAGCCCGTCGGACTCGGTCAGCTCTTGTCCGCCCGCCGTATAGGTGAACGTGAGCACCGGCGCGGCCAGCGGCCCGGCGCCATCGGGGTCGGGCAGCGTCTGCTGGATCAGTTCGTTGCGCGAGTTCCACTCGTTCGTGGTAAGCTGGCCCAGCTTGTTGCGCGTGGTCAAGACATTCGAGTCTTTATCATACGTGGTGGCCACGCTGTTCTGGAGCGCATCGGTGACGAGCGTGGGCCGCCCCAGCACATCGAGGGTGGTCACGCTCGTGTGCGAATTTTCGTCGGTGAAGCTGGTTTGGCGGTCGTCGGCGTTGTGGGCGAAAAGCTGCGTACTGCCGTCGGGCCACAAAATTTCTTGGAGCCGCTCGTCGGCATCATAAAAATACTGGGTGGTCACCGTGCCGGTGCCGCCGTTGGGCGCCGGCAACGTCATGGTCAGCGGTTGGCCAAACGTATCGTAGGTCCACGACACCTGGTTTTGCAGTGGGTCAGTTTCGGTGAGAACATTTCCTTTCGTGTCAAAAGACCGTTTCCACTCTTTTCCCAGGCTGTCGGTGAACGTGTCCCACTCGCCAAAGGTGTTAAACGTCCACGTGCCGTAACTGGGCATCGCCCCCGTGGCCGAAGCTTCATCGCCGCTGGTGTCGTAGCTGATGGTGGTGACCGGGGCCGGCTCGCCCGTGGCCGGCGGAGGCTGCGTGATGACGGTCGGCATTCCGTTGTCGTCCCGTTGGATGGTGGTCAGGCTGCCATAGGCATCGACCTCGCTGACCGGTTGACCAAACTGGTTCGTTTGCACCGCCGACGTGTTGCCGTCGGCGTCGGTGGTGGTGGGCACCACGGAAACTTGCATCGTCAGGCTGGCGGGGTTGTTGGGGTCGGTCGAGCCGTAGCCAAAATCCTGCTCGCTGGTGTCGGCGGTGCTGGCGCCGCCGGGCAACGCCGTGCCGCTTAGGCGATGCGCGCTGCTGAGCGTGAACGACTCCTGGTTGAGATTCGGGTCGGTGACGCTCGACATGTAGTTCCCGCTATACGCATACTGCCACACGGGCGATCCGCCGCCCGGGTCCGGTTCGCTGATGCTGACCAGATTGGTACCGCTGTGAGCGACCACCCAGGTGCTGCCGGCAAAGTCGCCGATCGAAGCCAACAGCCCGCCGGAATAGGTCAGGGGAACAACCCGGCCAAACTGGTCGACAATCGACGTCAGCTCATGGTCGGTCCAGTTATAGAGGGTTGTTTCGCCGGTGCGTTCCACGCGGCTGGTGAGATATCCGCTGGAGTTGAAGTTGAAGGTGATCCCCTGGTGCGTGACGAGCTGCCAACCACCGCCCGCGACGGCGGTGAGCGTCGAAAAGGCCAGCGGGCCGGCGGGCGACGCAAAGCTGCCGTCCTGGTTTTGCGAGTAATACCACGCGCCGGCGTCGCCGGTGCTCAGCAGCAGGCCGGCCGGCACGCCCGGCACGTTGTTTTGAAACAGCCGGTACAGACCGGGCATGTCCCAGCCCTTGCCGAAGGGACTGGCCGAGTCGTTGACCACGTTCACCGCGCCGGAGATCGTGACCGGGGCCGCGGCGCTTTGGCCGCTCACGGTGATCGAATACGGGTAGCGGCCCGACGCCAGGCCCGACGTATCGACCTGCATGGCGATGTGAACCTGGCCGTTGCCGCCCATGCTGTTCATATTGAAATAAGCGCTCGGCTGACTGACGCCGTTGAACGTCAGCGCCGCGGTCAAGGTATCCGACACCGGATAATCGGTCGAGAAGCCGATCTCGGCTTCGATCACCTGATCGGGCTGGGCCAGCACGCTGTCATAAACCAGCGCCAGGTTGTGGGCCGTGGCGGGCGCGCCATCGGCCGGCGCCGCGGAAATGCTGGTGCCGCCCGAACCGCCCGCCGGCAGTGGCGAGGTGATCGGGCTGTTGAACGGGTCGCTGAGAATCTGCCGCGCCACGTGGATCGTATCGACCGGCAGCTTGGTCTGATCGACCGCCGAAACGACGCCGTAATCGGTGGTCAGCGTCACGGTGCCGTTGCTCGTCGAGATGCCGTCGCTCACGGTGAATTGAAAGCGATCGGTGCCCACCCAGGTGGCGTCGGGCGTATAACTGAACGAGCCATCGCTGTTGAGCGAGAGGCTGCCGTGGGTGGGGCCGGAATAAAGGGAGGCGGTCAGCGGCGAATCGCCGCTCGAGGCGGCCACCACTCCATCCGCGGCGGAGACGTTGAGCGTTTGATTGTTCAGCAGCGAGTACATGGGGTTGCCCGCCGTGGGGGGCGTCTCGCTCACATCGATTTCCACTTGCTGCGATGTCGAGTAGAAGTTGCCGTCGTAGGCTTCGAACGAGAAGTAATCGGTGCCGGCAAACGTGCTGAGCGGCGTATAGCTGAACGAGCCGCCGCTGTTGAGCGTCAGGCTGCCGTGGCTGGGGCCGCTTTCCAGCACCGCCGTCAGGTGCAGGTGGTTCGGGTCGGTGGCGCCTTTGAGCACGCCATCGGCGGCGGAGACACTGAGGGTGTGCCCATGAACGACGCTAAAAATTCCTCCATTGGCTTGCGGCTGATTGTTGCCGAACGTAAGCGTCGCGGTGGCCGCGGCGCTGTAGCTGGCGCCATCGAAGGCTTCGTAGCTGAACGAATCGGTACCCATCATCGGGTAGGACGTGTTCGTATAGGCGAACGAGCCATCGGCGTTGAGCGTCAGGTTTCCCGCGTTTGGCCCGCTGACCAGCACCGCGGAGAGCGGCCCGTTTCCGCCGGTGTCGTTGGCCAGCACCCCGGCGTAGGCGGGAATGTTGAGCGTGGCGTTATAGTCATCGGCATAACTGTCGCTGTTCGCCGTGGGTCCGGTGAGCAGCACTCGGCTTTCCAGACATTCGAGCCTCATCGCGCGGCGCCAGGGCACGATGAAGTCGAGGGGCGCATTGAGGCAAAAGAGCGATTGCGTGAACGTGCGGCGGCTGGCCGCGCGGCGGCGCTGGCGATAATGGCCACGGCTTTCGCCGCGCACCCGACCGACGCACTGTTGCACTCCGGCTTTGAACCGCTTGAAAAGCCACATCGTGTTGCCTCCTGCGGAAGTTTGAAGGACTGGGTTTCAGTAGCAACGGTCGGGTTTCGCGGTGCGTGCGCAGACGTGCGCACTTGTGGCAAAGCGGTGTTCTTCCGCGGTGCTGGCCCGAAGCAGAGCGCGCGGGCCGTCTCGATCCGGCCACGGCGATTTCTCGCAGCAGTCGATGTCTTTTGCGGGCAATGAGAATGATATCCGACGCGCGAACCGTCCGGCACAAGGCCGGGCGCTACCGCGCGTAGAGTGGGTGCCTGGGAGCGCGGGGGAGTAGAACACCCCGCGTTCGCGGCGAGAGTTGCCAGCGATTCAGCCATCGAGTGCCCTCCGAATGGCAGGCCAACGGCCTGCTGGGAAGTGCCTCTTCCGATCCGGGAGATCAACACTCAGACGTCTGGAGTTTAACCCAGTGTCGGGTGATTGCAAGTAGATTCTCTGGAAAGTCTCGGTACTTGTTGTCCCAGTCTGTTACTGATTGCCACTGCATGCAACCTATCTTGCCCAATATGACGGTGAATGGTTTTTGGCGCACTCGCCTTGCATCAAGCGCCGCTTCTTGCCACACTACGCCACCCCTTTCTGTTCGACTGCGGCTGCGCCCGGTCGAACGCTGCATGTCTATCGTCAATTGTCGGATAAACGCGAATGCCGCGGCTGCTGTGGTTCGGCTGGCTTGCTCTCGTTGCGCCTTGCTTGGGCTGCGGCACGCCTTGGCTGATGGTGCGGCAGCCCAACCCGGTAATGGTGCCCGTCGGAGATCCGGAGTTGGTCTGGAATACGCTGGTCGACGTGGTCGACGATCATTTCCAGATCGACCGCGAAGAACGCGTGCGCGTGGTCGACAACATGCTCGTCAACGGGCACATCACCACGCGCCCCGAGCCGAGTTCGACGCTGCTGGAGTTTTGGCGGGGCGATACAACGACGTTCTACGACAAACTCGAGAGCACGTTTCAATCGTATCGCCGGCAGGCCGAGATTGAGGTGACGCCGGTCGAGGGCGGCTTTCGCGTGCAGATGTTGGTCTTCAAAGAGCTGGAAGACGTGCCCAAGCCGCTCTATGCCACGGCGGGCGCCGGCACGTTGCGGCATGACACCTCGCAGCGGCACGTGAAGATGGCGATTGGTCAACAACCGACCGTGACGGGCTGGATACGTCAAGGCCGCGATCCGGGCCTGGAGCAGAAGATGCTCAACCAATTGCTCATTCGGCTGGGCGTGCGATCGTCCTGGATGATTCGCGGCCCGCTGCCGTACGCCGAAAACTGACTTCGGCACGAAAGTTTCACTCGCACCGGCGGCCCCTGTGGGGCGCATTGCCTGGCAACCTCTGTGAGGGTACGCCGAGTGTGGCATTGCGCAGACGTCGCCCGGCCCACTCTATGCCCCGAACCATGTTTTAGGAAAACGTTTGTGACCACCCATTCCCGGATTGGCGTGACCATGCTCACGCACAATCGCCGCCACGAAGTGCTCCATTCGCTGCGGCAACTGACGGCGCTGGCCGAACGACCTGCAATCGCGCTGGTCGATAATGCATCAACCGATGGCACGGCCGAAGCCGTCGCGGCCGAATTTCCCGCAGTCGCCATCATCCGCTCCGAGCGTAACCTGGGCGCCGCGGGCCGCAATCTCGGCCTGCGACATCTCCAGACGCCCTATGTGGCGATGTGCGACGACGACACCTGGTGGGATCCCAGCGGGCTGGCCCGGGCGGCCGATCTGTTCGATGCGCATCCGCAGTTGGCTCTCGTCACGGCCCGAGTGCTGGTGGGACCCGAAGAAACGATCGACCCGACTTGCTTGCTCATGCATCGCAGCCCCTTGCCCATGCAGCCGGGCATGCCGGGCCAGCCGATTCTGGGCTTCTTGGCCGGCGCGTCGGTGGTCCGGCGAGACGTGTTTCTCCAGTGTGGCGGCTTCAGCGAACGGCTGTTTCTGGGCGGCGAAGAGCAATGGGTGGCGGTCGAGTTGGCTGCCCGCGGCTGGTGGATGTGCTATGTGCCCCAGTTGGTGGTGCATCATCATCCTTCGCCTTGCCGCGAGGTGTCTCGGCGGCGCTGGCATGAGGTGCGCAACGCGCTGTGGTTTGCCTGGATGCGTCGGCCCGTGCAAAGCGCGTTTCGCCGCACCGCCGAGTTGGCCTATCAACGGCCGGCGGGCGATTTCGCGCGGGGCGCGGCGGCGGCGCTCGTTGGCTTGCCGCGGATGCTTGGTCAGCGGCGCATCGTTCCGCCGGCGATCGAAGCGGCCCTGCGGCGACTTGAGACCTGCGAGGCGAATCGAAAAGTAGGATGGGCCGAGCGCAGCGAGTCCCACCACGCGCCCGAATCACCCGCCAGCGCCATCCCGCTCGCCACGTCGGCGTCGGATCGGCTTTGACAACCGAAATGGGATACCCGCTTGGCGTTGTGCCGCAGAGCAGAGTGGACCGAGCGCAGCGAATCCCACGTTTTGCCGTATGATCGTTACCGCGCCGCGTTGCCGCCAGAAGGTGGGACTCGCTGCGCTCGGCCCACCCTACGGCCTTCGCACACCTACAATCGAATGGAATATCCAATCCCATGTTCTTTCACCACGGACTTCGCGGGCGTGACCTGCCCGATAAAACGCTTTGCCTCACCTATGACGACGGGCCGGGCGAAAGCGGCGCCGGCCAGCCGGGACCGAACACCACCGAGCTGGGCCGCTTCTTGTACGATGAAGGCATCGCCGCCACGTTTTTTGTCATGGGGCGGCATGGTGAACAATTTCCGCAAACGTTGGCCCGGCTGCAAGCCTGGGGGCATTTGATCGGCAACCACACCTACCGTCATCCGGGGCTGGTAAAGTTCACGCTCGAAGGCGGCGATGCCGCCGAAGAGCTGCAGCGCACGCACGAGATCATCCGCCCGTATATCGATGGCGACGTGATTTTTTTTCGCCCGCCCTATGGCAACTGGCGCCAGAAGAGCCGGCCCGATGGCCCGGAAGACGCCCCGCGCTCGGTCGTGGCCGAGGCGCTCAACCGCGACGAGCGATTTGCCAATTACCTTGGGCCTATTCTCTGGGACATTCTGGCCGAAGACTGGGAATGTTGGCGGCAGTGCGTCTCGCCCGCCGAGTGCGCCCGGCGGCATCTCGCCGCCATCGAGCGCGTGGGTCGGGGCATTGTGCTGTTGCACGACAGCTCGGAAGAAGACGACGTGCGCCCCCGCAACCGCACCTGCGAGATGACCCAGCTTTTGGTGCCGCAGCTCAAAGCACGGGGCTATCGTTTTGTGCGTCTCGATGAGATTCCCCGCGTGCGCAGGGCGGCGGAACAGGTTCGACGAAGGACAAGTGCCTTGACACTCGCCGAGTGACAGTCCAGCCCCGATCTGCTTGAGTTGCCCACGGCGCCGCAGTAGGATCGCCTGTTGTACAAATCATGTTCAACCGGAGCCGTCTGATGCGTCGAGTCATTGCGGCCAACGTAGCTCTGCTGTTGCTGTCGATCGCCGGTCCCGCCCACGCCGAGCGAAAGATCCGCTTTCCCGACGAGGCCGTAGGCAGCGTGTCGATCCGGCCTGAGGCGAGCGTTGATTTCGGATATGAGAGGTGGGGAGGCGCTGCCCGCGACGGTTGGCAAGATCACGGACCCGCGGCGGGCGAGGTCGCCATTCCCGACGGGTTCGCCGTCATGGTCGAACTCAATCACACGGCGGCCAGCGACCCGAGCTGGCTGGATGATCTTCCGCCTGATGCGGTCGACATTCTCCGCGCCGACCGCGTGCCCTTTGGCGATGAGGGGTTTGAACGGCTGTCGCGACTCGTCGGCCTGCGGCACCTTTCGATTGGCGATGCCGGTTTGACCTCGGCCATCGCGACTCACCTTCCGCGCCTTCGCCGCTTGCGCTATTTGTGGCTGGCGGGGAACGCCGGCGTGGGCGACGAAGCGATGCCGGCGATGGCCGCACTGCCCGAGTTGCAGACGATCGGCCTGCGCCACACGGGCCTGACCGATGCTGGGCTCGAGTCGCTCTCGAAAAGCAAAACGCTTCAAGCCGTCTATGCCCTGAATACGCGGATCACCGATGCGGGGCTGGCCGCCCTCACTCGCCTTCCGGACCTGCGGGTGCTCAGTGTGTACGCAGACTACTCCGCAACGGACCTGGAGCTCCGCAGGAAAGAGCCCAACCCCTCAATCACCGACGCGGGATTCGCCCATCTTGCGGCTTGCCCGAATTTGGAACAACTCGATGCCAGCGGCTCTGAGCTGACCGACGCCGGGCTGGAACGCTTAGTGGCAGACTGCCCCCGCTTGCGGCAGTTGACGCTCGACTATGCCCCCCTAACTACGCAGGGCTTGCGGCGTATCGGCGCACTCCCGCAACTGGAAAAACTCCGCTGTTACGGAACACCCATCGACGACTCGGTGGTGGAGCAGTTCGGTTCGCTCAATAAGCTGCGTGAGATCATCGGCAGTGTGAGAGTTAGCAACGCCGGCGCCGATTCCCTGGCCGCATTGCCGAGCCTCGAACGGTTGTCGCTCTCGGGCAAGTGCGACGACGGCTGCATGGAGTTTGTCGCCGCCATGCGGTCGCTGAAGGAGCTCTCGATCGAGAATTCGCGGATCACTGACGAAGGATTCGCATTGCTGGCCGGCTCGCCAACACTCGAACGAGTGCAGATCACGGGCAACCGGATGACGACCCGCTGCCTCGACACGCTGGCCACGATGCCGCGACTCAAGCGCGTCGGTCTGATGAACATCGATCCCAAGGCAGACGGCCAACCAGCCTGGAATGGGCTGGAACGCCTTCAATCGCTTGAGGGGGAGCTGTGGCTTTATAAATGTCCCGCGTTGAGCAAAGACGACTTTGCAACGTTGGCAGGCTTCCAGGACCTGGTGAAACTGCGGATCGAGGGATTACAGCCGATCACTGACGCCGATTTGCGGCAACTGTGCACGCTCAAGCGGCTCAAGTTCCTCGAGTTGGCTGGCTCTGTTGTGACCGACGAGGGGTTGGAATCGCTCAGCTCGCTACCGAACCTCGAAACGCTTTGGGTTTCGTGCCTGGCCACTGAGCACGGCCTGGGGGCATTGGCTCGACTGCCGCAATTGAAGCACCTGAAGATCGGCTCGCCGGAGCTGACGGAGAAACAGGTACGGGAGTTTCACCGAGCGCATCCACGGCTGACGTACGTGCAGCTCACCGAGTTTGTCCTGGGCGGAGAGGAGGTTTCACGTGCGGCGTCAAACTCAGACGGTTTTTGGCGACTTGGCAGAGGCGACAATCGCAAAGATCTCAATGCTCTTGAAGGAAAACCCGCAGCCGCGGTGGCGGTGACCGACTGGGTGAACGCCGACGCTGCCACAACCTTAGACAGCTTCCGCGGCAAAGTCATCCTGATCGACTTCTGGGGAATCTGGTGCGGCGCGTGTTTGACACGGATGCCCGAGCTCCGCCGCTTGCACGAAACTTATGCTCCGAGCGGGCTGGTGATTGTCGGCCTGCACACCACCGAGGGCGCCGAAGACGCGGCGGCGTATGTCGCGGAGAATCATGTTCCGTGGCCGGTGGGCTTGGACAACGACAAACATTCGGCCACCGCCTACGCCGTGCCGCACTATCCGTCGTTTTACCTGATCGACCGCCGTGGCGTGCTGCGGATGGCGAATCCCTACGAAGGCCAACTCGAAGCCGCTATCCAATCGCTGCTGAACGAATGAAAAGGACGCGTCAGAGTTTGCCAGCCCATTCGAGTGCGGCCCGAACGGTGGCGAGTGGAAGTAGGAGCAACAAAGATCGCCGTTAGCCGATTCTCTATTCCCTCCTGCGAGCCGTCCCGCGAGGCGCGACGTTGTTGCGAGCAGCCCTGCCGTTGAGTAGCATGCTCGCGCGTGAATCGTGGGGCATCACGTGCGCACGGTGCCTCAGGCCGGCTGGGCTGGTCTCCAAGATCGTGCTGTGCTTGAATATGCCGAAACGAACTTCGACGCATTTGTCACGACCGATAGCAATCTTGAATATCAGCAAAACCTCGCCAACTTCGAGGTGGCCGTCATCGTGCTTCGGGCGCCGAGCAACCGCCTACCTGATTTGAAACCGCTGATCCCCGCGCTCCTTTCAGTGCTCAAGTCCGCGCCAAAGCGGAAGGCGACGCATATCCGCGCGTAAGCGAGGGCGCTATTTCGCGGCTGACCATCGACCGCCAGCAAAAATGGCAGCGGGTACCATAAGCAGGCTCGCGATTTTGAACCAAAGCGGATAGGGCAGCATGGAAAGGTTGAGCACGAGAGCCGCCAGCAGGAGCAAACTGACAACCGCGAACGAGCCGAGGTTTCCGATCCTCCTCGCCGTCCATGTGCCGGCCAGCGCCGTGGCAGCCCAGGCCGCCACAACCACCGCCAAAACCCACTGCGGATAACGCTCGACATGACGGCAGATCTCGTCGGTGGTTCCCAGAAATCCTTCAGGAAAGGGATGGACCACGGCGCTAAAAAGCTCGACCGCCATAACCAACACGAACGCCACGAGCATGCCGGCAACGACTGCGGCGAGGGTACGTAATGCAGAATACATCATACGTTCTCACTCATGTCGCAACGCTTCGATTGGATCCATCGCCGCGGCCCGGCGGGCGGGGTAAAGTCCGAACAATACGCCCACCGACACGGCAATGCCAAACGCCAGCGGAATCGACCAATTCACCACCGAAGGCTCCAGATCGCGCACCACGTCGGGCAAGTTGCGCATGGCGCTGGGAAACAACTCGACCAGCCCGCGACGCAGCAGCCGCGTGGCCGGACGACAAGCCAGCCCGCCCAAAATGCCCGTCACCCCGCCGGCCACCGAAAGCACCACCGTCTCCATCAGAAACTGCCGGGCGATGTCGCTGCGCTTGGCGCCCAGCGCCCGGCGAATGCCGATCTCGCGCGTGCGCTCGGTGACGGTGGCCAGCATGATGTTCATGATGCCGATGCCGCCCACCAACAGCGAGATCGCCGCGATCAGTCCTAAAAACAAAATGAACATCAGCCGCGTGGTCTTCGCTTGTTCGAGCAGCTCCAGCGGCACCGTCACGCCATAGTCGGTCGTTTTGTGGAAGTCGGCCAACGTGTTTTTCACGATCTCGGAAGTCGAAAGCACGTGGGCCACCTGATCGACTTGCAGCGTGATCTGGCTGAGTTGCACAATCTCGCCCTGGAACGAGGCGCTGCGCATGGTGACCACCAGGTCGCCGATGCGCAGCCAGAGCGTGCTGATGGGAATGTAAACGTCGTTGGAATAATCTTGTGAATCAAGCGAGCCGCCGATGCCCGCCGAAGGCGCGCGAGCTTTGGTCACGCCGATCACGACATAGTAGTCCTTATCGACGCGCACCGAGCGGCCCAGCGGATCTTCATAGGGAAACAGCCGCTCGGCGGTGCCGGCGGCCAGCACGCACACGTTGGCGTGGTCTTGCACGTCGGCATCGCTGAGAAAGCGGCCTCGCTCGACAGTCAGCCGCGTGGCCAGGGCATATTCCGGCGTGCAGCCGACCAGCCGGCCATCGACCAGCCGATCGAGAAAGCGGAACTCGCGCCGCAGCTCGCGCACCGGCAAGGCCCGGTGAATGGTCGAAATGGTTTCGCTCAGCCGGCTGAAATCGTCGCGAGTCAGACCATAGGGCACTGGACCGTCGCGGCCCGCCAGCGTTTCGTCGGGCGGCTTGATCGAACGCACGATAATGTTTTCGGCGCCCAGCCCTTCGATCTGTTTTTGCACGGCGGCGCTGATACCGTTGCCGATGGCCAGCAACCAGATGACGCTGGCCACGCCGATGAACATGCCCACCACCGTCAGCAGCGACCGTAGCGGGTGCAGCAACAGATTTTTGACACCCAGCGACCAGGTGCGCAGCCAAAAGAGATTATTCACGCACGTTTCCCAGCTTGATAGTTGCCGGTGCTTGTTTGCGCCACCTTACCGCGGTGGCTGGGGCAGAGGCTTACCGATGCCCCGGA
>JAICLL010000312.1 GCA_025927475.1 Pirellulales bacterium
CGAGCGAAGCGAGTCCCACCTTCTCCGGCAGATCAACACCGCAGCGCTCAACGTGGCCCAATGGCGGGACTCGCTTCGCTCGGCCCACCCTACTACTTCGGTTCGACGTCGCGCTTATTTTGCTCGGTGGCTGCGCTCGGGCTTGGTCAAAAAACCCCACTCCAACGCTTGGTCTTGCCGGTATTGTTTACCCAGCGTCAAGGCGGTTACCGCTTTGGCCATCTCATAGCCCAAATAAAAGGCGTGTCCCAGATCTAACCGCCCGCGTCCGCTGGCCAGGAGCCGATCGAACAACTCGAACGGATCGTCGCCCTGCAAATGCAGTCCGGCGGCAATCATATGCAGCCGGCCCTCTTCGGCAAAGATGCGGAAGTTTTCGTCTTTGAGCGATTCGGCCAGCCGCTGCAGCTCGTCGTCGCCATAAGGCAGCAACTGTGAATCTCGCAGCATCACCAAACGCGGCTCGATGTGCTTGGGCAGCAAATGATGTGTGACGGCATAATACGCCAGCCGCCGCGCCAGATCGCACTCGCGCACCGATGAGCGGGCCCAATTGATCACCTGCGTGGTCAGAACGCTGCGAATGCCCAGCTCCTGGCAAAAGCCCAGCAGCAACGCGTTGACGCCTGCTGAATCGACGTCGGTCAGCTCGGTCAGATTACCGACGCCCATCATCATTTCGGCGTCGGGATATCGGTCGCGGATGGCGAGATAACGTCCCAGGCTACGGGCGAAACCAAAGCCAATCGGCTCGATCACCGGATCGATCCGCAGCGGCACGCCGGCGGCGGCCAGGCAGTCGATCGTCTCATCCAGCCCGGCGAGCGTGGCCGGCACGTCGGGCACCGCCACCACTTCGCAGCCCCAGTCGGCGGCATGCTCGCGGTTGGTCGAATTCACCGACAAGACCAGCTCGGCCCCGGCCCGCGCCGCGGGAGCAATTTCCGCTGGATTCAGACTGTCGATGCTCACGCGATAGCCGCTCTCGCGCAGCCGGCGAACCATGTCGGCCACGTTCGACCAGGTCTCGCCCGGATTGCAGCCCAGGTCGATGAGGTCGGCGCCCTGCGCGGCCAGTTCGGCGGCCTGGCGCAAAATCTCATCGGGCGTGAGGCGCGGCGCGTGGTTGATTTCGGCCAGGATCTCGATGTCGTATTGGCCGTAGTCGTCGGCGCGGTGTTGCCCGAACCAGCGCGGCAGCTCGCGCAGGTCTTTCGGCCCGCGCTCGACGGTCGCTGCGGTCAGGCGTTGCACTGCCGCCAAGTCGCCCGAGCAATATCCCGGCAGCACCACGCGGCTTGCCTGCGGCGGCACTTGGAGGCGTTTGGCCACCCAGTCGGTGGTCATCAGCGCGGCCACGGTAATGCCGAGCACTTCGACCGAGTAGTCGAAGCCTGCGGCCGGCGCCAGCTCGGCGAGCACCTTGCGCAGCGAATGTTCGGCCAGTCGGCCGGTAACGAAATGAATATGCATCGTATACCGACGAAAATCGGCCGGAGGATGGCCTTCCTAGGCCGTCCAGAGCGAGCTGGGACGGCCTGGGAAGGCCATCCTCCGACATCCGCGAAACATCATGAACTATGTGCAGTATACTCGCCGCGAAAGCCGCCGTTGACGGGCATGACTTGCCCGGTGATGAACGAGGCGGCGGGCGATGCCAAAAACCGCGCGACACGCGCCACGTCTTCGGGCGTGCCCCACCGCTCCAACAGGCTCTCTTGCTGAGCACGCTGCTGCCAATAGTCGCTGGCCCGATTGCCCCACGATGTGCGAATCCAGCCCGGCGCGAGACAATTCACCCGCACTTGCGGCGCCAGCGAGCGGGCCAGGCTCTTGCTGAATGCCATGACGGCGCCCTTAACCGCGGCGAACAATTCGCCACTGTCGCCGGCCATGCCGTGCTCGGCCTGATCCCAGCCCATGTTGACAATGACACCTGAGCCGCGTTGTTTCATGCGAGCGCCGATGAGCCGCGAAAGTCGCGTGGTGGCCGTCACGTCGACGCGCCACAGTTCTTCGAGCTTGCGTTCGAAGGGCCAGGCGGCGGCTTCGCCGGTGAGCACGTCGGCGCCGGCGTTGTTGATCCACACGTCCACGCCACCACGCCACGCCCAGGCCCGTTCGACGAGCGTTTCGTGCGAGGCCTGATCGGCCAGATCGTAGAGCGCGACTTCCGAAGCGCAGCCTTGCTGGCGGATCTGCTCGGCGGTGGCCTCGGCCGCTTCGCGCGAGCGGCGCGCGTGCACCAACACCGCGGCGCCGGCGGCGGCCAGTTCCAGGACGATCGCCCGGCCAATGCCGCTCGAAGAGCCAGTCACCACCGCCGTTTGACCCGTCAATTCATGTGCGTTTTGTGCGGCCATAACCTATGTTTGGTTGTAGTGGTGCGCCGTCACCTCGGCAAGCGCTTGCCGGCGAACGTCCTCGACA
>JAICLL010000087.1 GCA_025927475.1 Pirellulales bacterium
CCCCGGGGGGGGGGGGGCGCCGCCCGCCCCCCCCCCCCCCGGCTCCCCCCCCCGGGGGGGCGGCCCGCCCTCCCGACCCCGGCGCCCCCCCCCCCCCCCCCCCCCACCCTACACGCATCGACTCATTCATGGCTGTTAGAGTCATAATCGATACCAACGGCACGATCAGATCGGGAGTCAGGCAGCCGGCCGGGCACTTCTCTGTCGGGGCGGGGCGCTCAACACCGCCGGCGCGCAGACATTTCGGCGGCGCCTCTTCAGGCTGCCAAACCGCGATGACGCGGCGCGCGGCCGGTTCGACAGCATCAACGCCGCGCTACGACAGGGGAATGCGCGGCGCAGGCTCGCGCCAATTCCGGCGGGCGGCAGCGGCGCGGCTTTTCGCGTCGCCCAGTCAACGCCTGGAAGGCGGCAACACGGCAGCCAGCCCGAACCCCGATTTGCGAAAACCCCGGCAAATCTCGGGCTTCCTACCGAACATAAGAAACATTATCGGACGTTGCGGGCAGCCGCCCAATCGGCCCAAACCGCTAAATCGCCGGCTCCAGAAACTGGCCCATCCGCCGGAACTTTTCATAGCGGGCCGCCAGCAAGGCATCTGCCGGGCGGCCTACCAGCTCGCGGATGCTTTTCAGGAAATAGAGCTTCAGCCGGGCGGCCGTCTGGTGATGGTCGCGGTGAGCGCCCCCCAGCGGCTCTTCGATGACGTCGTCGATCGCGCCCAGCCGGAGCAAATCTTTCGACGTCAGCCGCAGCGCCTCGGCCGCCTGCTCGGCGTGGGCCGGACTTTTCCAGAGAATGCCCGCACAGCCCTCGGGGCTGATGACCGAGTAATAGGCGTGCTCGAGCATGGCCACCTTGTCGCCAACGCCGATGCCCAGGGCGCCGCCCGAGCCGCCTTCGCCGATCACCACGCAGACAATCGGAGTTTGTAGCCGCGACATCTCGAACATCGAGCTGGCGATGATCTGGGCCTGGCCGCGTTCTTCGGCGCCCACGCCGGGATAGGCGCCGGGCGTGTCGATCAGGCAGATCACCGGCATCCGATACTTGGCGGCCAGCTTCATTTTGGCCAGGGCTTTGCGGTAGCCCTCGGGGTGGGCGCAGCCGTAGTTGCACTCTTGCCGCTCTTTGAGCGTGCGGCCTTTCTGATGGCCGACCACGAGCACCTTATACTGTTCGAGCTTGGCGAAGCCGGTGAGCAACGCCCGATCGTCGCCAAACGTCTTGTCACCGTGCAACTCGACGAACTCGTCGAAGATCAGGTTCAGATAGTCAGCGGTCCGCGGGCGTTGGTCGTGCCGGGCGACTTGAATGGTTTGCCAAGCGCGGAGCTGGCTATAGACCCGCTTCTTGGTTTCGGCCAGCTCGCGCCGCACGCGGCGGATTTCCTCGGCGGCCTCCGCCTCGCTGGTCGGTGTGCCGTTGGCGTGGGTCTCGAGCTGGGCCAGCCGGGTCTCGAGTTCGTAAATTGGCCGTTCAAAGGCCCATCGATCGTTGATTGCTGCCATGCGGCAAGAGTACACAACCGGGCATGGCGATGCAACGTCGCCGCGACGGCGGATTGCTGAACCGAAGGCAATGAATTGTGGTCACTTCCCGCCGGCCACGGGCTGAGCTTCCTTGAAGATCGGCGTGACCTTGAGCAGCCGCAGAAACTCGTCGATGTTCGGCAGCCGCTTTTTGTGGTCCTTGGCCATCATCGACTGCAAGACATCGGAGAATTCGCTGGTGACGTTGCGGTTGAAGGCCTCGATGCGCGGCACCGGGGCCGCCAGGTGCTTGTTCAGCAACTCGTTGCTCGTCGCGCCCGTGTACGGCAGCCGCGCGGCCAGCAAATGGAACAGCGTGCAGCCGAAACTGTACACGTCGGCCTCGACGCCTAGCGCGTGTCCGCGAATCTGTTCGGGCGACATATAGCTGCGCGTGCCCTGCACCTTGGTCTTGCGCGCGAACACCCGCGCGAACCCGGTCTTGCGCCGCACCGCCAAGGCAAAGTCGATCAGCTTGACCTCGCCTTCGAGGTTCACCAAAAAGTTATCGGGCTTCACGTCGCGGTGCACCCAGCCCTTCTGATGGAAATAGGCCAGCCCCTCGGCCGCCCGTTCGACGATCGTGGGCACCATAAACGCCACCTGTTCCAGCACGCGCTGGCCGTCGACCACGCGCTGGATGATGTCTTTCATGTTCGGGTAGGGAAAGAACTCCATGATCAGATAAGGGATGCCCTGGCTCGATCCCTGAGCGTAGATGCGGATGATCCGCTCATGCTCGATGACGCTGCCGACCTGGAACTCGTTTTTCATGTAGGTCAAGTGTTCGCGCTGCTTGCGGAAGTCCTCCAACAGCACTTTGAGCGCGCGGCGCGATTGGTCTTGGTCGTTGATGGCGGCCCAGACCTGGCTGGTTTGCCCGCGATTGACCACGTGCAGCAGCCGATAGCCGCCCAGATATTGTTGACCCGCCAGTGCCACCCGATGTGCCTCTTGTTCCGGTGCGAGATGCGTGAAGCGCTTCAGTGTAGCCGCCGGCGTTGCGCTGAACAATTCATGGCAAAGCCTGCGGTTTTACAATGCCGCGGTCTGCGCGCCGCCGAGCGACGGCATCAGTTTGGCCTTCGAGCAACCGCTCATAAAGCGCCCGCGTCTGCTCGGTCATGCGCTGGTGCCGAAAGACGTCGGCGAACCGGCGGCGGCCTTCTTGGCCAAGCCGTTCGCGCAGGCCGCCGTCGCTTAGCAATTCGTCGAGCGCTGCCGTCAGCGCCGCAATGTCGCGCGGCGGCAACAGGTAACCCGTCTGGCTGGGCAACACCACCTCGCGCGCCCCGTCGATGTCGTAGCTGACCACGGGGCGGGCGGCGATCAGCGCCTGCGGCAAGACGCGGGCCAGCCCTTCGCGCAAGCTGGTGTGAACCACCACGTCCATGCCGCCAATCAGCCGCGGTATTTGCTTGGGCGGCGCCAGCCCTGTGAATTGAAAGTAAGAGGCTAGACCCTCGCGCTCGATCCGAGTTTGCAGTCGCTCGCGAAGGATCCCGTCGCCGACAAACAGAAACCTCGCCTGCGGATGCCGCGACACAAGCTGCCCGGCTGCCGAGATTACGTCGTCATGACCCTTGAGATGAAACAGCCGGGCGATCTTGCCGACGACCAAATGCTCGTCGCGATAGCCCAGCTCGCGGCGCACCTGCGCGCGATGCTCGTGGGCAAGCAAGAAAGGTTCGGTCTCCATGCCGCTGTAAATGGTGGTGAATTTCTCACGTCGATCGACACCGGCCTCGACCATCAGTTCGGTCATGGCGTCGGCCACGCTCACGAAGGCATGGCAGCGGCGCGCGGCCCAACGCTCGCAGCGCCGATAGAGCTCGCGGACCAGCGGATTTTGGTAGGGATAGAACGGCGCGCCATGTACGCCATGCACGATGGCCGGCACGCCGAGCGCATCTGCCGCCGCCCGACCCAACACACCGCCCTTGGCACTATGCGTATGGACGACGTCGGGCCGAAAGTCGCGCAAGATTTTTTTCAAGGCGCGGTAACTGGTCCAGTCGCGCCAGGGATGAATCGAGCGCCGCAGCGAGGGAACCATTTGCAGGGGCACTCGGTTTGCGCGGGCGCGGTCGAGCAAACTGCCTTCGGGACCCAGCGGCGGCCCGGTGATCAGCAGCACCTCGTCGCCGTAATCGCGCAGCAACCCCTCGCACGTGAGCAAGGTGTTTTCCTGGGCGCCGCCCAGGATCAGGCGCGTGATGACGTGAGCGATCCGCATGTTATTCTTAGCTCGATGCCCTGCGCGGCTGTGGGATCACCTTCCTAGGTCGTCCAGCGCGGTTTTGGACGACCTAGGAAGCTCATCCTGCGATGCCTTCAATCGTAGACAACGGATATCAAGAAGAGCCCTTCGGGCGGCGCGGTCATGCCGGCGGCGCGGCGGTCCTGGGCGGCCAGCACCTCAGCCGGCCAGCTTTCAGACCGCTCGCCGCGGCCGACTTCTACCAGCGTACCCACGATCGACCGCACCATGTTATATAAAAAGCCGTCGGCCTCGATTTCCAACACCACCAGGTCCGAGTCGCTCGTCCAGCCACGACGAACGCTGATTTCAAACACAGTGCGCACGCTGCTCGTGCGCTGCGGCCAGCCCGTCTCGAAGCTGCGGAAGTCGTGCCGGCCCACCAGCGCCTGCGCGGCCCGGTGCATCGCCTCGGCGTCGACTCGCCGGCGATAATGCCAGACATAATGACGCCGGAAGACGTCGCGCGCCGGGCCGTCGTGAATGACGTAGCGATATCGCTTCCGCGTGGCGTCGCGGATGACATGAAAGCCCTCGCGAGTTTCGCCGGCTTCGAGTATGGCCATGTCGTCGGGCAACTCTGCGTTGAGCGCTTTGCGCAGGACATTCGCTTCCAATCGACTGGCCGTTACAAAGCTCACGACCTGACCCACGGCATGCACCCCCGCGTCGGTTCGTCCGCTGGCGACCACCCGGATGCTCTCGCCGGTGATCTTCTGGAGCGCGGCTTCGAGCGTGCCTTGCAAAGTGCGCTGATTCGTTTGGACTTGCCACCCGGCATAAGCCGTGCCGTCGTAGGCCAGAATCAGCTTGAGCGTGCGCACCGATATGAAAGAACACTAAAAACACAGGTGGCTGGGGCAGAGCCTCGGCGATGCCCCGGCGCGTTGCTGTCGGTGCCCCCCCTGCCCTGCCCTTCACTGCGCAGCCGCCGCTTGCCGACTGACCAGCAACTCGGCGATCTGCACAGCGTTCGTCGCCGCGCCTTTGCGCAGGTTGTCGCTGACGCACCAGAAGGCCAGCCCATTGCGGCTCGATAAGTCTTCACGGATGCGGCCGATAAACACTTCGTCGCGATCGTCGCAGTTCAACGGCATCGGATATTGCTTCGCCGACAGATCGTCGACCACGACGATGCCAGGAAACGACGCGAACAACTCGCGGGCTTCGTCCACCGAGAGTTTTCGCTCGGTCTCGACCAAAATACTCTCGCTGTGGCAGTTGCTCACCGGCACGCGCACGCAGGTCGGGCAGACCTGAATCGAGTCGTCGCCCAAGATCTTGCGAGTCTCGTGCACCATCTTCATCTCTTCCGACGTATAGCCCTCGTGCTTGGGCGAGCCGATCTGCGGAATCAAGTTGAACGCGATTGGGTGGGCAAAGGTCTCATAGCGATAATCGCCGCCCGAAACGCGGCTGCGAGTGCCCTGCTCCAGGTCGCGCTGACCGGCCACCCCCGCGCCGCTGGTGGCCTGATAGGTGCTCACCACCACGCGCTTCACGCGGGCGGCGTCGTGCAGCGGCTTAATGGCCACCACCATCTGTGTGGTCGAGCAGTTCGGGCTGGCAAGGATGCCGCGGTGGGTGAAGGCCGCGTCGGGGTTGACTTCGGGAATGACCAACGGCACGCCGGCGTCCATCCGCCAGTAGCCGCTTTCATCGACCACCACGCAGCCCCGCTCGACCGCCCAAGGCGCGAAGTCGCGCGCCACTTCATCGGGCGTGCTGCCGATGGCCAGGTCGACGCCCTCGAAAGCCTCGGGCGTCAATTCCTCGACGGGATGCTTTTTGCCCTGAAACGTCACGGATTTGCCGGCCGAGCGCCGCGAGGCCAGCAGCTTGATGCGCTCGAAGGGAAAACTCCGCTCTTCCAGCAGCCGCAGAATAATCCCGCCCACGGCGCCCGTGGCGCCTACCACCGCAATCGACTCGTACACGCAGAGATCCTCCGAGGTTTGCCCGAAAACAGCCGCTTTAAAGCACGCAATCCCTCAGTATATGCGGCGAATCTTCGTTGCGAAATAGAAGAAGATCTGCGAGAATCAATTCCCGTTTAACTCCCCCGAGGAAGGTTTGTCGATCGGCTCTTGTGAAGATGGCTCGATCGGCGGCGCCCCCCTGCCCTGCCCCGCGCCAGGCGTCGGCGTGGGCGGCGTTTCGGTCCGGTTCCGCGAGTAGGCAATCAGCAAGGTCAAGGCGATCACGGTGATCGCCACCCAGAGAGCGTAGCGCATCATGCGCTCGCTCGACGCCTTCTGCGCGGCATCCTTGAGCATCTGATCGCGGTTAAACTCCATAATCCGCTCCCAATCATGCTGCTGTTGCTCTTCAGCAGTCATCCGCCCATGGCGAGGAGCACGACCGGCGGGCGGCGATTCGTCCCGCCGCTCGGCTTCGGCTTCCGGCGCCTCGCGTAGCAGCGCCTGCGCGAAAGCGTGGCGGCACTGGCAGGCGGCGAACATCGCCATCGCCAGCGCTAAAGACGTTCGCAGAAAAAGCTGGTGAGATGACACGTTGGACTCCTCGACGCGGTTTCGGGTCGAGCGGACGCACGCAGTTATCTTACCGCGCCCGGCTGCGACTGTCTGCGCTCAGGACTCTTTCGCCCAGCGAGAGACGACTTGGCCGTCGGGCGCGCCCCCCTGCCCTGCCCTGCTTCGCCGGCTTGCCGCCCGCTGAGCAGTCGCCGAATCAGCGACGGCGGCACGAACGACAAGCAGCCGATCAGCATCACCAACCCGAAGGTCATCATTCCCATACACAGTGCGATGCCCAGATGCACCGGCACGGCCAGGGCCAGCATCAGCGGTCGCGTTAGCCGCGGCCAAACGAGCACGCAGAAAAACAGCTCCCAGTATACGGTCGCTTGGGTGAACAGCGCCATGGCCACCGGCCAGGCCGCCATCCACGTCATATCGAGCGACTGATATTCCAGGTTGGCAAACGATCCCCAGAGAGCATCGCCCTGCCACCAACTTTCGCCGCGCAATTTGCCCATCGCCGCAAAAAAATAAATAACGCACATATGTATCTGAATTAGCCGGATGGCGATGTTGGCGCTCGTCGACGCCGGGGCGGGCTCACCCGGCCCCGCGCGACGCCGCGACGCCCATCGGCGGTCGAGCGAAAAAGCATCGCCGCAGGGGCCGATCATCAAATACATGGCCAGCATGCCGTTGATCTGGTCGAGGCCGAACAGCGCGCCGGGCACGCGATTGACATAGCTCACCGTAATCAGAAACGCCAATACCGACATCACGCGCGAGGCCAGCCCCAACATGAGCAACGCGAAAACCGCCAGCCCCAAGAGGTGCGCGGCCCATAGCGCGGCGGGCGAATCGATCCACCAAAAATAGCTCCAGGCGTAGTTGACCTGGCCCGGCGGCGCCGACACCAGGTTCGCCGCCTCGGCGCTGACCCAACTGTCGACGCCGAAGAAATCGCTCAGCGCCAGCGACCAAACCAGGTGCGTGTACAACAGCATCGCGCCGGCAAAAATGCGAATCAGCCCCAGCGTGGCGGGGTCGGTCGGCGCAAACCAGAACCGGTTCCAGCCGCCGACGGCGCCGCGGCCCAGCTCGCGCAGATAGTCGCGCACCAGGTTCATGGTCGCTCCCTTTCGTACGTGCCCAGTTTGCGCGAGGCATAAAACTGCGGATCGTCCAGCGCCACGCCCCGCAGCACGTGCTCGGGCAGCGGAATGCGATGCTCGACCAGATACAGAGTCACGCGCTGGCCGTTGTGCTTTGCCAGCAAATGGTTGGCATAGGCTCGTGCATAGGCTCGCTGCGGCGGCGAGAGCGGCTGATTCTCCTCGTCGAAACGCGGGTCCCATTCGCCCGCCAACCCCTGGATGAACTCGCTCAACATGAAATGGCGATGGTAGAGCAACCGCGGCCAATGCTCGTGGCGGTCGGGAAAGACGCCGCTGAGCCGCTGGCTATCGGCGGTCACCAACTCATACCGCACCAAATGACTCGGCCCCGGATCGGGACCGAAAAACTTATAGCCGTGATCGAGGTATAGATAGATGGCCTGCAAATACGGGCGATAGACTCGCTGCAGCAGGCCGCCCAAGATCGACGGTGGCGTGGAAATCGGTCCCACGAGCACCCCCACCAGGTGCCACGCCAGCACCGCGCTGGCCAGCCACCGTGCCCAAGGCGCCCAGGCGATTGCCGGCGATGTGGCTTGCAGCGGCTCGGAGGTCTTTCGCTCTGACATGTTACTTTCATCGGCCTTCGCCGCCTTTCGCTCCGCGAAAGAACGCTGGTTGGCATCGGCCCCAGGCGGAGGCGAAACCCCTGCATTCTACGCCTTCTGCGCAGACGAAAAACCCTCGCACAGGACGAACCCGTGCGAGGGTTTTTCAAGATCGCTTGCTGGCTCGCCGCCGTAGGGCAGCGGGCACAAAATTACACCGCTTAGCCGCCGGCGCGGGCGACCTGCGGAGCGTCGAAGGCGATGGTCAGCTCGCGCGTCTCACCGCCGCTCAGATCGACCGTTTCTTCTTGGCTCAACGTGCGGCCATTGCGCTGGACCTCGACGCGGACCGCGTACTTGGCCCACTGCTCGCCCGGCGACAGCCGGGTGGTCGAGAACACGCGGGTCTCGCCAACGCCGCGGGTCTCCTTGCCCGACAGATAAACCTTGGCGTCGGCGGGCACGTGCAGCGTCAGGCTGGTGCGCACCGGCTCGGCGGCAATCGACTCGGCGTCGGTTTCGTTCAGGGCGAATTCCAGGTCTGAAACTTGGCCGGCCTGCAGCTTCACCACTTTGGTTTCGCTGACCGGCTGCCCGTCGCGAATGATCTCGGCACGGACCTCATAGGCATAGTTGAAGCCGGGCTGCAGACCGTTCGAAACATAGCGGCGCAGCGAGCCTTTGCTCGTCGTCGCCAGGCCGTTGACAAACACCTTGGCATCCGCCGGCACGCGCACGCTCAGCGTGGCGCTGCGGCCGCGATAAAGACCGGCGCCGCTGTCCTCCCGAGGCGCGGGGCCGTCTTCGGGCAGATTATTAATGTCGCCCGGGCCGAGACGATCATTCGGGGCCGGGCCTAAGCCATCGGGACCCAGGTCGCCATCGAGAGCACCGCCCTGGTCTCTTGGCATATCGCCGGGATACGGAGGCGGCGGATTCGCTCCGCCATAATTGCCTTGCTGCGCTCCGCCTGCCGGGGCGCCGCCCATGGGCTGCGGCGAGGTGATGACCGCGTCACCCACATACCCGCCGCTCGATCCCCAACTGCCGTAGCTGCCGCCACTCGAGCCCCAGCTTCCGCCGCTGGAACCCCAACTGCCACCGCTCGAACCCCAGCTACCATAACTGCCGGCGTAATACGCATGGTGGTGGCGACGATGGTGGCGATGATGTCCGCCGCCCGACGAGCCGTAGTAATAGCCGCCGCTCGAGCCGCCGCTGGATCCCCAGCTACCGCCGCTCGAACCGCCGCTCGAGCCGCCGCTCGAACCCCAGCTTCCATAGCCGCCGCTCGAACCGCCGCTCGAATGGCCCCAAAACGCGTCTGCTTGCGGCACGTCCATGACCAGCGCACTGGCCACGACCGCCGCGCCCATCAACAACTTCTTGAAATTCCTCTGCAACATCGGTCCTTGCTCCCCGGGTCAATTGGGTGAACTTTGACGACTACGTAAAACTCCCGCCCCCGAAAACATACCAAGACTAGCTTTTAATTCAAGCAATATGCGCAAACTTGGTCGGTTCTGAGGGGTGCGGTAGATAGGCAATGCTGCCAGCGAGAACGAGAGTTCCGCGCAGTTTAGCCCTTCGCGAAGACCGGTTCTCTGCCGTAAAGCCTTATGCCGGAGCGTGTTGCGAACCAGAACGGCTGTGTCGCCGCTGGCCAACGGCACTTGCCGCATAGGAAAACCGGGGTGGAACCCGCTAATCGACGACTTTCAGTTTCAGGTCGTCGAACGAGGCCTCGCCGGTCGCGCCGAACAGCCCGATGCGCACAAACGCCTCGCGTGCGCGGGGCGGCACCGGAACCGTCCGCTGCTCGATCTGCCAGTCAAACGTGCCGCGCCACGGTCCCAAGCCAACCGTGGTCAATTCCGTCCGGCGGTCGTCATAGAACGTGATCGCAAACACCGGCAAGTCGTCGACCGCCGGTCCGGCCTGGACATCTTTCAACCTGACCTGAGCCGAAAGCACAATTCGTTGAATTCGCCGGCCGTCAATCGGCAAGGCTTGCAAGGCCTGGCTGCTGCGGCCAGGTTCTGAATTCATAAATGTGATAAATTTTTTACCTTGAGGCGCATCGGAGGCGTCTTCCATCTGCACTTGGCGCAAATAGTGCCAACCGACCGGCTTGGTCGCCCCGTTGCGCTCGATGGTCTCTTCAAAGCCGCCGTTGCGAATCGCCGGGTGCAACGGATCGGGCTTCACCACGCGCGCCTCCTCAGCGGCCCCCGTCATTGGGACAAAGATGATCGGCAGCAGCGGCTCGCGCACCAGCTTGCCGTCGGTTTTCTTGAGCATATAAAGCGTTTGCTGATAACGCTCGCCCAGCGGAATCAGCATTCGCCCGCCCTCTTTGAGTTGATCGATCAAGGCCTGCGGCGGCTTTTCGGGCGAGCAAGTGACGATGATTTTGTCGAACGGCGCCGCCTCGGGCCAACCGGCATAGCCATCGCCGATGCGTGTGTGTACGTTCTCATACTTCAGCCGCTTCAGCGTGCGGGCGGCACGCTCGCCCAGCGGTTTCTTGATCTCGATCGTGTAAACATCTTGCACCAGCGGACTCAGCACCGCCGCCTGAAAACCGCTGCCGGTGCCAATCTCCAAGACGTTGTCGTCGGGCAGCGGATCAAGTTGTTCCGTCATATAGGCGACGAAAAACGGCGCCGAGATGGTCTGCGCTTCGCCAATCGGCAAGGCCATATCGAAGTAGGCGTTCTTGCGCTCGGACAGCGGCACGAATTCATGCCGCGGTGTGCTGCGCATCGCCTCAATCACGCGCGGGTTCTTGATGCCGCCGCCGATGATCTCTTCTTCGACCATCTGCTGCCGTGCCCGCTCCATCGTCTGCCTCCCCTGCCCTGCCCCGCGGCGGCCCGCGGCGGCCAGAATCGTCGTCAGGCAGCACAAGATCGCCAGTTGCTTTCGACGACACATGGGATGTTGCCCTCCAGGTTACGGTGCGCCGGGGTTGATTCTCCATCATATCATAGCCGCGCCGTGACACGAGCACTGCGCTGGGAAACCCGGCGAAAAACACCACGGCGCGGGCTTTGCAAGACCACTCGGTGGTCTTGAACCTCCCGGATTTCACGCCGATGAACAGCTCGATCCGCCTGAAGCCGATTGTCGACACGCGCGCGGAGCGCGGCCCGAATCCTGCCGAGCGGCCGGTTGCCTTCGACGAGCGCGCCATTCGAGCGGCGGCGCAACGTCAGGGACCAGGGCCGATTGGCGTTTTGGCGGTCCGCTATGCCTGGGCGGCCGCTCGGCTTCAATGGAGCAAGCAGGTTCGCTTTCGGCAACGCCAAAATGGCCGAGCGTGCGCCGCCTACACCGCCATGAACGTCGAGGAATTTGCGGCCATCAATGCCCGGCAAGCGTGGGCCAATTGGCGCACCATTCCGCGCAACCTGTCGGGCAGGTTGCCCGACCGCCCCGTGTTTGCGCTCGACCTCTGCTGCGGAACCGGCGATTCCACCGCGGTGCTGGCGTGGTATTGTCCCGCGGGATCGCACGTTCACGGCTTGGAATACAACCCGGCGTTTGTGGCCGCGGCCCGGCGGCGAGCGTTCGTCAACCGCTGCGGCGGACGGGCGCAGGTCAGCTTTGTCGCTCAAAGCGTGCTCGAGGCGTTTTGCGACGAACGCGGCAACCGCTTGGGGCATGACTGCGCCGATCTGGTGAATGCCAGCGGCGCGATCGGCTGTCACTTCGATCCACAGGCGACCGCGCGAGTGGCCGCGGAATGCCGCCGCGTGCTGCGCGCCGGCGGACTGGCCTTGATCGACAGCGGCCCGGAAGGCACCGGCGGCGCGGCCCTGGTCGAGATCTTCGCGGAGCAGCGATTTGTCTATGTCGGTCAGGCGCGCAGTTGCCCGCTCGACCGCATGCGACAGCTTCGCTTTACAAAATCTTGATATCGCTTTCACTTCGGCGATGAAATTCCTGAATCACTCGCAGGCGCCGATGACATTGCTGCGGCGCATTTTTTTCGGGCCTCGCAGGTTTCAAGCAGGCGCCGATGACATTGCTGCGGCGCATTTTTTTCGGGCCTCGCAGGTTTCAAGTGGCTGCGTCTGCATCGGGCTGCGCCCGAGGGGATTTTCGAGGCATCGCAGGGCAAAGAAATGCACGAAACTGAGAAAACGCTGGCGGAGGTTATCCGCCAGGTCGCGGGTGATTTCCCCGCCCTGTCCCGGCTATCCCTTGTTGGGGTTGCGTCCCCGCAGAGCCCAACTCCGTTTCACCGGGCAAAAGCCAAGAAGAAAATCAATCTACGGCTTGACCGCCTCGAAATCGCGCGGTTCGCGACCGAGATAGATGTGGTCGAATAGCGCAAACTCGCCGTCCTGCGGACTGAGCGCGAGTCCGGTGAACGTGAACTCGCCGAAGTCGGCGAACAGGTCGCGCGTCACCAGCACGAAGCCGCTCGGCAAATTCGGGTCGAGCCGCAACGCCGCGCCGTAGCTCTCGCCTTCGCCCGGACCGGCGTCGTAGCGATACTTGGCGGGATTGCCGGCCTGCGGTCCCCACTGGCCGTCGTGATTGAGCTGCAAACAAATCCGCTGCCCCCCCTGCTTTTTCCAGGCGAATTGCAGATAGCGATATTCGCCCGCCACGGGCTTCTCGCGAATCTTCACTCCCAAACCGGGCAGCGACGGATTGAATCGCTGGTCGGGCGTCACCTTCACGCTGGCCGTGCCCGAGTATTTGTCGTCCGTCGCCAACGTCGCCGTGCCGCCGCCCTGCGTGAGGTTCGCTGCAAACTCCCCCTGGTCTTCAAACACCGCCAGCGGCGGCTGACCGGGCGAAGGTCCGGGGCACCCCTTCAGGTCGTCCGCGGTACGGGCCAGATAAACCTGGTCGAACAGCGCTACTTCGCCGTCGGAGGCGGTGAACGCCAGGCCGTCAAGGCGGAATGTCCCAAAGTCGGCAAACAGATCGCGCGTGACGACAGTCCATTCGGCGGGCAGTTTGTCGTCGATTTTCACGGCGGCGGCGTTGAAGGGGTTGGCATTGGGGCCGGCTTCATAACGATACGCGGGACCAGCGGCGCCGCGCTGCGGGCCAAAAGCCCCGTTGGCCGCCATCTGCAACAAAATGTTTGCGCCGCCCCGCTTCTTCCAAGCAAAACGCAAATAACGGAATTCGCCTTCGCCAGGATTCTCGGCGATGTTCAAGCCCAACCCCGGCAGCTTCGAGCGAAACTTCTGATCGGGCGTCACCGAGAGCGAGGCCGTGCCCGAATAGCGATCGGCCGTCTCCAGCGCGGCTTTGCCGCCGCCCTCGGTCAGCCGGGCAAGAAACGCCGACTCATCTTCAAACAGCCGATAGAGCGCCGGCGGCGGTCCGCCCGCTACCACATGGATCGCCACGGGGATTTCGTTCGAGGCGATCACCGTTTGGGGATTGGTGCGATCCTGCGCCACCAATCGCACGTTGGCCAACGCCCCTGGCGGAGAGCCGAAAGGAAACGCCACCGGCAGGGCAAACTCGCTTTGATCGGCGGCGAGCGTCAGTTCGGGAGCCGGCAGTTCCGGCGGCAAGCCAGCCAAGGTGATCGTCAGCGGCGCCTTAGAGTCGCCCAGCCGCTGGACCGAACCGGTCAGTTTTCCGGTCTCGCCCGAACCAGCTTTGGCGTCCGCCTTGGCGTCGCCCGACAATGCCAGCGTGATGGGCGAGGTGGGCGTCATGCGCCGCGCGGGCGTGACCGCCGTCGCCAGCACCGCTTTGCCATCCGCCGACAGCAACTCGGCCCGCACCGCGAGGTCATAGGGAATCGGCGGCAGATCGCGCGGCACGAGCAACGTGGCGACGCCGGCAGTTTGATCGGCGGCAATCGTCGGAGTGCCATCGAGCCGCAACGCGCGATCGAGATCGTCGACTTGCTTGTCTTGCTTGTTTTCTTTGATGGTCTTCTTGGGAATGATTTGCGTCATCAGCAGCGACAGCCGCACGGGGCCGGCTGCGCCGCTGGAGCGGGCGACTTCAACCTGCAGCGGCAAACGCGCTGCCAGCGGCAGCCGATGGTCTGCCGTTGCGATTGCCCACGCCGCCGAAATCGGCAGCGGCTGCGTGCCCGACATGGCCAACTCGTAGGCGAGCCAAGGCTGCAGCTTACTGGCGGCATTGCCAGACAATTTGGCGACGCGGCGGATCGCGGTGTTCGGCTCGGTGCTCTCGCCGATGACCGTGGCAATCACCGGGGCGGGCTGCTGATCGCCGGTCTCGAAGGTCACCAGCGTATCAGTCGCTCCGGCGGGAATCTCATCGCCCGCGACGCGCACCCCGCCTGGCAAGCCGGCGAAGCTGAGTTTGATCGGCCCGTTGTAGCCGCGCCGCTCGGCCCGCACGCGCATCACCGTCACGCCCTGCCGCGGCAAGGGTTCGCGGTCGGCAAACAGCGTCAGACCGAAGTCGGGCGTGCCTTGCGGCGTGATCGACAAGCGATAAACGTAGTCGGCCCCTCCCCTGCCCTCCAGGTCTTTGACCGCCAGCAGCAACGCGTCGGTTCCGGCGGGCACCGTGAAGTCAAGCCCCGGATCGCTCGTTGAAGCCTGATCGTCGCTGCTGGCCAACTCCGCGCCCTGCATGTTGCGGATCGAAAGTACGCCATCGAGCGGCGAGCCGGCACGGGCCGCCAGCACTTCGATTCGCAGCGCCTGACCCGGCGTGGCCATCAATTGATACCGATCTTCTTCGCGGGCAGCCGACAATCGACCGCTGACGGCCATCGGCACGCCGAGCTTTTGCGGCGGGCCGCCTGCGGCGACAGGCGTTTCGGTCAGCTCGTCATGCTCGCTATAGATCAATCGCGGCCGCCCGCCCGTGATCCACTCAGCCGCCGGCCAAGGCGCAGCGAACAGGCCGGGCGCCGGCGCGTCGATGGGTTCGGCCTTGATGCCTGCCGGCAAGTTCGACAAGGCAAATTCCAATGGCGTCTTTGTGCCGCGCCGCACGCCCAGGGGAAACACCATGTCGGCAAACTGAAAGGCGCCGATCTTTAGTCGGAAATTGCCCGGTCCCGGACCGCGATACAACACATCGTGCAGCTCGACCGTGTAGCGGCCGTCGGCCGGCAACTCGGCGGTCAGCCGGGCGTCGCCCGCCAGCGCCGACGCGGGTTGCGCCCAGGCCACCTGCACGCCGCGACGATCGAGCAAATGCACGACCGGGTTCAGCTCGACGCCCAGTCGTCGCCCCTCGACTTCGACGACGATGTGCTGCCCCTTCGCTGCGGTGAACGAAGTCCGCAGCACGTTGCTGCCTTGCAGCGACCCATTCAGGGCGACCGGCAGACTGGCTACTTCGGCAGCGAATGGCATTTCGGGCAGCGCATCGACCCCCACGGCCAGCGGCGCCGAAATGCCGCCCGCCGTCGCCAACCGAAGTTGATAAATGCCCGGCGGTGTGGCGGCATCGAGCGTCACGTCAATCTGCACCTGATTGGCCGTGGCGCCCTCTTTGACGACTTGCTGGGCGATCGGCACGCTCAGCAGCAGCCGCGGCTCGGGCAGCAGATCGGCGCCATTGAGCACCAAGGTGGTAGTCGCGCCGGTCCGCAGGCCGCGCAGCGAGAGATTGGAGATGGTCGGCGCCGCGGCATCGGCCCGGGCGGCCAATGCCGGCAGAACAAGCGCGACGAGAGCGACAAGCGTAATACTGGACCGAAGCTGCATATGCACGCGGGGGGTGATCATTCTCGGGTCTTCCAAGCAAGTTGCCGTAGTCTTTCTAGAATAATCTGTGCAGGCCGAGCGAACCAGCCGATGTGGGCAGCTTGGCGCTAATTTGGCGCGGCACTTTAAGCGGCGGATAGCCGAGACATACAGAGACCGAGCGGCTATAATCGATCGAAACGACGCGTTACGAGAGCGTCAGCCATAATGGCCCAACCATACCAGGGACAGCCAGGAGAAGAGATCGATCTGGAGAAAGTCGATGTCTATCGAGGCGGGCCCGATCTCGTTCGTAAACCGGACGAGTACAAAATCGACCCGGCAACCGGCAACGTCAAATGTAGTCATGGTGTGTCACTGGAAAGCGATGCGGGGGCTTTGGCTCGGTTGGAACCGTAAGACGCATCACGGGCCTTCCACCGGCATTAAGAATCGTTCAGCGGGGGCGACGCCCAACGCACTTTGAAATTGTTCCTCGCCAGCCCATGAGTCCAAGTGATTACGAGCGGGCGCTAGGTCAGGTGACTTTGGAGTAAGTTATGGCGACATCGACAGTGCAAACCGTTGTCGAAACAGGCAACGCAAAGATGATCTTCGACGGCGGCTTTGACGAACTAGATGCGTTCAACGCCCTTGGCGCAGGTTATCGAGGCGCGGTGACCGTTGAACTCGAGGACGGATCAAGATATCCGGTTGTTTTTTACGACGTGGTGCGGCTACAACAAGATCTCGATGACGAGGTAAAGCAGGGAACGCCTTTCGTCGCCGAACGCGGCATGATTGTGCTTAGCGAGGTATCGTTGGACAACATGAAGGCGGCGGTGACTCGGCTTCAAAAGCAAGGCTATTTCGCGTGAGTCGTGAATTCCGAACCCTCTCCCGACCTCGGCTTTAGCCAAGAGTGAACGACAATGCCGCCAGTGGTAAAGACCGAGCACGCTCACATTGTGCGCATCGATGGCGTCTGCGGCGGGGAGCTCGTAATCGATGGCTTGCGCGTCGCTGTCCGCCACGTGGGAATATTGCACCAGCGGGGGGGCGTTGAATCGCTGTTGGTTCGGCTCTATCTCGACCACAACCATGCTGAAACGTTTTGAACTGCTGCTGGCAATTGCTGCTTTGAGGCTGGCCTCGCGGGCAACCGCCGACGAGCCAGGCTGGGAGTGGCGATCGAGGAGCATTGAACCGACGGGACGCTATTACGTCGCCATGAGCGAGCCTCACGATTCGTCCGATTGGCGCCGTGCCTTCACGTTGGCGGAGCGAAGGCCCGGCAGCGATCGCGTGTCGTCGATGGAAGACTTCGCCGGGGACTACGGGTTTTGCAGGAGCGTCGCAAACCCGGAGGAGTTCTTCGGAGTCCGGAAGGGCGATATCGTGCATGGCCGCGTCGTGTTGCCGCGACCTCCGGACCGGGTCTTTATTTCGTCTGCCGGCCTGGGGTTCGCCGCGCTTGGCGTGGCCGCGCGGACGAACGAAGCGGAGGCGGTTCCGCCCGGCACCGACGCCGTTGTGATCGTTTCCAAAAACGGAGGAATTCTGCACCGGAAGAAGCTGGCCGACTTGTTTCCGGGCGATGAAATCGTGGGCTTCAAGCGGCAAGCGGCCCTTCAACACCGAGACGTTCATTCGGTTTGGTTGCGAGGCGGCTGGATCGACGATGCGGCAGGAATGTTAGTCATCGTCTGCAACTCGCCGAGCACCACATCTGACAAGCCAACCATGCGCCTGATCGATCTGAATTCAGGCAAACTTTCGAGTGGTTCGCCGGAACTGGCACTCACGGCGGTCGAAGAGATGAACCGCGCAGCGATGGTGCCCGCGCTGGCCGTGGCAGCGGACTGGAAGTTGGCTGGCTTGCAGCCGGCTGCATTATGTGTACTGGAAGACAAGAAGCTTCCGGTTCGGATTCGGCTATGCGCGGCAAGTGCACTCGCGGCGATCGGTGATCAAAGTGGCGCTCAGCTTGTCACCGACACGATCCGTCTGGGCAAAGAGAATAGGCGCCGCGACTTCATGCTTGCCGTGATATACGCGCCACGGGTTCTGGGGACAGCGGCGATTCCCCTCTTGAAGCAGTTGGCGGTTGACGAATGGTATGATGATATCGTGGCTCGCGCCCTCGCCGACATTGGCCCTGCGGTGGTTCCGTCACTCACCGAGATGATTGCCAATGCGGAAAATCCTCCGGCTCGACACGTGGCGATCGAGGCAATTTCGCTGCTCGGTCCTTCGGCCAAACAGGCGGTGCCTGCGCTTACAAGAGCTCTGCAAGAAGCCGACTGCGCGAAAGATTGGAGAACGGGCAGTGGCATAGCACGCGCGCTCGCGCACATCGGCCCCGATGCGAAGGCGGCAATTCCGGCACTTAAGCACTTTGCCATCGGCTGTTGCGCCCATCTGCGAAAGGTCGAAGCTCGGGGGCCGGCATCCTCATGGGATCTAAGTGTCGATTGGGCGAGATCTGAGTACGACGACGTTCTTGGCGCGCTCGCCAAGGTCGGTCGGTGATGATAGCCGGGAAGCGGATCACGGGATCCACGACTCGAAGAATTGCCGCGCGACGGGGGAGCAGCTAGACGCGTCCCAGACAAATCGGCCGATGCCCTTCTGCGCTAGCACGTAATACCCAGCGGCGATCTGGCCGATGGCGACGAAGCCCGTCGTGAATTGTCCCAAGCCAAAGAAGGCCGATCGCGATTTGTCCGATGGCAATCACTCCGGTTGTGCCCTGCCCCAGGCCAAACAACAATCCAATTCCCAATTGGCCGACTACGAAAACGCCGGCGGAAAGCTGCCCCAGGGCGAGCAAGCCGACGGCAAACCGTCCCAGGGCGAGCAGGCCAATGGCTTTCCGCCCGACCGCCACGACGCCACAGGCCCATTTCGCTCGGCCGGTTTCCGGACATCGACCGTGGGTGTAGTGCAAAAGGGGCAAGCCGAACAGCCGCCGGTGAGAAACAAATTCTTCAAAGAAGCCGAACGAGTCTTCTGACGCAAATCGCCGTCAGACGCCCAGCGCGGTTTCCTCGACTTTGTAAGACACCGGCTCCAGCAGCGCGTTTCGCATTTCAACAGAATATGCCCGATTTGCCGGCGATGCCAGTGCTTGCCCATCAAACAGGAACCTAGCGGCGGGCGATGCCGCTGCCTGATGGGACAGCCATCAATGAACGTTGCAACTCGGCAGCGCGTTTTGCAGCTTGGCAATGCCCTCGCGGCTTATCTTCGAGCCAGCCAGCTCCAGCGATGTCAATCGCGTGAACTGCTTTAGAATGTCGATTGCGTCGTCCGACACAAGAGTGGACTGCAAATCGAGCTCTTCGAGTGCCGGCAGCGCCAGCAGCCCCTGGAGGCCGGGTCCACGAACCGAGGTTGTCGAAAGCGATAACCAAGTCAACCGCTTTAGCGATCGCAGATGGCTCAACCCCGAATCGGTAATCTCCGATCCGCCTAGATAAAGATACTGAAGCGCTGTAAGACCGGCGAGGTGCTTCAGCCCGTGCGACGTAAGCCGCGATTTGTCAATATGCAGCGTGTTTAGTCGCAGAAGCTTCGCGGCGCCGGCTAGACCCTGGTCGGTCAACTCGGTGCCGTTGCGGTTGAGCACCTCCAAGTTCGCGCATTGCTCGAGCGAATCAAGGGCGTTGTCGGCTAACTTGTCGCGGTTGAGGCTGATCGCCCTCAATGCTCTCATGGATCGCAGCGACTTGAGCCCCGAGCCGTCGATGGGTGTATCGTCAAGACACAATACCTCCAGGCGGCTCAGGCCGTCTAACGACGCTAAGCCACGATCGCTGACGCGCGTGCCACTGAGATCGAGCTCTTTCAACTCGGACAATGCGCCGATCCGCCGTAAGTCATCGTCGTCGGTGCGCGTGCCTGAAAGATCGAGGGCAATGACGCTGACGAGATAATCCTCGCTGATGGAACAGTCGCGAAGCCGCGCCACATGGGGCGGCCACGAGTACTTCGGCGAGTGCGACGACATCACAATCCGCGCGTCGTCTCCCCATTGCACAATGGTGTTTGGAAGATCCTCGAAATCATACCAGAGTTCGCCACCCCGCTCGCGCGCCGCGCGGACGGCTTCGCCCTGACGTCGCGCACGTTCCGCCAACAATCCAAAACCGACACCGCACGCCGTTACGAGCAGCAACACGAATCGGAGACTGAATCGAAAGCACCGGCGCATAACGGGCCGCGCGTGGGGCACGGTTGTGATACTCGAAGCACCCGCGTGGCTTACGCGGCGCACCGCGTCGAACCTGCATTATCACGATGCGCGGGGCAAGCCAATGGGTCATGACTCGGGCCGTCCCGATTGCGGCATTTTACTGTCAACGGACCGTGTCATGAAGTCGTCGTGCCACAGAATCGCTCGTCCAGCGGAGCCACAGTTACCCCGCTATTGGATGCAAAAGCGCAGCGCGCTGCGCTTTTACCCAACGGCATTCGCGGATGCCCGAAGGGCGGATCGGCGCCGCGCCGGACCTTCGCGGAACGGCACGGAGTCCGTTCCCTACAGAACCGCTGCCGAGGTGTTACCCTATTTTGAATGTCAGAACCGATCAGCGTTCGCCGACGGCGTTTCTTTCGCGGAACGACGATTTCGTCGGAACGACATCCAATAATCCATCAACGCATGCCGATGGGACATTGACAACCGCGGTTTCGGGTCGGTATATTGCTGCTAGCATGCGGAGGTTCCGTGCCCGCCAAAAAACCACCCCCGCCTGCGGCTCGACCCGCCTTTTATCACCGCTCTGGAGGCTATTAGCCATGCTCGTCATTCCCGGCAGACCAGGTAAGGATACGTGCGACGGCGTCACGCGACGCGAACTGCTCAGGGTCGGAGGCTCGGCGGCGCTGGGCATCTCGCTGGCCAACCTGTTTCGGCTCAAGGCCGAAGCGGCCGAAGGCGCCGGCGGCGGGCCGGGCTGGGGCAAGGCCAAGAGCGTCATTCTGCTCTTCTTGCAGGGCGGTCCCAGCCATCTCGACCTGTGGGACCCCAAGACCAACGTGCCCGACAACGTAAAGAGCATCTTCAAGCCGATTCCCACCAAGACATCGGGCGTCGAAGTCACCGAGTTGCTGCCCAAGCTGGCCAGCGTCACCGATCGGCTGACGCTCATTCGCTCGGTCAGCTATACGCCCATCGGATTGTTCAACCACACGGCGGCCTACTATCAGCTTCTCACCGGCTACACGGCCGACAAGGTCAGCCCTTCGGGCCAGCTTGAGCCGCCCAGCCCCAAGGACTATCCGAATCTCGGCTGCAACATCGTGCGGCTGAAGCCGCCCACGGTGCCGATGCTGCCTTACGTGATGATGCCGCGCCCCACGCAAGAGAGCAACGTGGTGGGCAAGGCGGGCACCGCCGGCTTTCTGGGCCGGGCCTACGACCCGTATTATCTGTTCCCGCCCGGCGACGACATGGACATGACCAAGATGTCGCGCATCAAGGTCGACGATTTGCAACTTCGGCCCGAGCTGACCGCCAGCCGCTTGGAGCGCCGCGCCCGCCTGCGCGACGTCATCAAAGACGGCATGCCGGCCATCGAAAAAGCCACGGCCAAATACGACCTCGACGAATACTACAGCAAGGCGCTGTCGTTGGTCATATCGGGTCGCGCCCGCGAAGCCTTCGACTTGAGCAAAGAATCTGCCGAAACCAAGGCGGCTTACGGCGACAACACCTTCGGGCAAAGCTGCCTCTTGGCGCGCCGGCTGATCGAGGCGGGCACCCGGTTCGTCGAAGTCAACTGGCCGAAAGTCGCCAACTCCGACAATCATTCGTGGGACGTTCACGCCGGGCTGTCGAAACGCATGAAGGACCAATCGGCGCCGCTGCTCGATGCGGGCTTGTCGGGTCTGATTGCCGACCTGGATGCTCGCGGCCTGCTCGACGAGACGCTGGTGGTGGCCATTGGCGAGTTCGGCCGCAGCCCGAAACGCGGCGTGAGCACCTCGGGCAACTCGAACACCGACGACGGCCGCGACCACTGGCCGTATTGCTATACGGCGGTGATGGCGGGCGCCGGCATCAAGCGCGGCTTTGTCTACGGCAAGTCCGACGCCACCGGTTCGGCGCCGATCGAAAACCCGGTGCATCCCACCGACGTTTTGGCGACCATCTATCACGCCTGCGGCATCGATCCCGACACGATCGTCTATAACCATCTCAATCAGCCTCGCGAGTTGGTGAAAGGCAGCGTAGTTTCGGGGCTGTTTGCTTGAGGTAGCTATTAGACGATAGTGTTGCAGGCAGTCCGCGGCGCTTGTTGCGCGCAGTCGCGTCAGATAAAATTAAACTATGACTGCTGACCATTTTGACGGCCTTCTCGAAGCGTTACGCGGGCGAACGCCCTTTCAGCCGTTCACGGTCGAGCTCATGGGTGGCCATCGGTTCGAAATTGACTATCCGCAGGCGCTCATCGTGCGCGACGGAGTGGCCGTGTTTTTGCTGCCCGGTGGCGTGCCCGTTTGGTTCGACCACGAAAGCGTCACGCAAATCGTGGGCGACATCGCCGACGCCTCTGCTTGAGCGTTCGACGTTGTCAAACCCATCAAAGCTAGGCAACGAATCAGCGCAACCATGAACGCGCAAAGTAATCGCTGAACGACAGCCCGAACAAAATCAGCAACCAGAAAAACGCGGCGCAGGCGACCAGCCGCGTCAGCGGTTTGCTGAAGGCCAGGTTCATGAAGAACAGCAGAATCAGCGTGGCCTTGGTGGCGGCGATGGCGGTGGCGGCGATAAAGTTGCCTTTGCCCAGGTTGATCTCGGCCACGGCCACCGTGGCGCCCAGCAACAGCATCAGGGCGACAAAGTTCGCCAGTAGCATGGCCACCGACGGGTGCGGCGGAACGTGGTGAGCTTCGGCTTTCCCCGTGGCGGCGGATTCAGTCGCGTGCTGGCTCATGGTCCTTGGCGTGCCCCGATCAGGTAGAGAAACGGAAACAGAAACACCCAAACAATATCGACAAAGTGCCAATACAGCCCGCTCACGTGGACCGGCGATGAATAGTCGCCCAGCAACCCGCCACGGACGGCCTTGACCAAGAGCACCGCCAGCAAGCCCAGCCCGATGATCATGTGCAAGGCGTGGATGCCGGTCATGATGAAATAAAGGTCGAAAAACATGGCGGCCTGATCGGGTTGCGGGCCTTCATACTCGAACGGCAGCCCAAAGAACGGGATCAGGCGTTCTTCATACTTGTGGTAATACTCGGTGAACTTGATGCCTAGAAAGGCGCCGCCCAGCACGATGGTGGCCGTCAGGCAGGCGACCAGCATGGCGCGTCGCGCGGTTTCGGCGGCGTGTACGGCCAGGGCCATGGTGAGGCTGCTGCACAAGAGCACGGCGGTATTGATCGTGCCCAGCCTCAGGTCCATCTTGCCGCTGGCTTCGGCGAACACGGCTTCGTGCTCCATGCGGTAGAGCGTATAGGCCAGGAACACCCCGCCGAAGAACATGACTTCGGTGGCCAGGAAGGTCCACATTCCCAATTCGCCGGCGTGGCGCTGTTGTTCGAGCGTATCGAACTGGTGCGCTACCGGACCGTGAATCGCATTTGCCTCAGACACGGACTACCTCGCTGGGTTTAAAACCTCGTACACGGTGGCTGGGGAAGAGCCTTGGCGATGCCCCGGCAATTTGCCGTCAAACTTCATGTCAGCTCCGGCTGGTTGGCGCGGGCGGCCCACTCGGCGTCGAACCGCGGATAATCGTAAGGTTCGGCGTCGACAATCGGCGTAGTCGGGAAATTCTCGGTGGGCGGGGGCGAGCTGGTCTGCCACTCCAGGCCGGTCGCCCGCCAAGGGTTCGGCGGCGCAAAGGGCCCATAGCGCAAGGACCACAGCAGATAGGTCAGCGGAAACAGATAGCCAACCGCCAAAATCGACGCCCCCGCCGACGACATCACATTCAGCACCTGAAATTCTTCGGGATAGACGTGATATCGCCGCGGCATGCCGAGGTATCCCAAAATGTATTGTGGGAAGAACGTGAGATTGAAGCCGACGAAAATCAGAATGGCCGAGAACCTCGCCCAGGCTTCGGGGTAAAGCCGGCCGGTCATCTTGGGCCACCAGAAGTGGATGCCGCCCATGTAGGCCATCACCGTGCCGCCCACCATGATGTAATGGAAATGGGCCACCACGAAATAGGTGTCGTGCACGTGCATGTCGATGGCCAGCGCCGCCACAAACAACCCGGTGAGCCCGCCCATCGTGAACAGCCCAATGAAGCCCAGGGCATACAGCATCGGCGTGTCGAACGTGATCGAGCCTTTGTAGAGCGAGGCCGTCCAGTTAAACACCTTGATGGCCGAGGGTATGGCCACCAGGTAGCTGAGCATCGAGAACACCAGCGCCGCATACACCGAGATGCCGGCGACAAACAGGTGGTGCGCCCAGACCAGAAAACTGAACACGGCGATCGCAAAGCTCGAAAAGCCGATGAAGGCGTAGCCGAAGATTTTTTTGCGGCAGAAACAGGGGATAATTTCGCTCACCACGCCCATGGCCGGCAGCACCATGATGTACACCGCTGGGTGCGAGTAGAACCAAAACAGATGCTGGAAGAGCACCGGGTCGCCTCCCAGCCGCGGGTCGAAAACGCCCAGCCCCAACCGCTCGCAGCCAATGAGAAAAACTGAGATGGCCAGCACCGGCGTGCCCAAAATCATGATCAGGCTGGTGGCATAGAGCGACCAGATGAACAGCGGCAGCCGGAACCATGTGAGGCCGGGCGCCCGCATTTTGTGGATGGTGACGACAAAATTCAGTCCGGTCAGGATCGACGAAAAGCCGGTGATAAACACGCCCAGGGCCGTGGCCATGACGTGCGTGTTACTATAGGTGCTGCTGTAAGGGGCGTAGAAGGTCCAGCCGGTGTCGACGCCGCCGGCCGCAATGGCATACAGCGTGAACAGCCCGCCGATGGCCAGCAGATACCAACTGAGCAGATTGAGCTTGGGGAACGCCAGGTCGCGGGCGCCAATCATCATGGGCACCAAAAAATTGCCCATCACCGCGGGAATCGACGGCACCAAAAAGAAAAAAATCATGATGATGCCGTGAGCCGTGAACAGCTTGTTGTAGGTCTCGGTGAGCACCAGGTCGGCGTCGGGCGTCATCAGATCGAGCCGCACCACTGTGGCCGCCGCCCCGCCGATCATGAAGAAAAACGTGATCGTCAGCAGATAGAGAATGGCAATCCGCTTATGGTCGGTGGTCAAAAGCCACGAGCGCACGCTGTAGCCCGCGGTCAAATAATTGCGGCGGGGCGGCGCGAGGGCCTGCGGTTTATCTTCGATGGCGACAAAGCTCATGGTTTATCAATCAGATTTTCTAGCTTGGCGTTCGTGAGTTAAGCGTCCGAAGCGGACTTCGGTGATCTTATGCTCGACGTCTGTAGGGTGGGGGGGGGGGAGCGCGGGCCCCCCGCGCACCGGGCCGCGCCCCGCGCCCCGACCAAAAAAAC
>JAICLL010000161.1 GCA_025927475.1 Pirellulales bacterium
ACGCAGTTCGTCGCCGGGCTGCTTGAGTTTTGTAAGAATTTCAAGGCCGCCGTTACGCAGACGGCCCGAATTCTCTTCAATTCCGCGACACCGCGAATTGCGTCTTTTCCGCGGTTTTCACGGATTCCAGCCGTTTCGACTCAGCCTGCTCGGCTCTGGCCAACGCTTGTCGGCACAGGAGTCGCTCTCTTCGATTACCAACGGGACGGAACGACTCCGTTCTGCGAGAATCGAAGGAGCGATAACCGATGCTTTGGCTCGACCCAGCGGGGCTGTTTTGGTGTTTGGCGGCGATCCACTTCGTGGGCCTGCTCAGCGCGTGTCTAACGCGGTTGAGCGAAGGCTCGTCAGGTCACGCGCGTTTCCAGCGGGTATTCGTAGGCTGCCTGGCTCTGGCCGGGCTGGCCACCCTGGCCTCGCTCGCCTTGGGACCGAATCTCTGTATGGTGAGTGGAGCTACGTTGGTTATAACGGTTTTGACGGCCACCTGGGACGTGGGAACGGCCCTTTTGTAAGGCACAATCGCTGCCGTCCGATCGGTTCGCAAAATCCGTGTACTGCGGCATTTAGGCCCTTTCAGCCCAACGGCGAACACCGACAAGCTCGCTAAAAGCGAAAAAAAGCTCCCCCTAGGGATAATCGCCAACCGAAATTAGTTTGGCAGGCGCCCATTGGGTAGCAAGGTTGCGCGGGGGGGACACCATCGCAACGACATGCCAGGCCAAGGCCAGACTTGGCCGATGTCGTTCTCTCTCTCGCGGATCGTCTTGCCCGGCAGGCGCAACGACTATCCAGACCAAAGGCCCTCGGGCCTTCATTCCTTCGGAGGGAGGGAGCAATGCACCGCTTGTTCGTCGCAGTGGCGATTTCCACCATCGCCCTGCTGTCACCGGAATGGGCCTCGGCGGCGAGCCAGGACGACCAACAGGTCGCCCAGCAAATCCGCGATTCGCTGAAAAACAGCGGTCGGCTTTCCGGCTACAGCATCACCGTGAAATATCAACAGGGCACAGCCTGGCTCGAGGGCCGCGTCAGCAGCGAAGAGCAGAAGACCGTGGCGGTCGATCTGACCGGGCAGATGCCGGAAGTGTCGCGGGTGATCGACCACCTACGGGTCGAGGCCAAACCGGCCGGCCCCGTGGTGCGGTTATTGACGCGACAGTCCAGCGAGACCGGGGCGGCGCCGAAAGCTGACGAATTGGCCGCGCCAGAGGATACTGAGACGGCGCGGGTCGATTTACCATTTGCCGGTGCGCCTGACGCCGACGTGCGCAGCGCCTCCGGCGAGCTGGTCTTTCCCGAAGCCCTCGACGAACCGCAAACTCAGGAAGTGGTAGTTCCTGAATTCACCGCTCCGGCGGCTACGGAGAACCCGACGGTTCGCCAGGCGACCAACCAGCGTTCGGTGCTTCGGCGGCTGAAGCCCGCAGCCAGCGAGCCAAGCCCAATGAGCCAGGTAACGCTTTCGCCGTCACGTCGTGTGGTGTCGTCGGTGGTTCCCGCCGCGACGCCGCGGCCCGTGGTATCTCCGGTCGCGACGCGAAAGACCGTTCGGCGGCAAACCGCCCAAACCGCTCGCCAGCCCATTCCTCTGCAAGCCTCGACGCCAACAGGCCAGGTGGGCCAGGTCCGGATGGTGCCGATGTTGCAGTTGGCCGATGGCCGCCTGGTGCCGCTGTCTCAGGGCCAAATGGCCAGCCAGGGATCGTCGGAAATTCAGCCGGTCGCGGCCAAGACGATGCCCACCAGCCGCCGCCGCGCGTTTGGCCGGCGTACCTCGTCGAAGCATAAGACCGTGTCACATGCGGCGCAGATTGATCCCGGCGTCGAACCTTTGCCTCTTGAGGCGGTTCCCGTGGCCCCGGCTTCCGGCGGTCCACTGCCGGCTTACGTGCCGGGCGTTGCGGCGGGGGTCGCACCGGCTTACTACGATCAGCCACACATGCCCAACTACGCCTGGCCAAGCTATGCGTCTTACCCGAACTACGCGGGCCTGACCTACCCCAAGCAATACTCGCCGACCGCTTGGCCTTACATCGGCCCGTTCTATCCCTACCCCCAGGTTCCGCTCGGCTGGCGCAAAGTCACGCTCGAATGGGACGATGGCTGGTGGTTCCTGGACTTTGACGACTGCAATCGGTCGTTCTCGTACTAAGATTCGGGGAAGGGTTGGGGCCAGGGGGGGGCCAGAGGTCAGGGGATTTTACAAACCCCGCCCTCTGGCCCTCTATCTCATTAAGGATGTAATTGCCGCGCCCATGTCTGTAGGGAACACCCTCCGTGGCGTCCCGGGGACTGCGATTCGGCGTTGTGCTGCCTCATGGAATGCCACGGAGGGCGTTCTCTACCGAGGAAACAGGCAGCGCCGCCAGACGGCTGCCTTGACCAGTTGGCGTATTTCGCCCTCATTGCCGGTTTTCTTCATCGCTCACGACCGATTTTTTCGTTGAATCCGGAAAAACCCGCAAGTTCGCGGCGACATTAAACGATAACAAGGGCTAGCGCAGGCGGAACCGCCCGTCTGCCGCAGTTTGGTCGGATGATCGCGTGAGAAAAAGTCCGGCCGAACTCAGTGAACGGTAGATCATTCAAAGGATCGCCCATGGCACGTCCGACGGTTCGCACCGCCCTGCTCCTTTTGGCCGCCCTGCCCGCCCTGGCGATGTCGGGCTGCACCTGGCCCCTGAATACGCAGTTCAGCAGTCCCTCCTGGCATTTTCCCGTGCCGATTCCCCTCAGTCCCTATTTTCAGAAGTCGCAAGAAGACAAGTTCTGGATGCGCGAACGCTATCAGCGGGTACCTATTTTGGGTCCGGTGACCTCGGGTGGGCCGCCGGTGGCGCTTGATCCGCCCTCGCCCGACGAAGTGGTTCGGGCGTTGGAGCGTGCCCGCAATGTGCAGGGAGGGGTGCCTTTGCTCCACGAGATCCAACGCAACAACGTGCGGATGGTCGTCGAGCCGCTGGCCGACTATGTCGACCCGCCACGTGTCTATCCGCTGATCGGTCCCGCCCAACTCCACCATGCCCATTATAAGTGCATCATCTACTTTACCGAGGTGACGCGGGTCGGCTGGCCGATTCCCTACACCACCGTCGACGAAGACGCTCAAGAAGTGATCTACATCGACCACAACCACTTCCACTTGGTGGGCAACGTGGATGATGGGCCGGGCGGAAATCTCTAGCAGGCGGTGCGGCAGGCAAGGCGGCGTTGAATGCGGATTCCAGCAAGGTTCAGGGTTCTGGTTCAGAACTTTTGAATTGCCATTTTCGCGATCCCCGGCCATCTGTTACGCTGAATTTGCGTGACTTGCAAGAGGGGGCCGGGCCGGCTGGTCTTGCAGGCCGTCTCGTTGCCCCTTGCCGGGCAGGAATCCGTCTTGCGAGCGTCGGCTCCTCGACCGAGCACGCAGCCGCGGCCCTCGACCACTACCTGAACCCTGAACCCTGAACCCTTTTTTGACCGCTCCCAAAACACTCGCCGTCGTCGGCGATTTGCACTACGAGTCGCCCGAAGACGCCGCGTATCGCGCGGCGCGGAAGCAGATTCTGCAGTTCCAGCCCGATGTCATCGTGCAACTGGGCGACCAGGGTGGCTACAGCCACTGCGGCACCTGGCAATCGTTCGAAGAAGGACTCGACTTCCTGCGGGGCTTTGATCGCCCCTTCCATACCTTAATGGGCAACCACGACGTCGAAGGCCGCGACTACGCGAGCGATGCCGACGCCGTGTCCGCCTGGTGCGAGGCTTTCGGCGCCGACCAGCCTTACCAGGAATTCGATCTGGGCAGTGCGCTTGGCATCTGCCTGTCGAGCACCCGCTTCCGCGCCAACACCGGCTGCTGTCACGAAGTACATCTGGACGACGCCCAGATCGCCTGGCTGGCGGCGACGCTCCAGCGCAACCATCGCCGGCCCACCTTCGTCTTTTCGCACGCGCCCGTCATGGGATCGGGCCTACGCGTATTGCAGAGCATCCATCTGAAGTGCCCCAACGCCTGGCTCAACCATACCGACCGGCCCGAGCGTTTCTTGCGACTGGTCCACGAAAACCCCCAGATCAAGCTGTGGTTTTCGGCCCATAACCACCTGGGCCAAAACTACGCCGATTCATTCTCGCGAGTCGGTTCTTGCACCTTCGTACACACGGGCGTAATCGGCGAGGTCTCACGCGACGGTTGTCACCATAGCCGGTTGGTTGAGTTCGACGCGGCGGGATTTCAGCTTTCGACGCTCGATCACGAGACGGGCGAACTGACCGCCAATCTTCGGCACGACTATGCCACGAGCCATTCTGAGACTCTCTCGCCGCACACGGCGATTGACGGCGCCCTTCATTTTTCGCCGCCGCCCTTTCCCACCGATGCCGACCGGCTGCAGCTTGGCTCCAGCGTCTTTGCCGTACATCGCGGCATGTTGGTCGAATACGATCTTGCGCTGCGGGCGCCGTTGGGCGTGGTGCTGGACGACCTGGGCGACGAAGTGCCACGCATTCGTGCCGGCGAATTGCAATTGCTCGACTCGCGCGGCTCGACGCGTGTGTTGCGCCCCAATGCGCGCGGGCGCTGGTCACAAATCTTCGAGCCTAATCCGCGGCTCGCGCGCCGCTCGGCATAGACCCCCAATACTTATCGCTGGGGGCGAGCCTGCCAGGAGCGTCGGATTCCGCTAAGTACGCCGTGGTAAACGCGGAACCCGGCCACCCCCCGGCGTCAGCGGAGCGTGCTGCCTGTCGCCGCTGAGGTATCGGTGTTGGCCGCCGCGTTCTTTTCGGCCTGCTTGCTTAGCTGCTGTTCGTATTCGTTCAGCTTCTCAAAAGCCTTCAGCTCGTCTTCGTGGATCTTGTCTTTGTCGAAGATGATATCGACGTGCTCGGTGTTGCCGCTTTTGCTGGTGGTGAACGTGAACCAGCCCAGATAGAACGCGCCGCCTACGACCACGATGAGCAACAGAATCGTTTTCTTCATATTCTCAGTGACTCCCAAAGAGAGGCCGGCCCGCGCACCGAAACGCCGGTCGGAGCCGATGGCCCAATCATTGGGCGGAGTTCGTACCAGAACCTGCCGCCCGCCTCAAGGTCGATTCATAAGCGAGTAAAAATGGCAAAAAAGGCGTGACCGCCTCGCGGCCACTCTGGTCGGTTCGGCGTCACGCTCCGCGGCGCCCGCCCCCCGCTTGCCGAGCTGCCAACCGCGATGGGCGACACCCGCATCAGGTCGCGCGAACGAGGGGAGCAAGAAGACGACTATATCTTTCCGCCGCTTCGCTTTAGCGCTTGCTTGTCCGTCGCTTCTTTGGGGCACCCGTCGCTTCTCTTCTTGATCGAGCGGAAGTCCGTCTGGTCTTTTTTTCGCCTGGAACGGTGTTTGCCAAAGGGGTGCCCGCCTTGGCTCGCCCAAGGAGTTAACGCCGAGGTTTTCGACTTAACTGCACCAGGATCATCAGGCTTCCTCATGGAAGGTCGCGCGATGGGGCAAGACGCAGGGTGGCAATACGCAGCAGGGCAAGACGGGTGGCAGCCAGCGGTGGGGCGGCACCGGGTGGCGTTCGGTGATTCGCTTCCCGAGCGAGTCGCCGTTTTGCGGGCCTTGCAACTCGGCGATCTGTTATGCGCCGTGCCAGCCCTGCGAGCTCTCCGCGGCGCGCTTCCCAAGGCCCGCATCACGCTCATCGGTCTGGCCTGGGCGCGGGAATTCGTCGAGCGGTTCAACCGCTATCTCGACGACTTCCTCGAGTTGCCGGGTTTTCCGGGCTTGCCTGAACGCGAGTTCGACTCGGCGGCGTTCGTTGACTTTCTGGCGGCGGCCCACGAGCGGCGATTCGACCTGGCGATTCAATTGCACGGCAGTGGCTCGTTTGTCAATCCGCTCACCGTGATGTTGGGCGCGCGGCATAACGCGGGCTATTTCGTGCCGGACGATTATTGCCCCGATCCCCAACGCTTCCTGCCGTATCCGAATCATTTGCCCGAGGTGCGGCGGCATCTGGCCCTGATGGAGTTTCTTGGCGCGCCGTCACTGGGTGAAGAGCTGGAGTTTCCGGTGCGCGAGGTCGATCGAGACGCGCTGGCCGAATTGGACGACGCGCGGCGCCTGCGCCGCGGGGAGTATGTGTGCATTCACCCTGGCGCGCGCTATCTCAGCCGCCGCTGGGGCGCCGATCGGTTTGCCGCCGTGGCCGACCGGCTCGACGCAATGGGTTTGCAAGTGGTCATCACCGGCTCTCGGTCGGAAGCCGAACTGGCCGACGCGGTGGCCACGGCCATGCGACGGCCCAGCATCAATCTGGCCGGGCGAACCACGCTGGGTTCGCTGGCGGCGCTGTTGGACAATGCCCGATTGGTCGTCTCGAACGACACCGGCATTTCGCACGTGGCCACGGGCGTGCACGTTCCGAGCATCGTGGTCGTCACTGGTTCGGATCCGAAGCGTTGGGCGCCGCTCGATCGACGGCGGCATCGCATCATCTCGCATCGCGTCGACTGCCAGCCGTGCGAACATGTGATCTGCCCGATCGGCCATCCCTGCGCAACCGAACTGTCGCCAGAGCGGGTGTTCGAAGCGGCGCGCGAGCTGGCCGCGGACTTTGCCGACGAACGATTGGCCCTCGACCGAAATCGGAGCTACCCCGCGCGATCCACGGCTCTCGAATTGGCGGCCGTTTGACACGACACATTGATCCGAAAGGGAAGAAGCCCGTGCGTCGTCTGAAGATTTTTACCTGGCATATTCACGGCAACTACCTCTGGTATTTGTCGCAAGTGCGGCATGACATCTATCTACCCGTGGCGCCTGGAAGGCCGGGTTACGGCGGGCGCGGAAAGACCTTTCCTTTTGGCGACAACGTCCACGAGGTGCCCGCGGATGAAGTGCAGAATTGCCAGTTCGATCTCATTCTCTATCAGCACCGGCAGAATTGGGAAGTCGATCAGTTCGAGACGCTTTCCGATGAGCAGCGCCGGCTGCCGCGCGTCTATCTTGAACACGATCCGCCGCTGGAACACCCCACCGGGCAGCTCCATGGGTGCGATGATCCCAATGTGTTGCTGGTGCACGTCACACCGTTCAATCAATTGATGTGGGACAGCGGGCAGACGCCCAACCGCGTCATTGACCACGGCGTGTTGGTTCCACCGGAGGTTCGCTACACCGGTGAGATCGAGCGTGGAATTGTGGTCATCAACCACTTGGGCAGCCGCGGGCGGCGGCTCTCGCCCGACATCTTTCTGCGTGCCCGCGACGCCGTGCCGCTCGATCTGGTGGGCATGGCGGCGGAAGAATTGGGCGGAGTCGGCGAGGTTCAGCCGACCGAGCTGGCCGCTTTCGAAAGCCGCTATCGGTTCTTCTTCAATCCGATTCGCTACACCAGCCTCGGCCTGGCCGTGTGCGAAGCCATGACGCTGGGCATGCCGATCATCGGCCTGGCCACCACCGAAATGTCGACGGCCATTCAGAACGGCGTTTCGGGATATGTGGACACGAGCCTCGACAAGTTGCTTCCGCTGATGCAATCGCTGCTGCGCGACCCGCGCGAAGCCAAGCGGCTGGGCGACGGTGCGCGGCGCTACGCGCTTGAGCGGTTTGATATCCGCCGCTTCACGCGAGATTGGGAGACCGCCTTCGCCGAGGTGGCGGGCCGTCGTGCCGCGCCTCGTCTGACGGCGGTGGGTTAGTTTTGGAGAACAACAACATGTATCGACGCATCGCGCTTGTCAGCGAGCACGCTTCGCCCTTGGGGTGTTTAGGCGGAGTGGACAGCGGCGGACAAAATGTCTACGTGGCCCAGGTGGCGAAGCATCTGGCCGCGTTCGGGCACCAGGTCGATGTCTTCACACGGCGCGACAATGCCGCGCTGCCCGAAGTAGTCGAGTGGCTGCCGCGCGTGCGCGTGGTGCACCTGGCGGCGGGACCGGCCCGCTTTGTCGCCAAAGAAAACATGCTGGCCTACATGGACGAGTTTACCGAGCAGTTGCTGCGGTTCAGCGATGCGGAAGGCGACTATGACCTGCTGCACGCCAACTTCTTCATGTCGGGGCTGGTGGCGGCTGAAGTGAAACGCCGCCGCGGCATCCCGTTTGTCATTACCTTTCATGCCCTGGGACGGGTGCGGCGGATGCATCAGGGCGGGGCCGACGGTTTTTCCGAAGAGCGAATGGTCATCGAAGACCGGCTCGTGGCCGAGGCCGACCGTCTCATTGCCGAGTGCCCGCAAGACGAAGAAGACCAAGTGGTGCTGTACGGCGCCGATCGCGAAAGAATCCGCCTGGTGCCTTGCGGCTTTGACAAGAGCGAGCTGTGGCCGGTCGATAAACGACGGGCGCGGAAGCAATTGGGGCTCAGCCTGCACGAGCGCTTGGTGTTGCAAGTCGGGCGGATGGTGCCGCGCAAAGGAGTGGACAATGCGGTGCAAGGTTTTGCGCGGCTCGTGCGGCAGCACCACATGGCCGCCCGGCTGCTCATTGTCGGCGGTGAGTCGGACGACGCCGATCCGCTTCGAACTCCGGAAATTGGCCGCTTGCAGGCGATCGCGCGCGAAGAAGGCGTGGCCGACCTGGTGACGTTTGTAGGCCGCAAGAGCCGCCAGCAGTTGAAGTATTATTACAGCGCGGCTGACGTGTTTGTGACCACGCCCTGGTATGAACCGTTTGGCATCACGCCGCTGGAAGCGATGGCCTGCGGCACGCCGGTGATCGGCGCTAATGTGGGCGGCATCAAATACAGCGTGCTCGACGGCGAAACGGGCTACCTGGTGCCGCCCCACGACCCCGAGGCGCTGGGGGAGCGGCTGGCGCATGTACTCGCTCATCCGGGGTTGCTAGCGCGATTTTCGCGGCGATCGCTGGAACGGGTGAATCATTGGTTCACGTGGCGCCGCGTAAGTGCGCAGCTCGCCCAGGTATATGACGAGGTGTTGGAAGGCGTCGCTGCTGAAATGCCCCTGCGCACCTTAACGGAACAACCACACGAGGAGACCGTTCGGCTGTAACGACCGGAGGAGACCGAGCGAAGCGAGTCCCACCTTCCCACCGAATCGATGTCGCGGCTGCGCTGCCGGGGAAGGTGGGACTCGCAAGCCCGTCCCACCCTACGGTCGCACGGAGCGCGGGCGCCGAAAAGCAATGTACAGTGTTGTGATCTTTCAAATCTCTGGCGAATGACCCATCGCGCGATTTTTCTCGATAAAGACGGCACCCTGATTGACGACGTGCCCTACAACGTCGATCCGGATCAGATGCGTCTTGCGCCGAAGGCGGGTATCGCCTTGCGTCGGCTGGCGCGCGACTACCGGCTGTTCGTGGTCTCGAACCAGGCGGGCGTGGCTCACGGCTTCTTTGGCGAAGATGCCTTGCCGGCCGTCGAACAGCGACTGCGGCAGTTACTGGCCGGCGAGGGTATCGCGCTCGACGGCTTTTATTATTGTCCGCATCATCCCAGCGGCGCCGATCGGCGCTATCGCTGTCGATGCACCTGCCGCAAACCGCAGCCGGGCATGTTGCTGCAGGCCGCCGGCGAGCATCTGCTCGACCTGGGGCAAAGCTGGATGATCGGCGACATTCTCGACGACATCGAAGCCGGGCGCCGGGCGGGCTGCCGCGCCGTGCTCATCGACAACGGCGGAGAGACCGAATGGCAAATGTCCGAATTGCGGCAGCCCGAGTTTGTTGTCGCCGACCTCGACCTGGCGGCCGACCGCATTCTGGCTTCGCAACCGCCGCCCAGCAACATCCCGGTGATCGATCCGATCGGCCAGCAAGCATCTCTCGAAACAGGAGGTAACGACCATGCCCGGCGATCGATGGGCCGACGCCCAGAAACTGCTGTGCGTCCGGCTCGATAGTCTGGGCGACGTGCTGCTGACCACTCCAGCGATCGGCGCCTTGAAAACATCGCGGCCCGGGCGCTCGATCACGCTGCTGACGTCGGCGTCGGGCGTCGAAGTGGCGCCGCTGGTGCCCGACGTGGACGACGTCATTCGCTACGACGCCCCCTGGATGAAGCACACCGCCGACCGTCAGAACCCAGCGGCCGACGAGCGGATGATTGCCCACCTGCGTGCGGAGCGGTTCGACGCCGCCGTGATTTTCACGGTGTATAGCCAAAACCCGCTGCCAGCCGCGCTGCTGTGCTATCTGGCCGAGATTCCCTTGCGCGCTGCGCATTGCCGCGAAAACCCCTATCAGTTGCTCACCGACTGGGTGCGCGAAAGCGAGTCGGAGCAACAGATTCGGCATGAGGCGCGGCGGCAGTTGGATCTGGCGGCCGCCGTCGGCGCACATACGCCCGACGAGCGGCTGCGGCTTTCCGTATCGCTCTTAGCGCGGCGGCACGCCGGCGCGTGTTTGAATGAATTGGGCATTGATGCCGAGCGCCCCTGGGCGGTCGTGCATCCAGGCGCCACAGCGGCTTCGCGTCGCTGGCCCGCCGAGCGGTTTGCCGAGCTCGCCGGCCGGCTGAGCCGTGAGGAAGGTTGGCAGATCATCTTTACCGGCGATCGCGGCGAGCAGCCGCTGATCGAGCAGATTCAGCGTCTATGCGGCGCGGCGACGCATTCGCTGGCCGGACGGCTGTGTCTCGATGAGTTGGCCGCGCTGATCGAGGCCGCGCCGCTGTTGATCTCGAACAACACCGGCCCGGTGCACATCGCCGCGGCGGTCGGCACGCCCGTTGCCGACCTGTATGCCTTGACCAATCCGCAGCACACGCCTTGGCAAGTGCCGCATCGCGTGTTGTTTTACGATGTGCCCTGCAAGTACTGCTACAAGAGCATTTGCCCCGAAGCGCATCACGATTGTTTGCGGCGCGTGACCGTCGCTGAAGTTCTGCATGCCGCCCTCGAATTGTATGACGAGAGACGATTCACCCAGGAGGCCGCGGCGGTGGCCGGGGCAGAGCCTTGGCAATGCCCCGGTTCGTCCACCCCGCTGATGCCTCTTTGAACAAACCTTGACCAAAATCGACCAGCCTGAGGAGAACAATCGCCATGTACACGCTTGGCATCAACGCCACTTACCACGACCCGGCAGCCTGCCTGGTCAAAGACGGCCAAGTGCTTTCCGCCGCCGAGGAAGAACGTTTCACGCATATCAAGCATGGTAAACGGCCAGTACCCTTTTCGACCTGGGAGCTGCCGTTTCATGCCATCGAATACTGCCTGCGCGAGGCCGGCATTCGGCTGGTCGATGTCGATCACGTGGCCTACTCGTACGATCCGTATCTGCTGTTAGGCAATCGGCGCGACGACGCGCACATTGAGTTGCCGTTAAAACCGTCGTTCAGCCGGCCACAAGGGCCGGGGCTACCTCGTGATCACGAGGCGCCGCCTGACGAAGGGGAGTCGCCCTGGGATCCCCTCTTTCTGGCCTCGATCGTCAATGCTCCGGGGCAGCTCGCCGACGGAGCGCCGCACCATTTGCGCGAGCGATTCGAAGGCGCGCAGGCCGACGGACCGTATCGTTGGCATTTTGTGAAGCATCATTTGGCCCATGCCGTCAGTGCCTTTCATGCTTCGCCCTTTCCACGGGCCGCCGTGATGACCCTTGATGGCCGCGGAGAACGAGCCACCACGTCGTACGGCATCGGCGATGGCTGCGAGCTGGAAATCATCGGCCAGGTGTGCATGCCACACTCGTTGGGGCTGCTCTACGAACAAGTCACCGATTACCTCGGCTTTTTGCATTCGTCCGATGAATACAAGGTGATGGCCTTGGCGTCGTATGGCAAGCCGCGGTTCCGCGCGGAGTTTGAAGAGATGGTCCGTATCGGCGAGAACGGGCAATACACTATCGCCCCGCCGCGGCTGGCCGAGCGATTTGGGCCGCCGCGCCGCCGCGGTGGTCCCATCGAACAGCGCCACTACGACCTTGCCCACTCGCTTCAAGTCGTGTTGGAAGACACCGCCATTGAGTTGGCCCGCTGGCTGCATGGCGTGAGCGGATCGGAACACTTATGTCTGGCGGGCGGAGTGGCCCTCAATTGCGTCATGAACGCCCGGATTCGCGATCGCGGACCCTTCCGCGATATTTGGGTGCAGCCGGCAGCGGGCGACGCCGGCACGGCTTTGGGCGCGGCGCTGTGGATGGATAGCCGCCAGCGCGGTGCAAATGAGCGCGCTTATCAAATGGAACACGCCTTTCTCGGCCCATGCTATCACGACGACGAAATCGAAGAATTCCTGCGTTGGTCGAAGTTGTCGTATCGTCGGCTGAACAACGTGGCCGAAGAAACTGCCAATTTGCTGGTCGACGATAAGGTGATTGGCTGGTTTCAGGGGCGTATGGAATTTGGCCCGCGCGCGTTGGGCGCGCGTTCGATACTAGCATCGCCGCGCAGCCACTCGATGCAAGCGAAACTCAATGAGATCAAAGATCGCGAAGATTTCCGCCCGGTGGCACCCGTCGTGCTGGAGGAAGAAGCCGACCAGTGGTTTGTGGGGGCACGGGTAGCGCCGTTCATGTTGTTTGTGTTTGATGTTCGTCCGGAAAGGGCCGACCAGATTCCGGCCGTTCGACATGTGGATGGCACGGCCCGGGTGCAAACGATCAATCGCCGCCAGAACGCGCCTTACTATGACTTGCTGCGTGCTTTTCAGCGGCGCACCGGCGTGCCCGTGCTCGTCAACACGTCGTTCAACACCCGCGGCGAGCCGATCGTTTGCTCGCCGCGTGACGCGGTCGAATCGTTTTGGACCTCGCCGTTGGACGCCTTGGTGATTGGCAGTTTTTTGCTCGAAAAATAATGGGCGTGCAGATTTCCGTCGTCGTACCCACGTATCATCGGCACGACATGCTGCGCCGCTGCCTGGTGGCGCTGGCCGCCCAGCGTTTCGACGCCGGCGCGTTTGAAGTGATCGTGGCCGACGATGCCGCCGATGTCTCGACGCGCCGCCTGGTGGAAACCGAAGCGGCGGCGGCGCCCTACCGGCTGCGCTATCTGCCCGTGGCGGCGACGCAGGGACCCGCCGCGGCCCGCAACGCCGGCTGGCGGGCCGCGGTCGCCGGCTTCATCGCCTTTACCGACGACGACTGTCTGCCGCAACCCGGCTGGCTGGCCGCCGGCGTCGAAGCGCTCACCGGGGGCGCCGACGCCGCGTGGGGCCGGCTCGAAATGCCGCTGCCCCCCAGGCCGACCGACTACCAGCGCGATGCCGCGGGGCTGGCCCGCGCGGTGTTTGTCACCGCCAACTGTTTCTGCCGCCGGGCCGCGCTGGAAAAGGTGGGCGGCTTCGACGAGCGATTTACCGCGGCCTGGCGCGAAGACAGCGATTTATATTTCTCGCTACTGGAGCACCGCTGCCGCATCGTGCATGCTTCCGATGCGCTGGTGATCCATCCCATTCGCCCGGCCCCGTGGGGCGTCAGTCTGCGGCAGCAGCGAAAAAGCGAGTTTGACGCGCTGCTGTTCAAAAAACATCCCGGGCTATATCGTCGTCACATCCCCGCTTTTCCACGCGATTATTATTACGCCATCGGCTCGCTGGCCGCCGCGGTGGCCGGAGTTGCCGCTCGCCAGCAGTGGCTTGCGTTTAACGGGCTGGCGGCCTGGGGCTTGCTCACGGGCAGATGTTTTGCCCGCCGGATGCGCGGCAACACCTGGGCGCCGGCGCACGTGGCCGAAATGCTGGTCACGTCGATGCTCATTCCGCCCCTGTCGATCTTTTGGAGGATGCACGGGGCGCTGAAATACCGATCGACACTTCCCACCACAGGAGATCGCCATGCCGCGATCCACGCTCGTTAGCTTGCAAGGACCGCCCACAGAGCGAAGTGAAGCGGCGCGAAGTGAAGCGGCGCGAAGTGAAGCGGCGCGACATGAACCGGCGTTCGTCGCGCCGGCGGCCCGACAGCCGGCCACAAGGGCCGGGGCTACGATCGCTGCCGGAGCGGCCGCCGCCGCAACGGTAGCTCCGGGCCTTGTGCCCGGCGGTTGCGCCAATCAATCCAACGGATCAAGGCGAAGTCGCCGCAGCCGAACCGAGCAGCGCCCCGACGCGCCTGCCAGGCCATTGCCCACCTACGTGCAAATGGAACCGGTCGGGCAGTGCAACTTGCGCTGTCAGATGTGTCCCATTCAGTTTCGCCAGGACGGGCCTCCGCACGGGCCGCCCGCCTTCATGGATTTCGACATCTTCACGCGGCTGATCGACGAGTTGACCACGCTCGAACATCTGCATTTGCAGGGCTTGGGCGAGCCGATGATGCATCCGCGGTTTTTCGAGATGGTGGCTTATGCCGCCGGCCGCGGTGCGCGGGTCACCACCAACACGAATATGACGCTGGTGCTCAACTCGCGCCGCGCCGAGCGCTGTGTGACCTGCGGCCTGGACTGCATCCATGTGTCGATCGATGGGGCAACGCCGGAAACCTATGAGCGCATCCGCGCCCGGGGCCGCTTCGAGCGGGTGATGCGCGGCTTGCAATTGCTGGCCGACGCGCGCAAGGCGGCCGGCGTGACCGGGCCGCAAATGCGGTTGGTCAGCGTCATCATGCGGCAGAATTTGCACGAACTGCCCGATCTGGTGCGGCTGGCCCATCGTTGGTCGATGCAATCCATGTTTGTGCAGCATCTTTGCCACGATTTCGGCGAATCGACGTTGCCGGCAGCCTATCGGCCCATGCGCGAGTTTGTCGATCAGGAGACGCTGTTGGCCGAAGCGCCGCAGCGCGTGGAGTCCTGGTTCAACGCAGCGCGGCGTGTGGCCGACGAGTTGGGCGTCGATCTGCGCTTGCCGAGCACGCGCCCGCGATTGCATCCGCCGGGCACGCCCGGCCCCAAGCGCTGCGACTGGCCGTGGCGCGGGGCCTACATCAGCTACCAGGGCCTGGCGATGCCCTGCTGCATGATTTCCACGCCCGACCGCATGAACTTCGGCAATGTCGCCGGGCAGGGCTTGGGCAAAATCTGGAGCGGCGCCGAGTACGAGAATTTCCGCCAGCAGCTTTCGTCGGACAATCCGCCCGAGATCTGCCGATCCTGCTCAGTCTATTCGGGAACCTTTTAGCGAAAAAAGGGAATCCGCTCCGTGCAATAGACGACCGAAACCGTAGGACCTTAGGGCGGACCGAGGCAGAATCACAGAAAGATGGCTGACAGAAGAATGGGAGACTCGGGTTCGGCGTTGATTGGTTTGCGCCGCCCGCGGCATTTTTCTGTCATCAATTTTTCCGCCACTCCATCGGCTGCGCGCTGCC
>JAICLL010000315.1 GCA_025927475.1 Pirellulales bacterium
TGCGGGCCGCGCGCCTAAGTGACGACGACCGACTCCAGAATTGGATACAGACTCGCCCAATCTCTCCTTTTTCACCAAGGTGCCAAGAGGTTAGCTACCGGCTTGCCGCCTAAAAGCTTACAGACGTGTTCCTACGCCCCGTTGAGGGTGTCAGGCGGCGTTGTTAGGCGACGCGCTGACGGCTTTTTAGCCCCTTTTAAGGTGGGATTATACCCCCAACGGGCAGCAATCCCAAGCGTATTCTTGTGATTTGGCGGAAATGCGCTGTTTTGCCTTGGTATATTACTGTAAACATCCGGCGAAGCAAGACATTCTCCTTTTCGCCCGCGGTTACGTAATTACCGCACTCATGGGGCAGATCAGCAATGGAATTCAGTAACGACCATGCGAGGTGGGAGTCACGCGGTAAGACACCGGCCGCCGAAAGCCAGAATGCGCTCAGGGCGCGCAAGGCGATTTCGCAGGTCTCCTCGAATTGCCTGAAGAAGGCAGCACTAAGAAAAACCGGTGCGGCTGGCGGATTGGCCGTGCGGCCAGCGCTTTCCAGAACTGGCGGCGCGCGAGGCCGGGCTTGGCGGACGCCTAATCGCCCGGTGAAAGCGACGCCCGAGATGCGTCACTGTCTGCACCCAGCCATCGAGATTGATCTTTGTTTGTTGTTAACTGGGTGCCACGGCATCCGCCGCGGCGCCTACGGCATCGATTTCAGGCGCGACGCAACTCGCCGCGGCGGACGCCGTGTGGGGTCCGAAGCGGCAACGCACGGCGTCCGTCGCGGCGGCAGCGATTGCGAGAATGACAACGCCGATCCCGCCGCGACGGATGCCGTGGCACGCCTGCGGTGCACAAATCAAACACGGATAACAATCCAACATAGAATCGCGCGTGGTTGATCCGAAACGCCGGGTAGGTGCCGAGGGAAATGCGGACGTGGTATACTGCGATATATGCAGCCACGTCAGCCAGCCAAGATCGCGGGACGCGCCGCGCAAAGCCACCCGCCCAATCGGTTTTTGCCGATGCACGTCGAAGAGACGTTCGACGACCGAGAGTTCGACGACGACCTGCTGGCCGACGAGCGGAAGCTGCCGACCGAGTTCTTGCCCGACCGCTCGCGCACCATCATCGCCGAAAACAACAGCCCCGACGTGGGCTTTCGCTTCAGCATCAATCCTTATCGTGGCTGCGAGCATGGCTGCGCATATTGCTATGCCCGGCCCACGCACGAGACCCTCGGCCTGAGCGCCGGTCTGGACTTTGAGAGCAAGATTCTGGTGAAGCACGACGCGCCGGCCTTGCTGCGGGCGGAGCTTTCCAAGCCCTCGTGGCAGGCTGAGGTGATCAGCATTTCGGGCGTCACCGATTGCTATCAGCCGGCCGAGCGGCGTTTCCGCCTCACGCGCGGGCTGCTGGAAGTGATCAGCGAGGCGCATCAGCCCTGCGGCGTGATCACCAAGAACGCGCTGGTGACGCGCGATCTCGATGTGCTGGCGTCGCTGGCCCAGCGGCGGCTGGTGCACGTGTTTCTGAGCATCACCACGCTCGACGCCGAGCTGGCCCGCACCATGGAGCCGCGCACCAGCCCGCCCGAGCGAAAGCTGGCGGCCCTTCGAGCGCTTTCCGCCGCGGGCGTGCCGGTGGGCGTGATGGTGGCGCCCATCGTGCCGGGACTGACCGATCATGAAGTGCCTGCGATTTTGCAGGCTGCCCGGGAAGCCGGCGCCAGCACGGCGGGCTATGTGCTGCTGCGGTTGCCGCTGTCGGTCGTGCCGGTCTTTCAAAGCTGGCTGGCGGCCAACTATCCCGACAAGCAGGCCCGTGTCGAGTCGCTGATTCGTTCGACGCGCGGCGGCCATCTGTATGACTCGCGGTTTGGCGCGCGGATGCGTGGCGGCGGCAACTATGCCGAGCAGATCGCCCAGAACTTTCGCGTGTTTGCCCGCAAGGCGGGGCTGGATGGGCGGCTGCCGGAACTCGATTGCACGCAGTTCCGCCCGCCCCGGCCAGCCTCGGGACAGAAGACGCTGTTTGACTAACTGAACCCGGGAGAGGACGGAGATAGGGAGATACGAGAGGAGATGTGGAGATGATGAAGTGAGAAGTTGCGTCACAGCCCGTAGGGTGGGCCGAGCGGAGCGAGTCCCACCTTTCTCGCGCGGCGCGGCGCCGCCATCGTCGGTCTGCAAAAATGGTGGGACTCGCTGCGCTCGGCCCA
>JAICLL010000092.1 GCA_025927475.1 Pirellulales bacterium
CAAGCCAAATACTGATTAACTAAATGGCGCAAAATTCGTGCCGAACGGGATTGCCACGGAGGGCGTTCCCTACAGACCAAAAAGGCGGCATAAAAGATGACTGACGTAAACCCCTACGCATCGCCGACCCAGTTTAACTCCGCGGTCATCGAACAAGTTCGTGTTCGCCGCGTCGGTATCGTAGTGCTGGTGCACTTTGTCCTGACCGCGTGGCTCATCTGCAGCAACTGGTCGGAACTAACCTGGCTCCATCATCTCTTCGGTACAGTGCTTTGGTTCGTGCTGCCGCTGACCGCCTTTTACTTGGTGTCCCGAAAACGCTCACTCGGTCGCTGGATCCTGGTGGGGCTGTTTGCTCTCAGAGCCTTAGGATGCCTTTCGATTCTCGCAATGTTCTTTTCGCACGGCGTCCCGAGCGTGCCAATCTTGGTCACTCGTCTGATACGCTATATTATTCAAGCGTTAGCCTACGTCGCGGCCACCGCCTGGCTGCTGTTTTCCCCCACGATGCGGCAACGGCCGAAAACGCCCGGAGCGAGCGATGCGTGAATCGGCCGGGGTGCTGCTCTATCGCGACGGCCCGGATGGGCTGGAGGTGCTCTTGGTTCATGCGTCGGGCAATTTTAACCGCCGGGCGCCGTGGGGAATTCCCAAGGGGCTGCCCGATGCCGGCGAATCGCTGGAAGCCGCCGCCCGCCGCGAGGCACTCGAAGAAACCGGCGTTACGCCCGGCGAGCTGGCCCCGCTGGGCCACATCGACTATCGCAAGAGCCGCAAGCGCGTGCATTGCTTCATGGGGCCGGCGCCCGCCGGCGCGGCGCCCCGCTGCGCCTCTTGGGAGATCGACTGCGCAGAATTTGTCAGCATGCCGCGGGCGCGCGAGTTGATTCATCCCGACCAATTGCCTTTTTTAGATCGGCTCGAGGCTCAATTGCGATAGTCGTCGTCTCTGGAGGCATTGTCGCCGCCATGTGCCCACCACTGTTTCCAGTGGCCAATACGGTCGAGGCTGCTGGTTGCGGCCGCCTCACCGGCGACGTCGTGGCCGGTCACGCGGGGAAGGCTGGCCAGCGCCGCCAGCCGTACGCCGAGCGTATCGTCGAGCAGGCCGATGAGCGTAGCCGTGTAACGAGCATCGGCGAAGCGGCCCATCATCAACGCCGCCTGCCGGCGCGTATCGGCGTCGGGGTCGTGCGCCAACAGCTCGAGCATCTCGGGCCCACGCTCAGCCTGGAGCAGGATCAGGCTTTGCGTGACCGCCACCCGCAGCTTGCGATCGTTGCTGGCCAGCAGGCGCTCCAGGGGCGCGGTGTCGTCGAGCATGCCGGGATGGCCCAGGGCCTTAACCGCCGCCAACATCACCGATTGCTGCTTGTCTTGCAAGGCGGACAGGAGTAGCCGGGCATGCTCGGGCGCGGGATGCTCTGCCAGATGCTCGATGGCCAGGCGGCGCACCTCCGGCGAGTTGTGGCCCAAGCCAGCGTAGGCCAGTCGAATCGCCCTGTCGCGCCCATCGCCCACCACGCATCGCAGCATGCTGCTCCAGACCAAGGCGTCTGGCTCGCGGGCGCCGACTTCGGCCAACCGCGTCAACGCCAACAGCGGGAGCGGCGCGCGCCGTGCCTGATCGGCCAGCCGCGCAGCGGCGCGGCGGCGCTGTTGCACGTCGGCCGACGTCAGCCGGTCGAGCTCGCTGAATTCGTCGCCAAAACGCGGCAGCACCTCGCGGTACACGACGTCGGGCAACGCCGTCTGCCGCTGCGCCACCAGTTGAGCGAGGGCGTCGGGCAGGTCGGGGCCGAATTCGCGCAGCGACCGCAGGGCCTCGGCCGCTGCCGGGCCGTCGGGCGGCGATTCGTGTAGCCGCGCGATCCAATCAGCCGCCGCTGCGACTCGTTCGAGAGAGATCGCCTTGTCGACGCCGGTGGTTTGCGGCGCGGCGGGCTCGACCGGGACCGCCGTTTGCCGCTCTCCCCAGGCGCCAACCAACGACGCCAGCATTTCCGCGCGCCGCTGCGGCGGAGCGTCGGCCGAAAACTCTTCGGCCGCCGGCCAGCGCTCGGCCAGTTGCGCACCCGCCAACTTGCGAGGCAAGTAGCCGCCGCGCTCCATCGCATCCAGCAGCAGCGGTCCGGCCTGCGGCAAGGGCCAATCGGCCAGCGCGGCGACCAACTGTTTTTGCACTTCCAGGCTCGGATCGGTCATCAGCCGCCGGACAAGGCTGGCCGATTGGTCGTCGGGCCAGCGCGCCAGCGCGCCCGCCGCGGCTTTGCGCACATGCCACGATGGGCTGTCCGCCGCGGCGAACACCGTATCGCGCGCGTCAAGCGCCGCGAGCGCGGTAATCGCCGCGGCCCAGATCGCCTCAGGCTCGTGCTCGAGCTTTTCAAGCGCTTCTCGCGATTGCTGGCCGCCCAATCGGCCCAAGGCGGCGATCGCCGCAAAGCGAACTTCGATCCGATAGTCGCGCAGCGCCGCTTGCGCCGCATCGAAGGCCTGGGGATGTCGCCGCGCGACCATTGCCTCGACCGTGGCCGCGCGCACGCGCGTATCGGGATCGGAGCGCAGATCGGCGGCACGCGCCGGCAGCTCAGCCGTGCCGGGAAGCAGCCAGCCGCGCACCGCCGCCAGCCGCACGATCTCTGCCGGGCTCTTCAACGCGGCAGTGAACCGTTCGTCGCTGCCCGCATCGACGTGGCGAGCCAGGCCATAGAGCAACTGTGCGTGTAATTCGGGCAGATAGGCCGTTTCGCCGTCGAATTGCCCGAAGCGGTCGATCAATTCTCGCAAGGTGCTGATTTCCGGCGGATCGCTGAACCCGGCCAATGCCTCGGCAGCGGCGCACCGCAGCGACAAACTGAGTGTGGCGTCGCGCGCCGATTTAACCAGCCGATCGCGCCCGCGTGTGTCGCCCAAGCGCGCCAGGCTGATGGCCGCGTTCGTCGCCAGCACCCCGTTTTCGCTCTCAAGCAGCGCGGCAAAATCGGGGTGCTCGTCGGCGGGCGCCGCGATCAGCGCTTCCAGGCCGCCGGTGTGTCGCCAGTAATAGCCCGCGCCCGGCTCCATCGACGGTTGAGGCGCCAGCGTTCGCCAAACATCGAGCGTGAGCGCCGCCGGCAGCTTTGAGTTGCCCTGCTTCGCGACATCGGAATTGGCCGGATCGGGCTTCGTCGTCGATGGATCAGACGAGTCGGCCTCTTGTGGGCTGCTGCCGGCGGTTCGTAGATGCAGGCCCTTGCAGCCGGCGGACGCTACAAGGCAAAGGCCAACGGCGCCGATGAGCATCAGCGGCACGCGGCGCGACAAGCACGTCATGCTAGGCAAATCCATTTGCCGTACCTGAAAATTCCTACATCCGACCGTCTGCCAGGCAGATCGCTCCGCGGGATCACGCGGCCCCGCTATGGGCTGCCCACAGCACTCTCGCGCGGCGGAGCATTGCCCGAAGGCTGGCCCCGGCGGACCGACGGCGCCGGCTTGGCGACCGATTTTTCCGGCTCGGGCGCGGGTTCACTCGACTCCGGGGCGGCTGGCTGCTCGCTCAGCAGCGTTTCGGCCAACTGGCGGCCGCTGTCCTCAATCGCCAGCGCCGCTTCGGCGACGGTTTCCTTGTCGACATCCTTCTTGTCGTTCAGCTTGGCCAACTCGGCGATCATGGCGTCGATATGAGTGACTAAGACGTTAATCGTCTTTTGCGCGTCGGGCTCGGCGGCGGCAAACAAGCCGTGGGTCGCGGAATGCGGCGGCTCGCCCTTCTTGCCCGGCTCGCGGCCCATCAACCCCAACCGCACGCGGCCCAAATCGTAGAGCATGGCATGCACGGCCACGTCACGCATCGGCTTGGTCAACGGAAGGGCCGGCTTGTCATTTTCCTCGTCCTTCTCATCGTCCTTCTCCTCTTTCTCGTCGTCGGCGGCCCCGCGTCGGCGGGTGCGGCTGCTGGCAGCCTCGGCCTGCTCGGCGGCCTCTCGTTCCAAAGCCGCCTGGCGAGCGATCTTGGTGAACGGATTCGCCGCCGACATCGCGATAACCAGGTTCGCCAGGGCTTGCGCGTCTTGCACCACTTCTTTCGGCGCGAACTGCCCCGCTTCGATGCCCGCCAATTCGCCGGCCAGCCTACAGCGCATCCGTGTGGGAATTTGCGGATCGGCAATCATCGACGAAAGTGCCGCGGCGATCGACTGTTGATCGACCTTCAAGCCTTTGCTCGTCAATAGGTGCACCCCGTCGATCGCCAGCAAACGCAACCAAAGCGTGACGATCGAATCTTTCTTGGGATCGAGCGGCGTGCGGATGACATTCAACAGCGATTCGGCCACCGTGTTTTGCTCGTCGACCGAAATGCCCGCCAAAATGTTCCGCCGCAAGCCCACCACCGCGGCCAGCCGTAGAATTACGGGCTGCTTGTCATCGGCCACGACGTCTACCAGCAGCTTGCGCGCTTCGGGCAAGGGGACGACCACTTTCGGAAACCCCGAGCTCTCTTTGGCGTCGAGTTCGCCGATCATCAAGATGCAGTTGAAACGAACGGCCATCGGATAACGATCGTCGGCGGCCGCTTCGCCGCAGGTCTTCAGAGCCATCTGGTTCAATTCATCATGCAGATCGGGCAGCGGCGCCTTGCCCAGATCGGTCAACTGCTTTTTCAGCGCCGTGCGCAGATCGGGCAACTTGGCAACGTTTTCGCTCCAAGTGAGCGCATGCACGTCGTACTGCAGCAACTGCTCCACGGCGAGTTGCTCTTCTTTGCTGTTGGCCTTGCCGGCTTTCAACGCGTTTCTCGCCACCGAGCGTGATTTCTTGCTCGGCTCTTCGATGTCGTGCTCTTGGCCGTCTTTGCCCTGATACTGGCGCACGCCTTCAAACTCACCCTGAGCAGGGTTGCCCGTGGCGCCCTTCGCGGGCCGGTCAAGCGGCGGCAGTGCTACAAGCGCCAGCAACATCGAAGCGCTCGCCATAACCGTGCTAGGTCGCCGAAATCGCGCCTGCCTCGAAATAGAAATGCGTGCTTGCATGAGGTTCCTGTTCCTTCAAACAAACTCATCCGCGCCAGGCGGCGGCCGCCGACTGGCCTCGTCTGCGCTCTTAGAAAGTGATGTTCCGAATGGTCGGCAATGCGTAAGCCGCGCTGCCAAAACAGCTTGAGACGACGAGAGCTACCCCTTACACTACCACCGCCCAAGCCGCATTGTCAAGGCTGTCCCGATGAAGTCACCCGCACCGCACGAGGCCCATTTTGTACGCTGGGCGGCCTTGGCGGAAGGGGCGATTGGGGTAGTGGCGGGCGTGCTTGCCAAGTGGCTAAAAGTGCCGGTGGGCGAAGGCTGGCGGCTCGACGTGGCGAGTTTTGCAACGGGCCTGGCGGCCACCGCGCCCTTGCTGGCCACGATGTGGCTGACGCTGCGATGGCCGCTGGGGCCGTTTCGCCGGCTCAAGGCATTGGTCGACGATTCTATTGTGCCGCTGTTTCGGGCGGGACGGCTGGTCGATTTCGCGGTGATTTCATTGTTGGCGGGGGCGGGAGAAGAGTTGCTGTTTCGCGGCGTCGTCGAGCGCGGCCTGGCGCCCCTGGTGGGCGTTTGGCCGGCCTGTCTGCTGGCCGCTGTGTTGTTCGGTCTCTGCCACGCGTTGAACGCGGGCTATTTCATGCTGGCGACAGCGATCGGTCTTTATCTTAGCTGGCTCGAACGCGCCACCGGCAACCTGGCAGTGCCCATGATAACACACGCGATCTATGATTTTGCCGCGCTGGTTTATCTGGTGCGCCTCCGCCGCCCTGAGTGCAACGCCGACATCAAGCTTCCGCCAGACCCACCGCAATAGGCAATCGCTCCAACACCGTCTGCCCGAAATAACCGGCAAGCGCGTCCCGGCGCAATTGGGCCTTGCCCAGGAAAAAGTCACAGAAGCGCCGAACCTGCGACTAGAGGCTGCGAACGCGCATTTGGCAGGGGAGCGGAAGGGAGTCGAACCCTCGACCTTCGCATTGCGAGACGCACCGGTATTCCGTTCTTCCTTCACGGCAACCACTCACCGCTGATCGAATTGCTGGAAAAAGGCTCGCCCACGCGCAAGGCTTACCGCGACAGACCATCGACGCGAGTGATGTAGACAAACGACTTGCGGCGACGGCTTCACGCCGTTGCACCACTGGTTAGCACCAGCAACCCGGAAAACGAGCATGAAACCATCGGCAAAGGGGCCGGCAAAAGGGCCGCCGACGATTCCCGAATGCAAGCCAAGTCGGCTGCCGATCAAGGTGCCGATTCGCTCGCCATGCTCGCCGCCGGGTCAGTTTCTCAACCGCCGATTGTGCCGAGTTGGCCGCAATGCTTCCGGCCACGGACAAACTCCGCGCGTCCTTAGTGACGCCTGCGCTACCTGCCCAGCCGTTGCAACTGAGCGGGCCGCGAAGCTACACTCGTGGTGATGTTGCGGCTATTCGGCCATGACTAGATTGCGATGAAAGAGAAACAAGTGAAATGACGGCCGCTCTATGGGCTGCCACAAGAATTCGTTGACAAGCGAGCGTCAAGTAGCTGCTTCGCAACAAACGACGGGCTTGAGCCGCGAGGCTCTTGAGCACTAGAGGCACTGCCTTGCACCGCGTTCCCGAAAGGGAGCATCGGGGCGGGTATTTTTCTGCTGTGCCCTTTGATCGGGTGTTGCGAACGGTCTCGGTTGCGACGCTCACTTTTTTGCGCCTTCACCCCGTCGGGCCCCATACCGCCACAACCGAGCGGAGCGGCCCAGCAACCGCAAGGGAGCGCCAGCAATGAAACAGTCGCCTAGCAAGCCAGCGGTCGTGTCTCGGTGATATGCGACAACGCGCACAACGCGAAACCGCCCTGTTCGGGAAATCCGATGAGCAAATTGGTTTTGAGAATCATCGCGTTTTCCGGTGGCGTACTTCATGGACTTCGCCATCCGACAAATGGACCTCAAACGGGGTGAACGGCTTGATCCGCAACATGGCTTGAATGGCTTCGGCGTTCATATAAGGCATAGTACCAGCGTTGGCAGCGAATGACAAACGCGAACTACCCAATTGCCGGCAGGCGTTCGACGCTGGGGGCGAGGACGTATACACCGGCGCTGCTCTCGCTTTTTCCGATCGGCACGTCCAGCCAAGCTAGCTGGTGCGGGCCGCTTCGATGGCGTTGATGTGGCTCAAGTCGCAAATCACCATTCGATCCGTCTCCGTGTCGGGGTACATAATCACTAAGCGCGTTCTGCCAAGCGCGGCGTTTTCCGGGTGGCGCACCTGGTGAACTTCGCCGTTGGACAGCCGTAGCTCGAGCGGCTCAAACGGTTGGCGGCGGAGCATTTGTTGAACGGTTTCAGGACTCATATCAAGATTCTCTCACGTATGTACCGGCCATAAAAACACCCGCTGACAAGTGATGTCAACGGGCGCCTGAAAGTGGAGCGGAAGGGAGTCGAACCCTCGACCTTCGCATTGCGAACGCGACGCTCTCCCAACTGAGCTACCGCCCCAGAGTCGTCTTCAATTTTAGGACCGCCAAGCCGCCGTGTCAAAGCCACGCCGAACCGCCGGGCACAAGGCCCGGAGCTACCTCGGCAAGACGCCGGCCGCGTGACAGCGCCGTTGCTTGCCCTCGGGCATTACCGCAAACCCAGGCTGCGGCGGTAGGCCGCCCGCTGACGCTCGAGGCCAAGCTCCGCGGTAATTTCGGCCCAGGCGGCGGCAGCGGCGTCAAGAGCCGCCTGGCTGGTGGTCTCGTCGCGCACCGCCTGAGCGACGGCCTGGTCCAGGGCTTCCAGATAGCGACGCCGGCCGGGTATGCGCGGCGCGCTGAGCCCTTCCTCGGCATTCAACGATCGCTCGACCACCTGAGCGTATTCCAGCGCGGCCGGTCCGCCGATCGAGACATCGACCCACTGCTCACTCGCGTTGAGCTGCGATCTCCGATAAACGGTCACCGCCGCACTTTCCGCCGCCACGCGGTCGCTCCACTTCGGCCCCGACAACCACGCCAGCAATTGCCACGCGGCATCGTGATGTTTCGACTTGGCCGAGACGCAGCCGATCCTGCCCGAAATACCCAATAGCGGTACGTGCCGCGATTCTCGCCGCTGTTCCCAATGCCGTGTCTTGGGGTTGTATACATCGCTGCTGCCGGGCAGTTCCGTGAAGCCAATCTCCAGCGCCGTCTGACCGCCGGCTTCAGCTTGACCGGCCGGCGGTTGCGATGCGCGAGGCGCCAACCACGAAATGGCCATCCCGGAGCGGCCCTGCAAGAAAGACTCGCGCACGGCCGCCGGATCCAACGGCTGCGCGTCGGGCGAGATTGGGCTGGCCGCGACCAATTCGTCGAGCGCTCGGACAAACGGCGGGCTGGCGATGAGCGGCGTCATGGTTTCGATGTCGAACAGCGCCGAGTAATGATTGTGGTGCTTGGCATAGGAGGCGGCTCGGGCCAGCAGCGTCAACCCGGCCCAACCTGGGCCAAGGGGTTCCCTGGCGCCCGACCAACCTGCGGCGGCGTCGCCGGCGAGGCCAAGCTTTTCCGCATCGTTCAGCAGGACCGCCAGTTCCTGATATTCTTGCCAGGATTGCGGTGGCGGGCGGTCGAGCTTTTTCAGCAAGTCCGCGCGGTACATGCAAACGAACACCGGCGAGCCGAAGGAAACGGCGTAGCTGGTCGATCCCCAGCAGGCGTCGTGCGTCTTGTCTGCTTCGAAGACCTCGCTGGCCGACAGATCGTCGCTGGTCGAAACACTGCTGGGCAAGGGGGCGAGCCACTGGCGCTGGACGAGTTCGCCCAAATCAGCGACCGGGCAGATGACGGCATCGGCATTGAGGGCCTCGGCGGCGAGCAAGTCGTCTTCTGAAATCGCGCGCACCTCGAGTTCCGCGCCGGTCGAGCCGCGCCACTCACCGCGCAGCCGCCCGATCGCCTCGGCCAGCCCGCCGTCTTCGGTCACCACCAATTGCAATCGAACGCCTTCCCAGGGCAGCTTTTCTTGACCGGCGGCGTCCTTTTGCTCCTCGCGCGGTTCTGCATTGCAACCGGCCACGGCAGCCAACACCGCGAGCGTTAGCCACCAGGAGCAGCGCCTGCGGCGGATCGTAAAGGGCGACTTTTTCTTGGCAAATGTCATGGGCAGCGCGGCCGGCGAATTGGTTCGCATCCTTGATTCATTCGGCTTGATTGCCATTGATGCACGACGATATGACCGGAGCGTAACAAGTCACACATTACCATGCCAGCCGGACGAATGCTTCATGCGCTACGCAGTTGCGAGCGCTCGCACTGGCTGATTACAATCCCGCCAGCCACGAAGCCTGTGGCAACGTCTCCGGGGCATCGCCAAAGCTCTGCCCCAGCCACTGGGCGGAAATCGAAAACCCAGTATCAAAAATCCGTTGCCGGCACATCCCCAGCCACCAACCACCAACCACTCCCCATGTCCGTTTTTCTTGGCATCGACATCGGCACCTCGGGCACCAAGACCCTGGCCATCGACGAACAAGGTAAGATTCTAGCCGACGCCACCGAGACCTATCCCTGCTACCATCCGAAACCGCTGTGGAGCGAGCAAGATCCCGACGATTGGTGGCGAGCCACGGTCACCACGGTGCGTGCCGTTATCAAGCAAGCGCGTCTTAAACCGGCCGACGTGAAGTCGATTGGGTTATCGGGCCAGATGCACGGTTCGGTTTTTTTGGACAAAAGCGGCCGCGTCATCCGCCGGGCCCTGCTCTGGAACGACCAGCGGACCGCGGCGGAATGCGAAGAGATCGAACGCCGCGCGGGCGGGCGGCGCAAGCTCATCAAGCTGGTGGCTAACCCTGCCCTTACGGGTTTCACCGCACCGAAGATTCTTTGGCTGCGCAACCACGAACCGCGCAACTTCGACGCGCTGCGCAAAGTGCTCTTGCCCAAAGATGAAATCCGCCGCCGCTTGACGGGCGAATACGCCACCGAAGTCAGCGACGCCAGCGGCATGCTTCTGCTCGACGTCGCCAAGCGCACCTGGTCGAAAACGCTCTTGGAAAAACTCGAGCTCGACGCCGACTTGCTCGCCCAATGTTACGAGTCGGAGGAAGTCACCGGCACGCTCACGCGCCAGGCCGCCAAAGATCTCGGCCTTTCGAGCGACTGCCGCGTGGTGGGCGGGGCGGGCGACTGCGCTGCGGGGGCCGTCGGCAATGGCATTGTCAACCAGGGGGTGCTGAGCACCTCGATCGGCACCTCAGGGGTGATGTTTGTCCATAGCGATGAAGTGAAGTTCGATCCGGAAGGCCGCATTCACACTTTCTGCCATGCGGTGCGCGGCAAATGGCATATGATGGGCGTCACGCTGTCGGCGGGCGGCTCGCTGCAATGGTTTCGCAATCAACTTTGTCAGGCCGATATGGCCGCCGCCCGCAAGACCGGGCAAGACCTCTACCAGGCTCTCAACCGGGAAGCCGCCGGGGCGCCGCCGGGCAGCGGCGGGCTGTTCTTTCTGCCATACTTGTCAGGCGAGCGCACTCCGCACGCCGATCCACTCGCTCGAGGCTGTTTGATTGGGCTCACACTCGCTCACACGCGCGGTCACCTGGTGCGGGCGATCATGGAAGGCGTGGCCTATTCGCTCCGCGACAGCTTAGAGATCATCCGCGCACTTGGCGTTCCGGTGCGGCAGATTCGCGCCGGCGGCGGCGGCTCGCGCAGCGAGTTGTGGCGGCAGATTCAGGCCGATGTGTTTGGCCAAAAGGTGGTGACGCTCAATGCCGAAGAAGGCGCTGCCTATGGCGTGGCCTTGCTGGCCGCGGTGGGCGCCGGGGCCTTCGCCGATGTGCGCGAGGCCTGCCGCGCCGCCATGCATGTGGTCAGCGAGACCAGCCCCAACCGCCCTGCCCAGAAATGCTATCAACAAGCTTTTCCGATTTATCAACGGCTGTATCAGTCACTGAAAGACGATTTTCAACAAATCGCCGCGCTGCCCTGCTAGAATTCATGATGCATTTGGGGACACGCACAAGATGTCTGCCATCTATCTAACAGGCAACGCCCGGGTTCATTTTCGCTCAGGTGGTATCTGCTTGCCGTGCGGGTCGAGTCCGGGTCGGGTGAGCTCGCGGGCCAACTGTTCGCGCAGCGCTGGACCGATGTAATGTTCGATGCGTTCGGCCGGTGCGTGCAAATGGTCGAGCGGCAAGTCAAAGTGCTCGCCCAGATAGGATTCCCATAGTCGATGCGAGCGGACGAGCGAGCGAGCAGCTTCGCGGCCGCGGTCGGTAAGCTGCACCCGCAGCGCAAGCATTCCGCTGGCCTCGCGGCGAATTGCGAGTCTCGCCAGGGCTAGCCAGGCCAACGGCCCGCGCCCGGCAACCGCCAAATAATCCGATATTGCCCAGCCCGGCGCCGCATCGCCGCCCGATTCTTCGTGGCGGTAGAGCGTGGCGATCAGGTCTTCGGCTTTGATACGCACCGCCAACGCCAGGCGATGCCAGGCGCGGCTGATCAGCCCGTGCCGCGGCGCCGCGAGCAGCGCCGCAGCAAACATCGCTCCGGCCGCCAGCGGCAGCATCGGCGCCACGCCCACACCCAGATACACGTCGCCCGCGTAGGCCAGCACGGCCGAGGCCACCGCCACGGCGACCGCCCAGGCCATCATCAGCCCCAGCCGATCGGCGAGCAGATGCCCGGTAGCCGCCGGCGCCACGAGCATGGCCAGCACCAGCACCGAGCCAACCGCGTTAAAGGCCGCCACCACGGCCAGCGCCACCATGCCCATCAACAGATAATGGATCACCGCCGCCCGCAGCCCCATGGCGTCGGCGAGTTGCGGATCGAATGAGACAATTTTCAGCTCCTTCCAAAAGGCGGCGACAAAGACGAGCGTCAGCAGAAGCACGGCCGCCAGCGAAACCATCGCCCGCGGCATTTCGATTCCGAAAATCGGCACGGTGTCGAGCGTCACCAATTCGAGCAACCCGTAAAGAACGCAGTCGAGATCGAGATCGACGCGCGGACCAAAGATCGCAATCATTACCACGCCCAGCGCAAACAGAGAGGTGAATACCACCCCCATGCTCGAGTCCTCGGCAATCTGCCCTTGGTCGGTCAGCGTTTGAATCAAGAAGGCCGTCAGCAAGGCAACGCCCGCGGCGCAGGCGAAAATCCAGGCCGATGTAGTGGAGCCGCCCATCAAAAACCCTAATGCAATTCCGGGCAGCACGGCATGGCTGATCGCATCGCCCAGCAGGCTCATCCGCCGCAGCACCAAATAGCAACCCAGGATTGCGCACGACACGCCGGCCACCGCCGCCACGGCAATGGTCCAGAGGGCCTGTGCGTCGATGAGTGAAAAGAGATTCGACATATGCACGAAATCAAACGTAGGGTGGGCCGAGCGCAGCGAGTCCCACCTTTTGCCGCATGATCGCTGCCGCGCCGAATTGCCGCCAGAGAGTGGGACTCGCTGCGCGCGGCCCACCTACCGTCTCAACTTCTCCTCTAACTCGCGCACGGTCTCCGCGGGTAATAGTTGATCGATCGCTTCGAGATCAAGCTCCGACATCAGCGTTGACGATTCGGGCTGCTCGGTGAGCAACCGGCGCCAGAGCCGATAGCCGCGGGCTACTCGCTCGGCTCGGGCAACGCCCACCCTCGTGAAACGCCAAGCGTGGGGCGCTGGCGACGCGATCAGTCCGAATCGCGCCGCGCGTTGTAATTGCCCTTCAAGCTGTGCTGGCGACCAGGCACATCGCGTGGCCAGGGCGGCAACGGCGATGGGGGGCCCGGCAGGCAAGTCGGCCTCGCTGAGATCATACATCACGCGCAACAACGTCTGCTCGGCCACCCGCTGGCGCATGTTATGTTCGGCGGTCAGACGGGCCAAGACTCCGCGGCGGCGGGCAAACAGCAGCGAAAACAAAAACACGGCCGCGCCGGCCAGCACGATGAGCGGCCCGGTCGGCAGACCTGCCAGCGTGATGCTGGCAGCGGTGCCTGTAGCGCCGATGGCCGCGCCAAAGATCGCCGCCAACAGCAACATCAAGCCGAGCCGCTCGGTCCAGAGCCGCGCCGCCGCGGCAGGCAAGATCAACAGCGCCGCGGTCAGCACCACGCCCACCGCCGGCAGGCCGACAATCACGCTCATAGCGACCAACGCCATCACTAAAAAATCGAGCGCGGTGGCCGGCCAGCCTTGCACCCGTGCGAAGTCCGCATCGAAGGTCACGAGGCGAAATTCTTTATAAAGCAAGGCCACCGCGACGAGGCTCAACGCCGAGGCCCCGGCGATCAGCCGCAGATCGTCAGCGATCATGCCGGCGGCGGTGCCGAAAATGTAGTTGGCGATGCCCGACTTGCTGCCGCCTGTGGCCGAGGTTTGAATCCAGCGCAGCAACGCCAGGCCCAGACCAAAGGAGAGACTGAGTACCATGCCGAGCGCGGCATCGTCTTTCAGCCGCGTGAAGCGCCGCAGCAATGCCACCACGCAAATGCCCGCCACGCCGCTCGCCAGTGCGCCGGCCAGCATGGCGGGCAAGCTGCGCTGGCCGAGTGCCAAGAAGCCCAAGCAGAGACCCGGCAAGGCGGCATGAGCCAGCGTGTCGCCCAAGAGCGCTCGCCGCCGCAACACGGCAAAACTACCCACCAGGCCGGCATTGGCGCCGAGCAGGCTGGTTCCGGCCAGCACAATGGCGGTGTTGTAGCCGATCATATGCGCTCGCGCGCGGCCAGGGCCTCGCCCGCGGTTTCCAAAACGCTCAGCCGGCCGCCATAGGTCTTTTGCAGATTCTCTTTGGTAAACGTCGATTCGGTGGCGCCGCTGGCTACCAATCGCATGTTGAGCAAGGCCACCTGATCGAAATACGCCGGCACGGTGCGCAGATCGTGATGGACGACGAGCACCGTCTTGCCATCTTCGCGCAGCTCAGCCAACAACTGGAAGATCACGCGCTCGGTGGCCGCGTCGACGCCGGCCATCGGTTCGTCCATAAAGTAGATTTCGGCCCGCTGCGCCAACGCGCGGGCCAAAAAGGTGCGCTGTTGCTGCCCGCCCGACAATTGACCGATTTGCCGGCCCGCCAGTTCGGCGATGCCCACACGAGCCAGACACTCGCGGGCCCACGTGCGATCGTTGCGGCCGGGACGGCGAAACCAGCCGAGCCGGCCATACGTGCCCATCAGCACGACATCGAGCACGCTGACCGGAAACTCCCAATCGACGCTTTCGCGCTGAGGCACATAGCCAATCAGGCGACGCGCCTGGCCGACCGGCCGGCCCAGCACCGTCACCTGCCCGCTCACCAGCGGCACCAGCCCCAGAATGGCTTTGACGAGCGTGCTCTTGCCGGCGCCGTTGGGGCCGAGGATGCCGACCAGACTCGGCCGCTCGATCTTCAAATCGATGTTCCAAAGCACCGGCTTGCGGTGATAGGCCACGGTCATGTCGTGGATTTCGAGCACCGGCAGCTTCGACGCGTCGCTCATTGCAAGGCCCGCCTGATCGTTTCCACGTTGTGGCGAACCATGCCGGCGTAGGTGCCTTCGGGCGTGCCCGACGGTCCCATCGCGTCGGAGTAGAGCTGCCCGCCGATTTCGACGCGGTGTCCGCGTGCGGCGCATCCTTCAACGAGTGCGCGAATGTTGCGCTCGCTGACGCTGGTCTCGACAAACACCGCCTTGATGCCGCGGTCGCTCAGCAGTTCGACCAGCTCGTTGATTTTGCTGATCGCCGCTTCCGACTGCGTGCTGATGCCTTGGATCGCCTGCACTTCGATGTCGTAAGCCCTGCCGAAGTAATGAAACGCATCGTGCGCGGTCACCAGCACACGGCGCGACTCGGGAATCGATGCGATCTGCGCACGGCATTCTTCGTCGAGCTTCGCCAATTCTGCTTGATAGCGCTCGGCGTTGCTGCGATAGTCGGTGGCATGGGCCGGATCGAGCTCGGCCAACGCTCGCTCGACGGCCGGCAGAGTGCTGCCCCACAGCGAAACGTCGAACCAGACGTGCGGGTCGTATTGCTCGCCGCCGACCCGCAGCAGCCGATCGCGGCTGAGATCATCGGTGACGGCGACGACGGGCTTTCTACGCGCCAGCCGCTCAAAGACTTCGCCCATCTTTCCTTCCAGGTGCAGCCCAGAGTAGAGGATCAGATCGGCTCGGCTGAGCCGCGCCACATCGCCGCTGGTGGCCTTATACAGATGCGGGTCGACGCCCTCGCCCATTAAGGCGCTGACCGTCACGTGCTCGCCGCCCACGTGTTGCGCCAGGTCGGCGACCATTGCCGTGGTGGCGACAATCTTCAGCGGCTGGCCGACGGCGTTGGACTGAGTGGCCGCTGCCGGCTCACCCGATTGCCCGATGGCGCCGCATCCCGTCGTCGCCGCCAGCAACGCCACAGCCCACAGCGACCGGTATTTAGAATCGGGCATAGCCATCACCAGTTTCACACTCTGCCAACGCTAAACCCTTGCCACGAGCTTGAACTTTGACGAATCAAAATATTTTTTGACTGCTCAAAAATATACCTCCATTTGACCGTTTGGGTCAAGTAACCCAGTTGGTCCTGGCATCTTGAGCGTTTTACAAAGACTCGATAATTCGCGGCGGGTTTTCCGATACCGTAAAGCGGACCTCGCGTGCGTCGGCGCAAGCGAGGACACAAGACGCCACGACGGAGAATCGAACCTTGGCGAATACATTCGAGCGAACGGACTCGCAAGCGGCTAAGGATGGCAACTCACTCACTCATCAGCAGCAATTCCCCAACTGGGGATGGTTTTTCTCAGGGCTCGCCGCGGGCCTGATTGTTTTGTACGTCGTCGCGACCCGCCCGATTGCGGGGCAGTTGACCCAACTTGAAGACCAGATCGCTTCACTTGAACGCAACATGAACCGGCTGGTCGCCAAGCGCGGCCGGGCGTCGCAGGCCAACGATTTGCTGTCGGCCCTCACCGAGCAAGGCCGCCGCGCTCAGGCCGCCGCCGAGTCGCTGAAGCAAATCGAATCATTGCACACGGACCTAATCTCGCAACACACCGTCACCACCGACGCCAGGCGTTCGCTGGCCGCGCTCGATGAACTGCGCAGCGGCGCCTTGGAGGTCGGCGAGCAGACCGCCGAGGTGCAGCAGGCCATCGACGCGCTGGGCGAGCTGCAAGAAAAGGTCATCGCTCAATACCATTCGATCACGTCCGCTCAGCAGACCCTGAGCGAGATGATTCGCCTGCACAAGCTGGTCTTGTCCGAGGCCGACGAAGTGGGCGAAGCTCGCCGCGCCATTGAAGGTCTGGCCGAACTAAAGAGCCGTTCGCTGGCGGCCGGTGAAGAGGCCGATCGGGCCGGCGAAGTCGCCAGCAAACTGGTGGGCACTCAGCAGCGGCTGCTGCGTGCGGCCGGCGATGTCGACCAGGCACGTGCGGTGGGCCGCGAGCTGGCCGCTTTGAAAGACGAAATCCTTTGCGGCAACGATCCCGCGCAAATCGAAGAAGCACGTGCGACGCTGGGCGGCTTGGCCGATTTGCGCCAGCAACTGCAGCGTGAGGGCGATGAGCTGGCTCCTGCCCGTGCTTCGCTCGAGGGCCTGGTGGCGATCAAAGACCAGGTGCTGGCTCGCACCTCCGATCTGGCCGACGCCGTCGAAACGCTGGAAACGCTGGGCGACCTGGAGCATCAGCTCGTTGCATCGGTGCAGTCGTTCGACCGCATTCGCCGCTGGATGGTCGAGGCCGTGTTGATCGAGCCTGCCGTCGAACGTGCTTCCGCGATGCTCAAGCCGCTGGTCGAGCTGAGCAATCTGCGTCGGCTGAGCCCCGCCGATTTGCGGCAAGCCGCGCGCAGCATTGCCGATCAGCGTTCCGCCCGCGTCGCCACCAAGCCGAGCGCGGCCGCCGAATCGCCCGCGGTGGAAACCGACTGACCCGGGGATTTTGGATTTTCGATTTCCCCGGTGGCTGGGGCAGAACCTTGGCGATGCCCCCGACCGGGGATTGGCCTCGCAGCTCATAGAGCGAAGCGCGTTTTTGGTGTACAATGCCGCGCTCGATCTCGCATCAAATGCCGCTTGTTTCCGCACGCGGCAAGCGGTTTACTCGTGGGACAAGAGCAGAACATTGATGGAGGTGTCGTGGGAGGATTTCGATGGAGACCTATCACTCGCCCTACAGGCCATTGCGCCGCGCCTTCACGATTTGCCAAAGCTCAATGCGATCTATTTGCAAGGTGACGCCACGGCCATCAGCAACGAGGCTGAAGAGCGGCTAAGGGCGGAGCTTCCGGGCTGCCGCATTGTGCGCGAACCGGTGATCACCGCTACCGTATATCTCCGAAAAAAATCGCCACGCTCAAAGTGACCGTTCCGAGAGTTTGGCATTCCTGCGCGCGGTGTTTTGCTAGCCGCTCAATTCCCGGCAGGTGGCGATTTGAGGCGGGACTCGAAATAGGCACTGAACTCGTCATGCTCGGCTGCCGCGCCGCCGTTGGCCGGCGCCGGCCGGAATTTTTTCCACTGGCGGTATCCGACGCCGATTTCCTTGAGATTATTCGTCGTCCATGTCCGTCGCGCCGATTCGCGCGATTGCTGAACCGAGCAAATCAAAAGTGTCCAGATCACCACCAGCAATGTGCCGCACACCGTCGCATAGACCGTTGGCAGCGGCTGGATGGCATAGGCCAGCCCCCAAAGGACAGCGAACAAGCACATGCCCACAGTCGCCAGAAAGCCGACGTATTTACCGCACGTCAGCGCCAACGCGATATAAGTGATCAGCCCGAACAAATGCATCAGGCGGAACTGCAGCGGGTGGCGTTCTTCGACCCATCCAGCCACGATCGGCAGCGCTCGCAACCGCGTCAGCCGGGGAACTTCGACGGCCGCATGACACCACGGGCAGGCAACGACAGCCCCGGCCTCGCCCGGCTCGGCGGCAAACTCGCGGCCGCAGCCGCACGGCACGAGATAAGATGGATGTTCCATCCATTCCTCCTGGAGCGCGTGGCGTGCTGAAGCTATGGATTCCCATTCGCCCCAATCGGTTCGTCCGAGCGCTCGAGAATGTTTCGCAGATGTTTTTCCAATGCGGCCTCGACTTTCCGCTTTCCGCGGATCGCGTCGTCGTAAAAAATGCAGCGGAAGCCGCTGATGTCAAAGGGCAGGGGCGGACTGCTTTCGCCTGGCTGTTCGGCAAGCAAGATCGTGGGAACGCCGACCGCGTGAGCGTAGCCCAGTTCATAATAGACATTGGGGTTTTTCGGCGTCACCTCGGCGATGATGACCTGCGATGTGCTGATTCCGCGCACGATATCTTGAAGCACGATACCTGGGCGAAATACGTCATCGGCGCGATACGCCTCAAGTCCGACCTTGTCGGCGACTGGTTTGATCACTTCCTCCCATAGGCTGTTGTACGGCTCGGTGAACTGCATGACAACAAAGGCTCGCGGCGGGACGCGCAGGACTTCAAGATCGGAAAACGTGACTCCACCTTGGCCCCAGGCGAGAACGCCAATTTGATCGCCGATGAGCGGGTGCGGCAAATTGTGTTCAAGGACTTTTACGCCGTCGACGAACAATTGGGTGTTCGTACCTCTGAGATTTATTTCGATTGCGTAGGTCGCTCCGTGCTTTAGGTTTTCCCGCTTACCCAGACCGTGAATGAGCTTGGCGTTCCCCAAGATGGGAGCGACTTCATCGAGCACGAACGCTCGATCGTATCCGCCCACTCCGGCTGAAAAGCCCCGGCCCTCTGCGGCGTCGAACCCAAACAGAATTCGTCCCTCGGCCGCATGATCAGCGCTGCCTAGGTCGATCTTGGCGCGAATGCGACCGGACGTAGCTCTCAAGTCAGCAATTGCCACCCCTGCCTTGAACAGCTTATTCTCGAAGCGCGTGAAGATGGCGCGGTTTGGCTCAATGTCCCAACCGCCTAAGATCGGAATTAAAGTTTCTGGCCGCATTGGCTTTGGCCGGCCATTGGGCGGATGCTCCTCGAGCGCAGTTTTCGCCGCTAAATGACCGGACGAAGTTGGACTGGACATGGGGCGCTAACGGTTGTGACGTAATCGGCGGAGGTGTTATGCTTAAGGATGTTATACTGCACCGGACGGGGCAGAGCAAAAACCCTGTCTGGACCGAACCCGCCGGGGCATCGCCAAGGCTCTGCCCCAGCCACCGCCTGCCTTGTTCGCATACCTGCTCAATCATCGACGCAATAGGTAAGGGCCAACCATGAACCGGCCAAATGCTTGGGGGCTGTTCATCGTTGCGGGGCTTTTGCTTGCCCCGGCGCACGCCGACGAGCCGTATGGGCGATTCCAGTTCGACCCATCGGAACTGGAGCATTGGGCGTTTCAGCCGGTGCGGCGGGTCGAGCCGCCCGCGGCCAACGACGCCGCCTGGGTGCAAAACCCGATTGATGCCTTTGTGCTGGCCGAATTGGAAAGCGCCGGGATTGGGACGGCCCCGCCCGCCGATCGCCGCACGCTGTTGCGTCGGGCGTACTTCGACCTGATCGGCCTGCCGCCCACGCCCGAAGAACAACAGCGGTTTTTGAATGACGCTTCGCCGCGGGCGTTTGCCCGGCTGGTCGACGAATTGCTGGCCCGCCCCGAATATGGAGAGCGTTGGGGCCGGCATTGGCTCGACGTGGTCCGCTACGCCGAGTCGAACGGCTATGAGCGCGACGGCGCAAAGCCCAGCGTGTGGCGGTATCGCGATTGGGTCATCCAGGCATTCAACGACGACATGCCCTACGATGAATTTGTCCGCCAACAACTGGCGGGCGACGAGCTCGAAGGCTCTAACGCCGCAATGCAAATCGCCACCACGTTCTTGCGGCTCGGCCCGTGGGACGACGAGCCGGCCGACCCGGTGATCGATCGCTACGATCAACTCGATGATATTGTGGGGGCGACTTCAGCGGTCTTCATGGCCCAGACGGTAAAGTGCGCCCGCTGCCACGATCACAAATTCGAACCGTTCAGCCAGCGCGACTACTCGCGGCTGGTTGCGGTGTTCGAGCCGCTGCGGCGCCCACAAGACGGCCGCACCGATCTCGACCGTGTCGTCGGCACGGCCGCGGAAGTTGCCGCTTATCAAGCTGCTGTGAAGAGCCGTGAAGAGCGCGTGGCGCAATTGCGCGTCGAGCGAGATCAATGCGAGTTTGAGATTGGCCGCCGTCTGGCCGCGGCCGGGCAGTTGACCTCGGCCCCGACCGGCGGCGGCGACGCGGCTAACTCGTTGCCCGAACAAGCGCTTTCCGCTTTTCAAATTCCGCCCGGCGAGCGTAGCGAACAGCAGCGCAAGCTGATTGGCGAACATCGCTCGAAATTGCGCTCGATGCTTCGACAGCATGTTACGGAGCAAGAGAAGGAGAAACTGGAACAACTGAAACGGCAAATGGAAGCCGTCGAGGCCGAGTCGCCGCCCCGGCTGGCCAAGGCTTATGTCTGGTATGAAGAGGGCCAGCAGCAGCCGGTCACGCACGTCTTCCGCCGCGGCGACCCGCACGTGCCGCTGGAAGAAGTGTCGTCGGGCGTGCCGGCCATTCTCACCGACGCACCTATGCCGCCCGCCACGCCGACCACCGTCAGCACGGGCCGCCGCCGCCAACTCGCCGATTGGCTTACCCAGCCGCAACACCCGCTGACGGCGCGGGTGATGGTCAACCGCGTCTGGCAGCACCATTTTGGCGACGGGCTGGTGTCCAGCGAGAACGATTTCGGCGTGATGGGCGATTCGCCCTCGCATCCCGAATTGCTCGATTGGCTGGCCAGCGAGTTTGTTGCCCGCGGCTGGAGTGTGAAACATTTGCATCGGCTGATGATGCTTTCCAACGCATATCAAATGTCTTCGACCGGCGGCTCTGATGCGCTCGAAAAAGATCCTCACGGCCGGTTGCACTCGCGATTTACGCCGCGGCGGCTGGAGGCCGAAGCCATCCGCGACGCGGTGCTCTCTGCTAGCGGCACATTGAACCACGAGCGCGGCGGCCCAAGTGTTTTTCCCGAGATTTCGCCCGCCGTGTTGGCCAGCCAATCTCGGCCGGGCAGCGGCTGGAGCAAGTCAGACGCCGTGCAAGTCGCCCGCCGTTCGGTCTATGTCTTCGTCAAGCGAACGCTGCCATTGCCGGAGTTCGAGGTGCTCGACTTCCCTGACACCAACGGGCCGTGCGAGCAGCGGCAGGTATCGACGGTGGCCCCGCAAGCGCTGACGCTGCTCAACGGCGCCTTCATGAACGAGCAGGCTCGGCAGTTTGCCCGGCGGCTATTGCAGGCATCGGCAGATTCTGCCGGGCGCATCGACCTGGCATATCGGCTGGCTTTAGCGCGGCCCGCAACGGAGGCTGAACGAGCCGAGGTGCTCGCCTTTTTGACGAAACAGGCGGAGCAAATTCGCGCCGAGGCCGGCGCCGCTCCGCCAACCGACGCCGCAGAACAAGCGCTGGCGGCATTTTGCCTGGTGCTGTTGAACACCAACGAGTTTGTTTACTTGCGGTAAGCTCACCAATCTGCCACCGCACCATCGGCATAAAACGAGCGCTGCAGAACCTCCTGCTGAAACGGATGCTTCTTGACCTCGGCTTCGTCGATCTCGATGCCCAGCCCGGGCCGATCAGTGGGACGCACGAGACGGCCGCGGGGCTCGATCGTGTAACCCTCGCTCACAATGTCTCGCCGCCAAGGTACGTCGGCATGCACGCTTTCGCAAATGATGTACGAGGGCGTCGCAAAGCCCAACTCCAGCGAGGCCGCCGTGCTCACCGGTCCCTGCGGATTGTGCGGTGCAAGTGACAAGCGATAGGCCTCGGCCATCGCCGCAATGCGGCGGGCCTCGCTTAGGCCACCGCAATGCGTGATGTCTGGCTGCAACACGCTGCACGCTTGCCGCTCGAGGAACGGGCGAAACGCATGCTGGCCGATCAGCCGCTCGCCCGTGGCTATGGGCGTGGCCACCGCCTGCTGAATGGCCGCGATGCCTTCGACGCTTTCGGGCCAGCACGGTTCTTCGAACCAATAAAGGCCATAGGGTTCGAGCGCCCGCGCAAACAGCAGCCCCATGCGCGGCGACGGCCGCGCGTGGCAATCGACCATGAGGTCGATTTCGTCGCCCACCGCCTCGCGCATCGCCCGCACGCAGGCCTCGGCATATTTGATCGGCCGCAGTCCTTCCAGCGGTGCAGTTTCGGGCACCGCCATCGTTTTAAATGCTGTGAATCCTTCGGCCACCGCCTGCACGGCCAACTCGGCGAACCGCCCGGCATCGGCAGGCTTAGTCTCATAAAAATCTTCCATCCGCCCGCCGCCCAGATGGCAATAGAGCCGCACGTAATCGCGCACCGGGCCGCCCCACAGCTTGTGGCAGGGCACGCCGTGAATCTTGCCCGCAATGTCCCACAGGGCGATGTCGATGGCGCTCGCCGCGGTGGCCCGCACCACCCCGTTGGCGTGCCAGAAGTGCTGGCGGTGCATCATCTGCCAGAGATGCTCGATGCGCGTGGGGTCTTCGCCCACGGCCAGTTGCGCGACGTCTTCGATCGCTCCGACGACGGCGCGGGTGTGCCACTCGAGGGTGGCTTCGCCCCAGCCCCACAACCCGGCCTGATCGGTGATCACTTTGACAAAGATCCAATTGCGCATCCGCGCGTGGCAGATGTGCGTCTCGATGGCGGTGATTTTCATGGACTTATATATCGCGATGATTAACGTGTCTGGCCAGCGGTGGCTGGGGCAGAGCCTAAGCGATGCCCCGGCGTCGTGAAACCGTGGCATCGTCAAGCGTCTGCCCCGGCCACCGCTGGGTCTAAGGCGCGCGAGCCGCGCACAGTTGACACCCACGGCGCCTGGCGGTCAACTGGCGGCATGACGCAAGCCACCCACCCCTTGCAGGGCGTTGTGCCGGTCGTGCCGACGCCGTTTAACAGCGACGAGGCGATCGATTTCAATGCCCTGGCCGATTGCGTGCGGTTCGCCGCCGACTGCCGCTTGAGCGCGGTGTGCCTGCCGGCCTACGCCAGCGAGTTCTATAAACTCAGCGACGCCGAGCGGCGCGAGGTTGTGCAGATGGCGATTCGCGCCGCCGACGGACGGATTGCCGTCATGGCCCAGGCAAATCATCCCTCGGCCCGGCTGGCCGCCGACCTGGCCCGAGATTATGAGGCGCTGGGCGCCTCGTTCATTTCGTTCGCCCTGCCGCGGCAGTTTGCTTTGAAAGAAAGCGATTTGCTCGACTATGCCTGCACAATCTGCCGGGCCACGAAGTTGCCGGTAATGGTGCAAGACTTCAACCCCGGCGGCCCGACCGTGGGCGCCGAGTTTGCCCGGCGGCTGGTTGATGCCTGTCCCAACTTTCGCTACCTCAAGCTCGAAGAGCCGCTGATGGACGCCAAAATTCGGGCGATTCTCGACGGCGCCGAGCGGCGGATCGGCGTGCTCGAGGGCTGGGGCGGCATGTATTTGCTCGATCTAATTCCGGCGGGCATCTGCGGCCTGATTCCCGGCCTGGGCGTGGCCGATTTGCTCCAGCGCGTCTGGGAACTCGCCCGCGGCAATCACGATCAGGAAGCGACCGAAATCTTTCAGGTATTGTTGCCGCAGATCCTGTATAGCTTGCAACACACCGAACTGTTCAATTGGGTCGAAAAGCGGCTGTTGGCCGCGCGGGGCATTTTGTCGCGGAACAGCACTTATGTTCGCCGCGCCACCTGGACGCCCGACGAACCGATCTTGCGCCACGCCGACCGGGTGAACGCCGACGTGATCGAGCTGGCGCGGCGGTTGGGGATGCGCGCTGGGTGACCGGTTGGCGCGCCGAGAATCGTAGGGTGGGGGGGGCGCGGCCCGGGGCAAAGTAGAGCCGCCCCCACCACGCACGCGCCCCAGCGGCCCGTGGGGGGGGGGGGGTCGGCGCGCGGCCCCCCACAAACCC
>JAICLL010000105.1 GCA_025927475.1 Pirellulales bacterium
TGCGGGCCGCGCGCCTAAGTGACGACGACCGACTCCAGAATTGGATACAGACTCGCCCAATCTCTCCTTTTTCACCAAGGTGCCAAGAGGTTAGCTACCGGCTTGCCGCCTAAAAGCTTACAGACGTGTTCCTACGCCCCCTCAGACAGAAGGACGCCTAAGACACGCATCCTTTCGGCAGTAGCTGATTGGCGACCCGCAAATTGGCGGTTGACACGGGATCTGAACTAATGTATACTACAATTTTAGATCCCCACCGAAACCAAAATTCCGCCCCCCAAATCGCCGAGCCGCAGGAGGGCGATGAATACGCTAAGAATGTTCGGGGCATCGTCTGGTCTCAGGCTATCGCGATCGGTCACAGAACTACGATGAGTGGTGCATTGCTGCCCTGAAAACACACCAAGCCAGTTTCTTGGGAACATGAGGGGAGGGGGGCAGTGGCGGGGCCCGGGGCCGGGGGTCAGAGGCCGAAGGCCACGGACCAAAGGGGCGGACCACGATCCATCGAGGCGCTTGCATAAGCGACGTTTGATGTGTCGTGCTTGTGCCACAATCTTTGGTGAACGAATCGTTTACAACCAGAGCGAAAGGCGGTGGGGGCCGGTTTTCCGCAAGCAAACGGATGAGGGCGGGCCGATGCCCAAATTGCCTGGCGCGGGCGCTAGCCCGCGGTACAATTGCGCGCGTCCTGTGCAGTCGCTCCAGCGGCGACGGAGCCAAGCGTGGTGCTCTCCGTCGCCGCTCCGCGGCTTCCGTCAGAATAGATTGGTTGGTTTTCCGCGGGCTGGCGCCCACGGCTAAGCTCCGTTGCCACTCCGTGGCAGTGAAAAGCGCAACATCAAAACTGGCGCTTCGGGTTAGGCGTGGTCGAGCAACGTAACTTCCAGAAACCATCCGCGGAGGGCCGACGGTAGGCACCCGTTTCGCACGCGGTATATAATGCAGCCCAGTAGGCCAAGGAACTGACGAAAAAAACTTGGAAATTGATATTTGCCCTCACCTGGCCGTCCGCTCCCAAGTGATTCGCGAGAGCATTCATGAGCACGATCGCTCGTCTAACGCTGGAACAGTACGAACGCATGATCGCCGGCGGCGTGTTCGATCCGCGCGACTCGAACCGCATCGAGCTGATCCGTGGAGAACTGCGCACCATGTCGCCCATCGGGCCCGACCATGATGACACGGTTGATTATTTGACGGAGTGGAGCGTGCAGTCGAAGCCGAAAGGCGTGCGCGTGCGGATTCAGAGCACGGTGGCACTTCCTGAATTAGACAGCGCGCCGCATCCCGATGTGGCCTGGCTCGCGCGGAAGCTTTCCGGTCGCCGGCCGCAACCGGCCGATGTCTTTTTGATCATCGAGGTTGCCCATAGCAGCCTGAAATACGACCGGGGCGAAAAGGCCCGGCTGTACGCCAAGTCCGGCATCCGCGATTATTGGATCGTGAATCTGGTTGACCATTGCGTCGAGGTGTACCGCGACCCGCTACGGTCGCGCTATCAAAGCCTGACGACGCACGCGCGGGGCAGCCAGGTGCCATTGTTGGCTTTCCCCGATGTGGCACTCGACGTAGAGGCGCTGTTCGGCAGCATCTGCGCGGATGTTGAGTGACAAGACCACGGGGCGGCCTCCTTAAGTCGCTCGTCGATGGTTGCATGGACGACCTGGGAAGGTCATCCTACGAGTCGTTGTCGAGCTTGCACGTTAGTCTGCCGTCCGCGCTGCGATGAATGGTTTGATGCGGCTGAAGGTGGGACTCGCGGCGCTCGGTCCACCCTACGAACTACGAATGGGAATTCCTATGAAACGACATCTGCTGCTCTCGCCGCTGGTGATTCTCCTCACTACCACCGCCCGCGCGGCCGATTACGATGTCAACGAAGACGATCGGCAAATCCATATCGTCACGCCGCAGTTGACCGCCGCGATCAATAAGAAAGGCTACGTGACCGGCGTGGCGGCCGGTTCGCTGGTCGATAAGAAGACCGGCTTTCACGACGCGGGCTTTGGACTGGACATTGTCGATTGGATCATGGAGCCGGGCAGCGACGAGGCATACCGCGACCGGCTCGACAAGGAACTGGTCTACCAGTTCAACAACTCGTATCACGGCAAAACGCCGAAACGCTCGATCGAAGGACCGCAGATCTGCACGCAAGCCAAAGAGCTGAGCCCCACGGTGGTGCTGGGCAAAGATTTTGTCGCGGTAAAGCAGAGTTTTCAATACAAGACCGCGGCGCCGGGCAAAAAAACCGGCAGCACGTGGACGCAAACCATTCTCTTTCCGCAGGGCGAGCGTTATTTCCTTTCGTCCGATTCGGTGGCCGCGGTCAACTCCAGCCCGGCCATGTTCCTGCGGCTCGACATGCCCGGACACATCAAGCACCAGCACGGCGATACGTTCAGCGAGGTGTATTTGAGTTATCAGGGCCGCATTCCCGCCGCCGAGTTTGCAGAGAACTTCGCGCCCGACGAAAAGTTCAGCTATCGGCGGGGCGAGCAAGAAATGCCGCGGCGGATGATCCGGGCGTATCATCTGCGCGATTCCAAGTCTGGCAAAGACGGCCCCTGGCTGGCCGGCATGACGCTCGATCCGGCCGACGTCAGCGAGGCCTGGTGTCACCAGCGCGGCTATGTGTGCCTGATCGAAGAGTTTGGCGGGCGGCCGGTCAAGGCGGGCGAGTCGTTCAGCGCAGCCTTTGTCGTGGGCTTTTTTGATTCGATCGAAGAGATGGAAAAAGTGTATGATCGCTACGCTGGGCATTCCGGCCTGACGGTCTCGGCCGATGGCTGGAAGCTGGTAAAGTGAGAGCCTCGCCCGGTGGCTGGGGCAGAGCCTTGGCGATGCCCAGGCCGTTTGATGGCCGACATTGCAGTTGACGAACCAAAATGCATCGAAACCGCCAGCTTCAGATCAGACATCGGCGCCGCTTTTTATTATCGCCGGGGCATCGCCAAGGCTCTGCCCCGGCCACCCGCCAAAGTCGCCTTTCGCTCCGCGAAAGTAGCGCTCCTTTCGCGGAGCGAAAAGCGAGATTGGCGCTGGCGTTTGTCGTGGCCACTACGCTGACCGCCGCGCACGCCAAAGACCCGGACTGGCCCTGCTGGCGAGGGCCGACGCGGCAAGGCATCGCCGCCGCGGCCAGCCTGCCTAAAGACAAGCAATGGCCGGCAGGTTCCCTCGCACCGCTTTGGGAAGTGAAATTGGGCGATGGCTGGTCGTCGCCCGTCGTCGCCCAGGGGCGCGTGTTTGTGACCGATCGGCTCGGCGATACCGAGCGCGTGCTGGCCTTCGACGCTCAAACGGGCCGCGAACTTTGGACGCGGAGCGATCCGGTCAGTTTCGATCCGCACCAGGTCGGCGCGCGGCACGGCAACGGGCCGAAGAGCACGCCGGCGGTTTCGCAAGGCCGCGTTTATAGCTTGGGTATCGCGGGGCGATTGCTTTGTCTCGACGCGAAGAGCGGCCGGCTGGTCTGGCAGGTCAATCTGCCGGAAAAGTATGGCGAACACCGGCCGTTGCCCGGCGGGCGAGCGAGGGTGATCGGCACCGAGTGCGTGCTGGTGCCCATCGGCAAGGGCGAGGGCGCGCCGGCGCCGCTGTTTGGTTATACCGGATCGCCGCTGGTGACCGATTCGCTCGTGGTGTGTTCGGTGGGCGGGGCGCGGGGCGGCACGATCATGGCGTTCGACTCGCAGAGCGGCCAAGAAGTCTGGCGATCGCTGCACGAAAATGTTTCCTATTCGTCGCCGATCGCGGCCACACTCGGTGGCGTCGAGCAAGTGGTGGTGATGACCGGGCCGGAAATCGTAGGTCTCGATCTGGCCACCGGCCGCAAGCTGTGGGGGCATCCGTTTCAGATTCAATACGACGAGAGCATCAGCACGCCCGTCGCCGCCGGCGGCTATGTGTTGGCGACCGGCGACGGCCACCCGCTCACGGCACTGCGCATCGACCGGAAAAACGGGCGTTGGTCGGCCGATGTTGCCTGGCAGAATCGCGACTTGTCGAGTTACCTGTCATCGATGATCGTTCACCAGGGGCATGTGTATGGCATGAATGACGGCGGCGAGTTCGCTTGCCTGCGCTTGGACGACGGCAAGACGCTGTGGATTGAGGGGCATCACGGCTATTATTGCACGCCGGTGTTGGCCGGTGAGCGGCTCGTGTGTCTCAACGAGCGGGGAGAGTTGCAAGTGCTCGCGGCCACGCCCGAAAAGTATCGGTCCGTCGCCGCGATTCGCCTCACCGACCGCGCCACCTGGACCTCGCCGGCCATCGTGGGGCGCCGCATTTTTATTCGTGGCGATAAGCAGCTTCGCGCGTTCGAGCCGTAGATCAGGCATCGCCGCCCCCACGCGAGCGGCTGCGTGTCGAGCAGCGGAATTCCGACTCTTGGAATGTCTTGTAGGGAACTATTTTTTGGCCTCGCAGATCAGCAACGAGTCGCGGCGGGTTTCCAGTCCGCGCAGACCTTCATGAAGGCTTTCACCCCAAGCCACGTCGGAGATTTCGCCAAAGCCCGCTTCGGCCAGCCGGCGATGCAGTTCCTCTCGGTCGTACAGCCAACGGTGGCCCCAGGAGCGGAAGGAGAGATTCAGCATTTCAGCCCGCGTCTCGACAAACTGAAAGGCCGGCCACCGCAGCCACTCCTGGTCTCGCCAATCGGGCGATGCATATTTGGCCACGAGGTGCTCCAGCGATGGCATGGCGACGCGGACCACGCCTTGCGGAACGAGCGCTCGGCGGCAGTCGCGGAACAAAGCCACCGCGCGGTCGACCGGCAAGTGCTCGATGAGGTGCTCCGAGTAAATCAGCTCGCAGGTTGCATCGGCCGCGGGCAGCCCGTCTGCGAGGTTCCAGCGCAGATCCAATTGCTTCAGGTTGCGGTTGAAGTCGATATTCACCCAGCCGGGTAGATAGTTGTGGCCGCAACCCAGATGCAACCGCAGAGGGCATTGCCGTGCCCGCAACGCTTCGGCGGCGCGCCGCCGTCGCCAGGCAACCGCCGGACCGCGGACGGCGCGCTTCGCCCGAGCAGCCGTGGCCAGCAGCCGTTGTGACAACGAATCGGGCATGCGCGGTTCGGGCACGGTCATTCGGGCACGGTCAAATGATATCGGCAAAGGTGTCTTCGACACGGCGGAAGTAGAGGCAGCCGATCAGCAAGGCGATCGGCAAGACGATGGCCGGATAAGTTAGTCGCCGCCACGGCAAGGGCAGCCCCAACACCGTGGCGCGGAAAAAAGCGATCACGCCGTCAAGCGGGTTGATCGCCAGCCAGTTCCAGCCGTTCGCGGCGCCGGCTGGCTGCGGCGAAGGGCCGGCAGAGAGCCGCTCGCCGGCACGCCGATCGGCTGCATCGGTCGCCGCCGATCGCGCGGTCGAAGGAGCTGCGGCGGCGGAGGTATCGAGATAAATGCTCGGCGTGGCAAACAGCCAAAGCTGCAGCAAGAACGGCAAGGCGTAGCGGACATCGCGATACGCCACATTGAGAGCGGCCAAAGCCGTGCCAAAGGCGATCGCAGCCACCAGCAACAGCAGCACGGCGACGGGCGCCGCCAACAACGTCGCGCCGACAGGCTGCTGATAATAGATCATCAACGCCAACAGCACCGTGCACGCCAAGATGAAATCGATCACCGCCGCGGCGATGGCTCCGAGCGGGATGGCCAACCGGGGAAAATAGACTTTGCTCACCAATCGCTCGGCGTTGACGATGCTTTGGGCCGCGCCGGCCACCGCGGTGGCAAAAAAGCTCCAGGCCACCAGACCCGCGTAGACGAACAACGGATAGGGCACTCCGCTGGAGGGAACATGCGCCAGCCGATCGAGCACCAGCGTAAACACCACCATCATCAACGCCGGTTGGAGCATGGCCCAGGCCGCGCCCAGCAGCGTCTGTTTATAGCGGACTTTGACATCGCGCCAGGCGAGAAAATAGAGCAGCTCTCGGTATCGCCACAACTCGTCGAGGCGCAGCGCTTGCCAGCCGGATTCTGGCTCGATCACCGTCAGCGGCAAATCGTTGGGATCGTCGGCAACGCTATCGGCGGCCGCGGGGCCGCGGTCGCAGTTCTGATTTTGCATGACGCGCTTAGGCCAGGAAGAACTCGGCGCTGCCGGCCAGAGCGATATCCATTTCTTGCACGCTGCCGCCGTTGTGCAAGTAGATGGTCCAGTAGTTCATGGCAACTGGGTCGACAGCCCGGTGCAGATACTGAGTATAGGCGTTGGCGACCGCCAGGGCGTCAAATTCGGGGCTGGCCAGAAACACGGCGACGATCTGCGAGCGAGGCACTCCGTTGAGCAATTGCGTTTTCCAATAGGTGTTTTCCTCGCCGTTGGGAGCGCGGCCCAAGAGGTCCGTATAAAGATTCCAGACAAATCCCTGGTCAGAGCCCGCCAGTTGATAGAATTCGTCGGAGGCAACCAATTGGTCGATCACGTCGGTGGCGCTCTGGCCGGCTTGCAATTCGCTCACAAAGAAGCTCAGCGCCGGCGGGTCGGCCGATCGGCCGAGGTATTGCTGGAAGTAGCCGTTGACCTGATTCGAGTAATACTCGCTGGAGCTGGCAAACGCCGTGGCCACCTGGGTGCGCGTGGCGCCCGTGGCCAATTGGTTCACCCAGTACATGATCTCGGTGTCCGAGGCGTCGCCGGCTGGACGGCCCAGCACGGTCGTGTAGAGATTGCTTACGTACTGATATTCCTGGCTGGTAAGAGTCACGGTGGCGGGGTGGACGCTGCTGTTCGTGCCGTCGAAGGCGTTGTAAGTAAAGCTGTCTTTGCCATGGAAGCCGGCGTTGGGCGTATACGTAAACGAGCCGTCGGCGTTCAACGTCAGCGAGCCATTGGCGGGGCCATTCACCAGCACCGCCGTGATCGTGTCGCCATCGGGATCGCTGTCTTGCGAAAGCACGCCCGGCGCGGCCACCGTCAGTGGCGCGCCGGCGGTGTAGACATAACTGGCGTTTTGCGCCATGGGCCGGGCATTCGGCAGCGGGGCCGCCCACAGCTCGTTGCCGTGCGTGCCGTCGTTGGCGGCCAAGAATAGCGTCTGACCCGCGACAGCCAGGCTGGCGGGGCTGGAGCTGGGCGCTCCAGGGTAGATGTCGGTGATCAGCACCGTGCCGGCGCTCGTGCCGTCGCTTTCCCACAGTTCGAAGCCGTGCGTGCCGTCGTTGGCTGTGAAAAACAAATAGCCGTTGCCGGTAATCAGGTTGTCGGGCGTCGAGCCGACAGCGCCCGAGTTGATGTTGGCCACCACGGTGGTGCCGGCGCTCGTGCCGTCGCTCTGCCAAAGCTGCGCGCCATGCACGCCGTCGGTCGCGCGAAAGAACAGCGTGCCCTGCAAGTTCGTCAACTGGGCCGGAAAGGCGCTGGCGCCTGCCGACGACGTGTTGATGTCTTTCACCATCACCGTGCCGCTGGCGGTGCCGTCGCTCTTCCAAAGCTGCACGCCATTCGTGCCATCGTTGGCCGCGAAAAACACGGTGTTGCCGACAGCCGTCAAATCGGCCGGGGCCGAGCCGGTGACTCCCGCGTCGATGTCGGACAGCATGAAGGTTCCGGCGCTCGTGCCGTCGCTTCGCCACAGTTCGTTGCCGTGGGTGGAATCGTAGCCGGTGAAGTAAAGAGTGCCGTTGACATTGACCAGGCTGCTGGGGGCCAGCCCGACGCTGCCGTTGACCACGCTCGACACCTGTAGGGTGCCGGCGCTCGTTCCGTCCGTTTTATAGAGCTGATTGCCGCCCGCGCCGGTGTTGGCCGTGAAGAACACTTCGCTGCCCACGGCGGTGAGATGGGCTGGGCTGGCGGCGCCGGAGGAGGGCTGCAAGTTGCTGACCATCACCGTGCCCGCCGTGCTGCCGTCGCTCTTCCACACTTGCACGCCGTCCGCGCCGTCGTCGGCGGTGAAAAAGAGCGTGCCGTTCACATTGGTCAGGTTGGCGGGGTTGAGGCCGCCGCCTCCCGTGTTCAGGCTGGTGACCATCACCGTGCCGCTGGCAGTGCCGTCGGATTTCCAGAGCTGTACGCCGTCGGCCCCGTCGTTGGCGGCGAAAAACACGTTGCCGCCCAGAGTAACCAGATCCGTCGGGTTCGAGCTGTTTGGCGTGCTGACGCTGCTGACGACGGTGGAACCCGTGTAGATGTCTTTCACGAGCACGGTGCCCGCCTGCGTGCCGTCGCTTTTCCATAGCTCGACGCCGTGCGAGCCGTCGTCGGCGGCGAAGAGCATGTTGCCGCCCAGGGCGGCCATGTTCGACGGGTTTGAGTTGGGCGCGCCGGGATTGATGTCCATCACCAGCGAGGCGGTGGTGGTCGAAAGCAGATGGCGGCTTTCGAGCTCTTCCAGGCCGGCGCCCAGACGCTTGCTTCGCGATGGCTGGATTGAGCGACGCGCGGGCTGCGTGCGGCGCGCGAAGCGCCGGAGAAACGTGTCGAGCGGCATTACGATATCCCCTTCGTCAACGAGCCGGGTTTTCCTCGCTTACGCGTCGGGCTTCCATGCTCCACGCAGGCGTGCGTGCAGATTCCAGCCCAGGAAGCCGTTTAGTGAGCTATCGTCCGCGGAATCAACGGAACATCAGAAAATTCCGGCAAACTCGCCGCAAGCCGCAAAAACGCCGCAAGCCGCGGCTACAAGACGGCCTTGGCGGGCAGATGCACGTAAAAGACGCTCGGATCGGCCTTGGCCGCCGGTGCGGGCAACTGCATTTCGTACTGCACAGGACGCGCATGATCGGCAACCTGCCGCCCGGGGTTGTACACCGAGTTGAACTTCCACAGCATGCGAACAAAGTTGGTCTGCCCGCGGGCCAGTAGCTTGGCGGAGTGCAAAAACGTGCCGCGCAGCGCCGCCAGACCCAAGTGCTTGCGATTCAACACCTGCTGCGTGCGCACCAACTCTTCGTAGAAGCGCGGCAGCGGCAGCCGCGTGGGCAGCACCGCGTGCTGCACGTCGAACAAGCGGTAGTCGCGCGTGGTCAGTCGGCCGGCCTCGCTGTGCCAGGTTTCGGTGCCGGGATACGGCGTGTTGACCGTCACGTGTACGATTTCGGGCACCGACAAGGCCCACTGGCGAATGACCTCAAATCGCTGCTCGTCCCAGGCCGGATCGGCAATGAGATTGACGGCCACCACCAGTCCCAGCGACCGCGCGTACTCAAGGGCTTCGAAGTTTTTGCCCAGCGCCACCCGTTTGCGGAATTTTTTGAGTCCTTCTTCATCGACCGCCTCGAGGCCCAGAAACATGTATTGTAGGCCAAGCTTCCGCCAGCGGGCAAAGACCTCTTTGTTGCGCAGCAATACGTCGCCCCGTGTCTCCAGATAATACTGTTTGCGGATGCCGCGGCGCTCGATGGCGTCGGCCAGTGCATGCCCGTGCTCGGGATGAATAAACGCCACGTCATCGACAATGAACACGCCCGGCTCGCGTACGCGCCGCAGCTCATCGGCGGCTCGCTCGGGATCGACCTTGCGATAGCTGCGGCCATAAAACGTCCAGGCGCTGCAAAACGTGCAATCCCACGGGCAACCGCGCGAGAACTCAATCGACGCGCACGGATCGAGGCTGCCGATAAAGTATTTTTTTCGGCGGCGCAGCAGATCACGAGCCGGTTCAACCGCGTCCAAGCTGCCGATCAACTGCGGCGGCGGACCACTGCCGGCGGGCGTGACGACGCCCGGCAATGTGGCGATCGAATCGCGATCGTCGATGGCCGCCTCCAGCAGGCGTGGCGTGATCGCTTCGCCTTCGCCGCGGACCACGCAATCGATGGCGCCCTGGGCATGCTCCAGAATCTCGCTCGCGGTGAAACTGGCGCTATGCCCGCCCGCGAAAATAAAGCAGTCCTTCAGCCGGCGCCGCGTCGCCACCGCCAGGTCGATGGCTTCCGGGATGTTGGCCAGATAGTTGAGCGAAAAACCGACCGCTTGGGGGCGCCACTGTTCGAGCAGGCGGAAATAATCGGCGTGACGCGCACTTTGCAGATCGAGCAGCCGCACCTCATGACCCGCGCCGCGAGTGGCCGCGGCCACCAATTCCAAACCCAGCGGTTCGAGCCGCAAATACACCTCCGAGTACATCAAACCGCTCGGATGGACAAACAGCACCTTCATGGTGTCTCCGCCAGTTCGCGAACGGCGGCTTCGCGGCTCGGAAAAATTTCCCAAATCGTGTCCAACTTGCTCGCCCGCAAAACATCGCCGCAGACCTGATTGACGTGGCATAAGGCCAACCGGCCCTGCCGATCGCGCAGCCGTTTCCAAGCCCGAACCAAGATGCCTAAAAACGTCGAGCCGATAAAATCGGCTTCTGCCAGATCGAGCAGCACCACCGGAGTCTTCGCCCGGTCGACCGTCGAAAGCAACAGCTTGCTGAACTGATCGAGCTTTGTTTCGTCGAGCGAATCGTAATGGGTGTCGACCGCAACGATGGTCACGTCCGATTCATGAAGCACCTGAGTCATGGCGGTCTCCCGCATCGTTTGATCATGGTTATTTCGTTGCCGCGTGCGTTGTGGCGCACTTCGTCCATGAAGGTGCGAATCAGCAACAGGCCCCGCCCGGCGAGCCGCTCCAAGTTGGCGGCGTCGGTGGGGTCGGGCACGATCCCCGGATCGAAACCGGCGCCGCCATCGCGCACCACAAACACCGCCTCGCCGCCGCCAAGCGTCGCCTCGAAGTGCGTCGTGCGGCTGCCGTACGGCTCTTCCCGTCGCCGTTGATCGGCCTGGGCATAATACGCCGCCGCGTCCGACTCGCGCAGCTCGTTGCTCAACTCCAGGTTGCCATGGTACAGCGCGTTGAGCAACGCCTCTTCCAACGCAATGCCAATGCGAATCCGATCGGTCTCGTCGAACAGCCCCAACCGCGTGATGTGCTGCTGGACGTGATCGACCGCGGCGGGCACCAGGCTCGGGTCGTTGTCCAGAACGAACGCCCATTCATTGCGCGTCACGCAACTTAACAATCGAGCATGATGCCGTTCGGCCCGCGCGGTGGCCAGCACCATCTCGACGGTGGACAGTAGCTCGCGCGGCATGCGAGCTTTGGGCACGTAGCTGGCCGCGCCCAAGGCGAGCGCTTGCACGGCGATCTCTTCGCTGCCCTGCGCCGTCATCAAAATCACCGGCACCAGCGGGAAACTTTCGCGTACGCTGCGCACCAGCTCCAGCCCGCCCATGACGGGCATTTGCATGTCGGTGAGCACCAGGTCGGGCGGCGCCGCCTTGATTTGCTGCAGCGCCTCGGCCCCATCGGCGGCATACAGAAATGAGAAGTGCGGATTTTTTTCCAGCAGGCCCTGAGCCAGCCGCCGATCGACCGGCGAATCGTCAACGATGAGAACCGTGGCCATGGCATCCGCCCGCGTAGGAGAAGACCGTTTGCTCGGCGACCGCCCGAGCGGCCTTATTCTAAACCAGTCGGGCAGGCTCGTTCAATCGGCAACTTCCAAAACGCTAGGAGCCAAAAACAGCTACGATTGGCTTGGTGCCGCGTCGGACTGCCTGGTAATTGGCCGTCCCGCGCGGCTCTGCCCCAGCCACCGCTGTGCATCTAACAATGTGCCGCGCGGCCGCGCCCGCTTGAGCATGGCGATCAGCTCTTTCTTGCCCGCCGCTGCTGTGTCGTTGACCCAAATGGCGCCGTCCTGATCGATCCGCACGTTGACATAGCGCCTGCGTCTTCGCCCGGCTTGCGCGGCCTTTCCCGCCGCGCATCGCCGCCGCCCTCAGCCGCCGCGAGCCAGACCTCGGCTTCGGCCAGATAAAACGTGCCGGCATAAAACTGTTCTGCTTCGCCGCCGCGGACGCCCTCGCGATGCAGTGCGTCGAGTTTCCGGAACAATTGCTGCATTCGGTCGCGGTGATCCTTCAAGGCGGCAACGTCTGTTTGTTGGTTGCCGGCCAGCGCGCGGGCCGGGCAAAGTAATGGCGTCATGATCCGCCGTCACGTGTCCGCCTCTTCGCTTCGGCTGGCAGCGAGCAGGGTTGAAACCACGCCGCCAACAAGCAGACCAATGCCCGCGATGCCCGTTGCCATCAGCACCGCACCGTTAGGCCACATCACGGCGGGCGGCCAGGCGGTGGCGGCAAACGTGATGAACCACTCCAACTGCGCCAGTTTAACATGCTTCACCGACGCAGGCGAAATCTCTGTGTCTGCCGGCCGCCAGGCTGGCAGAGCAACCAGTCCGACTCTATTTTACGAGACACAATGTATGCTTCGTCTCCTCTGTTCCTGCTGGATCGAACATCCCGATCGTTCGTAGATTATCGCCGTTGGACAAGTGGCGACTGAGCGGCTAGCATTCTAACAGGGTGTGCGAGGCGACCGGCAAGCGAGAGACAGGAGACTGGCAATGGGCGACCGAGACGAGTTCTGCAACGCTGCTCAGATGCTTGTCGATCAAGTTAAGAATTGGGTCGAGCCTCATGAATGGGTGACCAAGGACTACCCGAAACGGATCCGAGACCGGGACGGGCAGATCTACGTCGTTCCATCGCTTTTTCTACAAAAGGGACCCGTCCGCGTGTTGCTCGATCCGATCGCTTACGACGTTCCCGGGGCCGAGGCGGTCGTCGATCTTTACTTGATGCCGACTTACGACGATTTGGCAAGCCTTTATCTCGAGCAAGGCGAATGGGCAATTCACTACGCCTTTCCGGCGGAACCGGCGGCGATGCCCCCGGGTGCCGAGGCCAAGGCTCTTCCTCTCAACGAGCAGACGATCAATCAGGTTCTCGATTCGATTGCCGCCCATGCCGAACCGTCGTTTTGACTGGCACACCCGAATCAAGGATGTCGAGAACGAATATAAAGCCGTGCGGTTTGCCCTCGACCGGCTGAATGAGGAAATCACATCGACTCCGGACATTCTTGTAGGCAGCGATGCGACGCGTGCCCATATCCGCGGCGCCGACGCGAACATTGAAGGGACGTATGTCGTCCGGCTGTTTGCCGCCTTTGAGGCCGCGCTCCGGTCGTACGACCGCGCGCGGCACCGCGATCCCAATCGCGAAGAAAGGGCCTCCATATTGATTGACTCGACCGGGGGCAGGCGCGGCCAGGGAATCTCGGCCAAAGATCGGGTTGGCGCTCACGAGGTACGGCTAGTGCGCAATTATTGGGCCCACGAAACTGACTAGGCTCCGCGACCCATGACCATTGCCGACGCGCGTGCGCGATTGCAAAAATTTCTCGCGTGGCTGCCCGACGAGTGGGCGTAGAGATGCCATGGGCGTCAATGCACTGAGAACCAGTCACGGTATCGGTGCCGGACCGAATCATCCGTGGTTAGCAACTGTCATACTACAGGAAGCACGGGGCGAAGCCGCTGGTCGGGCTTAGAGCGAATCGTGGCGATCTGGTTCAATGGCCGGATGCGGCTCAAGCGCCGCGATTCGGCTTACGAGCGCGCAGCGCTTGCATCAACGGCGATTAATTTTTTGTGATGCACCGAAGTGGCGGCCGCGCGGGAGCAACGATCCGCCTCAAGCCTGGCGTCCGCGACGCGCTTGCGCGGCAAAGCCACGCCCGCGCTCACTCGTAACGCAAAGCCTCGACCGGGTGCAGCTGGGCGGCTCGGCGGGCCGGCAACACGCTGGCCTTGCCAAATCTGCCTGAAATACCAACTTCGCACGTCGCAACCATCGGGCAAAGTCGTCCGATGTCCCACCGCCAAACTGGCTGGCGGTTGCCTGCGACGCCGATGATTATGCCAGAGGCAGCGCGGGACGCAAAGTCACTTTTCGCTGGAGCGAAACAACGCTACTTTCGCTCCAAAGGCGACATTGGGCGACGACCGCCAAACGCTGTCTCAGCTTACGGATGCGTATTTTGGGCATGGATAGGCCCCCTACCTGGCCTCGGCCTGCTGGCATTGCCGGCAGCAGCACACCATGCTCGAAAAGCGAAATCCGAAGCTTGATTTGGCGGCGCTGGGTTTGTTGGCCCTGACCATCTTCCTGGCGATCGCCCTGTTCACCTACGACCCCGCCGACGCGCCCAGCGACCTGGTCTACCCGCCGCAAGGCCAGGTGACCAACGCCTGCGGACACGTGGGAGCGATCGTGGCGGCGATGGTGTTTCAGGCGATCGGCGTGGGGGGCTATTACCTGGTGCTGTCGTTGGCCGTGTTCGACGCGGCTTTGCTCAGCCGCCGGCCGCTGGGCGAGCCGTGGATGCGCGGGGTGGGTTGGTTGATTTCGTTGTTGGGGCTGACGGCACTGGCTGCGATGGCCGTGCCGCAACTCTCGCCCGGCCCGGTGATCGGCGCCGGCGGCTATCTGGGGGCCACCGCCCGTGGATGGCTCGAAATGCACGTCGCCACCGCCGGCGCGTACATTTTGGCGATCAGCCTAGTGGTGTCGGACTGGCTGCTGTCGACCGATTACCTGCTGTTGCAGGCTTCGAGTTGGCTGGTGGCGATGCCCGCCAGAGGCATGGGGCGGGCCATCGGCACGCTGGGCAGCGGCGAACCGCGGCGCGCGAAGCTGCGCAGCGATTTGCCGAGCATGAGCGGATCGGACGAAGCGTCGGGCGACCTGCCGGTGCGAATTGCCGGCAAACCGGTCGAAACCGCCGGCGTCGATGACGACGCCGACGAAGACGGCGATGAAGCCGAGCAAGTGAAAAGCGGAAGGACGGCTGCGGCCGCGAAGGCCGAGGGCAAGTCGTCGGGGTCGCTGCGCGTGCGGCCCCCGCGGACGCGCGATGAACGCCGCGAAGTGATGAGCGAACTCGATGCCGCCAGCCGCGTGGAAGAGACCCACGACTACGAGCTGCCGCCCATCGACATGCTGCTCGAAAGCGAACCCTTCGCCTTCGAGGAGCAAGAGAAGGAAGTCCGCCGCAAGGCGAAAATTTTGGAGCAGACGTTTACCAGCTTCGGGCTGAACGTGCGGGTGGTCGAGATCGAGACCGGCCCGGTCATCGCGCAGTTCGAGGTTGAGCTGGAGTCGGGCCTGCGACTCTCGAAGATCACCAGCCTGGCCGACGATTTGGCGATCGCCCTGCGCGTGCCCAGCGTGCGCATCGTGGCGCCGATCCCCGGCAAGAACACGGTCGGCATTGAGGTACCCAATGCCGAGCGGCAGCTTGTCCGGCTGCGCGAAGTGATCGAAGAGTCGCAGGCCAAGACCCAGAAAATGCGGATTCCCATTTTCTTGGGCAAAGACGTCTCGGGCGCTCCGCTGGTGGCCGATTTGACCACCCTGCCGCACTTGCTCATTGCCGGGCGCACCGGCACCGGCAAGAGCGTCTGTCTGAACACGATGATCGTGTCGATGCTCATGACGCGCCGGCCCGACGAAGTGCGGATGCTCTTGATCGATCCCAAGATGGTCGAGCTCAGCCCGTATAAAACGCTGCCGCACTTGATGCACCCGGTGGTGACCGACATGCGCAAGGCCGAGGCCATCTTGGCTTGGGCGGTCGAGAAGATGGAAGAACGTTATGCGCTGTTGGCCCGTGCGGGCGTGCGGCACATCGCCGGCTACAACCAGCTTGGCGAAGAAGAACTGATGGAGCGGTTGCAGCCCGAATCGGACGAAGAACGCGAGAACATTCCCACCAACCTGCCGTACATTGTGATCGTGGCCGACGAGATGGCCGATCTGATGATGACCGCGGCCAAGGAGGTCGAGACGCACATCATTCGGCTGGCGCAAAAAAGCCGGGCGGTGGGCATTCACCTGGTGTTGGCCACGCAAAAACCGACCGTCGACGTGATCACGGGACTGATCAAGTCGAACCTGCCGGCACGCATTGCCTTCCAGGTGGCCAGCCGCACCGATAGCCGCGTGGTGCTCGACGAGATGGGCGCCGATAAGCTGTTGGGCAACGGCGACCTGCTCTTCCTGTGGCCGGGCACCAGCATGCTGCTGCGCGGGCAGGGAACGTATGTCAGCGACGACGAGATCAACAAGGTGGTGGAATTTGTGGGCACCACCGAACCGGAGTTCGTCAAAGAGCTGGTGCAGCTCAAGACGGCGGCGCCGGGCGAAGGCGACGCCAATCGCTTCAAGAGCCGCGACGATCTGTACGAAGCGGCCATCGACCTGGTGGTGCGCGAGGGCCGCGGCAGCGTCTCGCTGTTGCAGCGCGCGTTGGGCATCGGCTACGGCCGCGGCGCCCGGCTCATCGACTTCATGGCCGAAGACGGCATTGTGGGGGCCTACAACGGCTCGCAAGCGCGTGAAGTGCTGATCACCTTGGAAGAATGGCAGGCGATGTCGGGCCAGAACGCCGCCGCGGCGGCGCCGGCCGAACCGCCCAAACGTCGCGGCAACAAGGTCATGCCCAAACCGGTGGACGACGACCCGCCAGACGAAGTCGATGAATTCGGCGATGAGGACGAGGGCGAAGACGACGAAGATGCGTATCACGAAGCCGACTCGTTGGAAGAAGGCGAAGAGGAAGACGACGACGACCTCGACGACGAGGAAGCCGAAGACCAGCAAGACGCCGACGACGAATTGGACGGCGACGAAGAAGACGACGAACCCCCGAGCCGGCATTCACGGCGTTACCGGGCGGAGAGCGCGTGAGACGATCAAGAGTCTGAGCATGTGAATCGGACGATAGCGGTTGTGGCTGCGCCGGGTTAAAATAAAGAGATGCCGCGCTCGACGTTAGGAGGTGACGACCCGGACCATGATTTGCCCGATGACGAAAAAGACGCGCTCGAGTGCGAGCTTCGTACTGCTGGAAAACTACCCGCGCGTGCCGCGGCGTGACTTAGATGAGTTGAATGAGCTGATACGACAAACGTTCAAGCACCACGTGACCCGGCGCCGGCGGAAGGCGCCATCGAGACGACGGAAACCTTAATCGGCGAATTGCTTGAAGCCGAACCGCCGGCCCGGGTAAAAGCCGACAGGGTTTAATTCGTTATCGCCCTGGACCGGAACACCAAGCTTCACGCGCGTGTCGCGCACCTCGATGCCGACAAACAGCAGACCCGGCGTTCCCTCGCGCGTGAGATAGAAGAACGATGCCGTCGCCTTGGGATCGAACTGCTCCTTTTCTTGGTCATAGTGCAAAAGCAAATCGCCGGCGGGCGCGCCCTCGGCTTCGAGCGCCTCAATGGTGATGTCGTCGGACTCCATCTTCCAACGGTTCATGCCCAATTCCCATGTCCGCATGCCGATCGACCGCAGCGCGAACACGCGCTGCCCGTCGCCGGGCGAAGTGTGCTCGACGCCCATTAGGTCATATCCTTCGCGCGCGGCCCAGGCAATGATGGCCTCGATTTGCTCCTCGCGGTTCTCCGCCTGGCGCCATTTCTCTGGCAGCGCCGCCGCGCGGCCTGTGTCCAGGTCGTAAAACACGTGTTTCGCCTCCGGGGCGAGCGCCGGTTGCAAGATCCACCCGCTCGAACCGCTCATGATTCGGAAATGCGCGCCGGGCTGCGGTGGGTGCCCCGCCTCGGCGGCGACCCGCTCAGGCAAATTGACGCGCGCGTAGGCCTTGTCGTCGAGCTGTTCAATCCAGGCTTCCTTCCACCAGGCGGCCCACTTCTCGGCAGTCCGCTGAAACAGCTCACGCTTCATGCGCTGTTGATTCGCCGTGCCGCCGAGAAAGATGTGGTACAGTTGCTCCTCGTCTTCTTTCCGCCCGGTGAGCGTCTGCAACGCGCCACCAATCTCGCGCACCGGACGCCCGAAGCCAAAGTGGTTTTCTCGATCTTGCGGATTCAAATCATGCTGCTGCATGAAACGGGTGATGTCGGGGTCGTCGGAACGCAGCCCCATGTCGGAACCGGGCGGCAACAACGTTTTGGGAATCGCGCGAATCAGTCCCGGCACGGCTCGCTTGTCGCCCATCGCGCGCAGCGTGAAGCCCAGGCAACGCAACATGCGGTCATTCTGCGTGGCGTCGAGTTCCTCGATCAGTTCGGGCACGGCTGCCGGACCCAGCTCAACGATTTCTCGCAGCGTCTGACACCATTCATCTTTGAACAAGTCATTGCCGGAGTTTTGTGCTTCCAGTTTGTCGAGCAGTCGGCCCGCGGGCGTGTCGCCGCGCTGGCGCGACGGCGGTTTCGAGGGGCGGAGATTCTGTACACCTCCGACGGTTCTGTGCCGGGCATCCTCTTGCTGGGCCTGCTGGCGGAGTTTCGCCGCGAGTCGCAGGTCGGCGGCGAAGTCGTTCGCCGGATCGGGGGCACGCGGCGGCACGATGCGCTGTCCCACGACGAGATCGACGGTCAGTTCCTCGCCGTCTTTGATAGCCACGATTCGCGAGTCGCGGCCGCCCCCCGTCATTGAATAGATGTAATTCGCGCCCGGCGCCACCCGCAGCCGATAGGCGCCATCAGGGTTGATTTTGGTCGAGGTCACCGCGGCGCCGGTCCGCGGCCGCGCGGGACCATAATGTGCAACGCGTTGGGGACGATCGGCCGGCGGCGAAATGGGCTTATTGGTGGCGGCATCGATGACCCTGCCCGAGACGAAACCGCCGCGCACCAGCTTGATGTCGGCATCAATCACGGTCTTGCCCGGCTCGACCCCCAAAGCCTTGACGGCGATCGCAATGCGGTCTTCCGCCTCGGCCCAAATGTTGTAATGGTCTTTGGTCATCATGAGGCGATATCGCCCGTCTTGGTCGGTTCGTGTTTGAAACCAGCCCGACCGCGCAACACCCTGCGCGCTGACGATGACGTTCGCCGCCGGCTGATGGGTGACGGCATCGATCACCGTGCCTTCGGCCACCGCGGCGGGTTGCAACGTAATGTTCAAGGTTTGCGGCACCGCCGTGTTCGGCGCCATCGTCTGCGGGTAATCGGGATGCTGTACGAGAAGGTTGTAGCTCGTGACCACTCGATTCTGGCCGCCCGGCTCTCCCGACTTCCAGCGTTTAAGGTCGGGGATGGCATAGCGCCCCGCATCATCAGTGACGGCGCTCCGCACATCGGGCAGTGGCTGCTGAAAGCCAAACGGCAGAAACACCGTGGCCCCGCGCACCGGTTTGCCCGCGGCATCGGTGACCACGCCCGACAACGTGCCCGCATCGTCTGGCAGCATGAGCGAGACTTCGGCATCATCCGCGTCGCTGTCGATGCGCTGAATGGCCGAGGCGCGCCGGTCGGCCGTCGCGGCGACACAGAGGTCTCCCATGCCACCGAGCGGCGTTCGATCGCTCGCAGTTTCGATGTTTTCGGCGACGAATTTGCCCTCGAAGTCCGTAGTCAGTTCGGCGATTAACTCCGGAGCATCGATGGACGATGCGTATCGGAAGATCCTCACGCGCACCTCATACAGAGGCGTCGACCGCTGATCGACGCAGATGCCGCGAACGGTGACCTTCTTCATCGAAACCGCATCGGAGGCGCCCACGCCGCCGGCGGTTCCCAACGATAATGCCAGCAGAACCGCCCCAACCATGAGTTTTCCACGCCGTGCGCGCGACATGAGATCTCTCCTTGGGTTGCGTGAACGCTGATCACGTTCACAACACAATCTTCCGGTGTTCGATCTGCTTCCAATCAAACACGCCAAGCCCCAGCGTGGCCGCCAAGGCAATGTGTTCGGGCTGACGCCGGGCAAATTGTTCCGACGGGCATCGAATGCCCTCCTTCCATTCGACCATGCGATATTCGGCCTCCAGGCCCATCTGTCCTACCGCGGGCCAGCCCTCGGCGGCTCGCTTGGCGTCGATGATTCGCCAGCCCACGTGGTCGAGCGCCACCGGGTCGGTGGCAAACAGCAAGCTCTGGTATTCCCAGGTGGCGAAGGTCTTGTTCCAAATGCCAGGCCCGCCTTCCCAGGTGCCCAGCAGCCCGTCGAGAATCTGCAACACCGCTTTTTGCCGGATCGGCGGCAGCGAAACCGCGGCGGGAATAAACTCTCCGCACTGGTTGATGGTCGCACCGGGGTAATAACCCTCGGCGGGGTTGTAGCGGGTAATATGACTGCGGGCAACGTTGTTCACCGAACCGTGCGAAAGGTTCTTCAGCGACAGCGTCACGCCCGCCGAGCGGTGATCTTTGAGCACCGGAACGGAAATGAACTTATCAACCTTCCGCGTGATGATGTTCGACAGGTGCGAACGAAACCGGCGGTCGTCGCGCTGGTCGTGACGCGGCGAGCAGTAGGCCAACTCTCGATACACGTCGCGGTCGTAGCCGGCCACGTGGTCAATGCGGTGGCCGTCGGGAAAGCCGTCGATGGCCACTTGCCTTTCGTCGTACTGGGCCGCCGAACATTCCCAATGCACCCGTTCGGGCAAATTGGCCACGTAGCCCGCCTCGATGAATTCATTGCGATATCGCTCGAACACCAGGATGTCGTTCAGCCGCACTTTGGCCGAACGCAATCCCTCGATGACCTCTTGCACCACTTCATAGCTGGAGATCGAGTCGGGCTTGCCGACAGGCACCACCTTGATGCCCACCCGATCGCCGGGCGAAAAAAATCGCCGCCAGGCTTCCGTCGCGTCGTCGCTGCCGACCAGTTCGCGCATGCCGCGGCCGATCATGGCGCGAATGGCCTCGCGGTCGCGTTTCTTGTTGGCAATCGAACCGGGATGGTGTACTTCAATCACCCGGCCGGGATAGGGGCCGGGCAGGCCAAGTTCGCCCGCTCTGACGATGCCCTCGACGGGCAAGATGGGCGCGGGCCCCGGCCGCAGCCAGTGACGACCTGCCCAGCCCAGGGCCGCGCCGCCAGCCAGTCCCGCCGCCGCTCCGGTGAGGAAGGTACGCCGGTCCATGAGTGGGTCCTCCGCGTAGGTTCAAGAACGGCCAAAAGTCGTTCGCCGCTGCGTGCAGCGTACCTCTGCCTTCGGCGCTCGGCAAGCACTTGCGGAGATTGGCGCCGGCCGGTTGTGGGATCAATCGCCCGCAACGTCGCTCTTCGGGCGAGCCACCACCGGTTAGCGGCGTGCCCCGGCGGGATTGCCGTTGACCATGCGCGTGCCGCTACTGGTGGTCAGGGGCGCGGGATTCAGGTCGCTCTGCAACGAGGCGACCCGCGCAGCCACACCGGGCTGAAAGCGGTTGTTCCAGAGTGACCGCTGATAGTTGGCCAGCGCTTGGTTGGGATCGCCCGACCGCTCGCGCAGCCGGCCCAACGCGGCCCAAGCGCGCGCGTTGCGCGGATCGGCCGTGAGCGCCTCTTGTAAGTATTCCTCGGCATTTTTGTATTTGCCGTATTCTTCCGAGAGCCGGGCCAGTTCGACCTTGGGCGCGGCGGCCGACGGCTTCTTGTTGGCCCAGCCCTCCAGCAGCCGGAAGGCCTCGTCCGTGCGGCCCTCATCCGACAAGAGCACCGCCAGCCCGCGATAGCACTCGCGGTGGTTATTGTCTTTATCGCGATCGAGGCATTGGTTGTAGAGATCTTCGGCCTGCTTCAGGTCTTGCTCGTTTTGGGTCTGCCGCCCGATCAGATGATAGGTGGCAGCCAGGTTGTAGTAGCCGTCGGCGTTCTGGGGGTCGCTGGCGATAGCTTTTTGGAAGCGTTCGATGGCTTGCGGAAACGAGCCCTGCTGATAAAGCCGCACGCCCTCGGCGTTTTGGCCGTGCGCCACCAGCCCGCAGCCGCTCAGCCCGGCGAGCATGGACGCCACCGCGCAGCACCACGCGCAGCGGACCAAGTTTTTCGGGGGTGTTTGGCGGTGGTCGAGCACGATCAGACGCGGACCTCTGGAGGCCGCTGACCCGTGCGGCAGCATTCTTTCGAGACGGCTGCCGGCCGCGGGCCGGAGCAATGGCGATGGAAAGCGGAGTAAGAAAAGCGAGGAGAAGGTAGCGTTTGTCAGCCGCGGCGGCAAGGCCAACCTGGCAACTCGATCTGGCGGGGGCGCAGGAACGGGTTTGCAGGAGTCGGCTGGGCCGAGTAATGTATCTGGCCGGGATTTGGTTTACTCGTAGGACGCAAGTTCAAGGATGGACAAGACATGTCAAATGCTAAGCTCGCGGAGCGAAGGATCAAGGAAA
>JAICLL010000270.1 GCA_025927475.1 Pirellulales bacterium
AACTATGCCAAACCATGTTGGTGGACCAAGCCAAATACTGATTAACTAAATGGCGCAAAATTCGTGCCGAACGGGATTGCCACGGAGGGCGTTCCCTACAGAGTATCACGAGGTTCGCGGCGCAGACGCGTTCCTGCACCCCATCAAAGCAGGACAGCCAAATATTGCATCCGGCGCGCGCGGGCATATAGTGATGGTTGCGGTGGGCAGAGTTTTTTCCGAGGAGACGTAAAATGGACACCACGCTAATCGGTCTGCAAACGCAGGTCAGACGTCGCCCTGGAAACGGCCAACGGCGACGGCGCAACGCTGACGAGCGGCGGTGGCGGGCGCCCGCCTCAACTGGTCGTGCTGCATGGCAAAGACAACAAGGTGTTCAGTACCGACACCGGCAAGCCGCGCGTCTCGCCGGTCGCTGACAATCCATAGCTACGCGTCATCCCTCGAAATGCCACGAGAACCTTTATGGACCCCAGCGAGCCGTCTGAAAACCCCTATGAAGCCCCGCGCATTGACATCGGGCCGGGCGAAGCCGATGCGCGGCGGCGCACCCGCGACAGCGAACTGCAAGTCAGCGATTGGATCTTGGCGGTGCTCTGCTCCTCCATCGGCTGTATCATGGGAATCATCTGGCTGATCCAGGGCAAGCCGAAGGGCGGCAAGATGATCGGCGTCTCGCTGATCTTCGCATTCCTCTGGAACATTCTGCGCGTTGGGCTCCAGTTTGCACTTCGGGAACAATAACCATGAGCGAGTTTAGCCGCGCGGCGCCCGAGGTGGAGCGATCGTCCGCACGCGAGCGGCATTGCTTCTTTCTGGCGCTGGCGGCGTTCGTTGTGGTGATGGCGCTGCTCTTGAACGTGCGGGGCGACCGCGTGGCTCTCGTCGGACTGCCCGACTATCCGCTGCCGCATTTGTGCATGTCGCGCTCGTTGCTCGGCACGACTTGTCCGGGCTGCGGCCTGACGCGCAGCTTCGTCTATCTGGCTCATGGCGACTGGCAGGCCGCCTGGCGCGTGCATCGCCTGGGGTGGCTGGTGGCGGCCCTGGTGCTGTTTCAGCTTCCCTACCGCACGTGGATGCTCATCCGGCGGTGCAACGGGCTGCCAACTCGCTTGGTGCAATGCTACGCCGCCGTCGTCGTCGCCTTGCTGGTGCTCAATTGGGGACTCGGCATCGTCGAAGGCAACTCATTCCGTTTGCCGAACCCGGATGAAATCGGTGCGGCCCGATCGAGCTTGCCTCGATAATGGAGCGGGTCTCCAAAGCAGATTCCCGCTTGCGGCCACGGGGCGACCTTTTAGAATAAGTGGACCTGCGCTGTCCTCTGCTTCCCACCCCCCCAACGAGGAGCCTTTCTCATGTCTCGCACCACTCGCCGCGCGTTTCTTCGTCAGTCGCTGGCCGCTGGCGCCGCAGTCACCATCGCCGGAACCAAAGCCTCGGGCCGCGTGATTGGCGCCAACGACACCATTCGCGTGGGCATCGCCGGTTTGAACGGCAGGGGCGGATCGCACCTGGAAGACCTGCGGCAGATCCCCGGTGTGCAGATTACCTACCTGATCGATCCCGACCAGAAAGTGCTCGAGCGGAGGGCCAAGGAACTCGAAGCGAAGACGGGCCAAAAAGCCCGCACCGTGCAAGACATTCGCCAAGCGCTCGACGATCAAGAGCTGGACGTGGTCACCATCGCCACGCCCAACCACTGGCATAGCCTGATCGCCATTTGGGCCTGCCAGGCCGGCAAGGATGTTTACGTGGAAAAACCGTGTAGCCACAACCTGCACGAAGGCCGCATCGCCGTCGATACCGCGCGAAAACACAAGCGTATCGTGCAGCACGGCACGCAAAGCCGCTCCGACGCCACTTGGGCGGGGGCGATCGATTTCATCCAGTCGGGCAAGGCGGGCAAGCTGCTCGTCGCGCGCGGACTGGTCTACAAGCCTCGCGGCAGCATCGGCGTTAAATCGCCCGCAGCCCCGCCCGACTACCTCGATTTCGATCTCTGACTCGGGCCGGCGCCTAAGCAGCCGTTCCATAAAAACCTGGTGCACTACAACTGGCACTGGTTCTGGGACACCGGCAATGGCGACATCGGCAACCAGGGCGTCCACCAGATGGACATTGCCCGTTGGGGTATTGCCGGCGCGACGCTGCCCAAGAGCGTGGTGAGCTTGGGCGGGCGGTTTGGCTACGAAGACCAGGGGCAGACGCCCAACACCCAATTGGCCATTTACGACTATGGCGACACGCAACTGGTGTTCGAAGTCCGCGGACTGCCGACCGACAAATTCCCGCGAGCCGGAGCTGGCAGCGACAATGTCTTCCATTGCGAAGGCGGCCTGGTGACGCGTCGAGGATTTTACCCCAACGGAAGCGACACGCCCGAGCCCCTTTCCAGCGCGCCCCGCGGCCCAGGGCGCGGACATTTCGACAACTTTATCACCGCCGTTCGCAGCCGAAACCAGGACGAGCTGAATGCCGACATTCTCGAAGGGCATTATTCGTCGGCCTTGTGCCATCTGGGCAACATCTCGTATCGCCTGGGCGAAAAGGCGCCGTTCAGTCCGCAGACCAAGGCGTTTGGCGACAACAAAGAGGTCTATGAAACGCTGGCGCGGATGGAAGAACATCTGGCCGGCCGCAATGGGCTGAATCTGGGCCAACTCGACTATACGCTCGGCCGCAAGCTGGTGGTCGACGCCCAAAAAGAGTCGTTCGTGGGCGACGACGAAGCGAACCGCTTGCTCACCCGCCAATATCGGGCGCCGTTCGTGGTGCCCGAGCGGGTGGCGTAGCGCTCGCGGGGTCAATATGTCCGCGGGTTGGGCGAGGCTTTCCAATCGGCAAACAACGCTCGACATTCGTTGGAGAGAATGCCTGGGATCAGCCGCACCTTGCAGCCGCCGAGGCGGGCAACCTCGGCGGCGGGCGTTTTCATTTCGTTGAAGCCGGCCGCCTGCGCGTCGGCAATGCTGGCGCCGTAGTAGACTGTCTCGACGCGAGCCCAGTGCAATGCCGCCATGCACATGGGGCATGGCTCGCAGGTGGTGGCCACGATCGCGCCCGGCAGATGGATGTCGCGCTCGGAGCGGCAGGCGGTCCGCAGCGCGGTGATTTCGGCGTGGGCGGTGATATCGGTGGTCAGCAATACGATGTTGTGCTCGATCGCCACGACGCGGTCGTCACGCGCAATTGCGCAGCCGAACGGGCTTTGCCCCAAGGCAATGCCGTGCCGGCATTGCTCGATCGCCAGCTTCATCAGTTCCGCGGGATCGATCACTTTCCTACCTGAGTTTTCGCGTTCTCGGCCGCGTGGCGAGCGGCAAGCTCGCGGGTTTCCTCAAATTGCCGCTGCCACCGCTGTTCCAGGTCACGAGCGACTTCAGGGCGTTCGCCGATCAGGTTGCTGGTCTCGCTCCGATCGACACTCAGATCGTAAAGTTCCCAGGGGCCTTGGTCGCCGGCGGCCACCAACTTCCAGTTGCCGACGCGGATCGCCCGGTTTCCCTCGTGCAGCCACCAGAGACTGTCGCGGTCAATTATGCAGTCGTCGGCCAAGGCGGGCGCCAGGCTTTTGCCCGGCGGCGCTGGCGCCGGCTGGCCATTGATTTGCCCTGCCAATTTGCCGCCAGCGAGTTCGAGCAGGGTGGGAACAAAGTCAATCACATGGCCGGGCGTGTGACGCAATTCGCCGCGGGCGGCGATGCCGGCCGGCCAATGCGCGATCAGCGGCGTCGAGATGCCGCCTTCGTGTACCCAGGTCTTGTGGCGCCGCAGCGGCGTATTGGCCACGCTCGACCAGCCCGGCCCCAAGCATAGGTGCGTCTCGGCCGAGCCGGGCGGGGCCGCCGGGTCATGCCCGTCGTCACGCACCATGATTTCGGCGCTGGCGCCATTGTCAGATAAGAAGAGAATCAGCGTGTCGTCGAAGGCGTTCATCGCGCGAAGCTGATCGAGCACGCGGCCAATCTCGCGGTCCATCCGATCGACCATCGCTGCGTGGACGGCCATTTTCATGGCCTGAAACTCGCGCTGCTCTTCGGTCAACTCGTCCCAAGTCAGCGGACGATTGACTTCGCCGGGACCGAGCTTCACCAGCGCTTGTGGAAAATCGTAGGGCGGACCAACATCGCGCTCGACCGGTGATAACGGGCAGTCGATGATGCCGAGCTGCTTCATTCGCTCGTAACGCTGTTGCCGCACGGTCTCCCAGCCCGCCCGATAGCGGTCGCGATAGCGCGCAATATCGTCCGCCGGCGCTTGCAGCGGAAAGTGCGGCACGGTGAACGCCACGTATTGAAAGAAAGGCTGGCCGGCGTGTTTCTCGGCATGGTCGCGCAGGCAGCGGATGGCGTGATCGGCAATGGCTGTGGTCGCGTAATAACCGGCGTCGGGTTTGACCGGCGGCAGCTTCTGATCGTCTTCGTAATGCACGCGCGGGCGAAAGAGCCGCCCCGTGTCTTGCACGTAATACGAGCGATCGAAACCGCCGGCCAGCGGCATGCCGTCGACATGCCACTTGCCCGAATGATATGAGCGGTAACGCAGCGGCCTGAGCATTTCGGGCAGCAGCCGCGCCCAGGAGGGCCGTTGGCCGACAGGCAGGCCGGGCAGCGTGTCGCGCCGCACCTGCTGAGCATAATAGCCTGTCAGCAGCGCAGCGCGCGTCGGCCAGCAACGGGCGGTGTTGTAGAACTGCGTGAACCGCAGTCCGCCCGCCGCCAGGGCGTCGAGATGAGGCGTTTCGATTTCTGATCCATAGCAGCCTAAGTCGGAAAAGCCGAGATCGTCGGCCAGAAAGATGATGACGTTGGGCGGGCCGGCCGTTGGCGCCGGCGCCGCGATGGCACGGCTCACGACGGCGATGACTACGACGGCGATTGCCGCTCGGAAGTAAACTGAGATCACCGGTCCAGCAACTCCGTCAATGTTCCCGCAACCAGCCCAAAAAACAGTACCCCGCCGGAGGCCTTGCGGCAGGTCCGGCGGGGAGTAGATGAATTATGTTGGAGTATCGGCACGCGTCGCAAAAAAAGCAAGGGACGAGCTGCTATAATGATCGTCAGGCAGGGGGAACCGTGAGGATGATTCGTGTCAGTCCCAACAGCAGCGAAACGATCAATTCCTAGTAAGCCAGCGCCGGTCATGCCCTCCTTGGAACCGGGCAATCATCTGACGGGCGTCGAGTTTGAGCGGCGCTATGCCGCCATGCCATGGCTGAAAAAAGCCGAGCTAATCGACGGAGTTGTGTACGTGCCATCACCGGTTTCCAATGCTCATTCCAGCCCTCACTTCCGACTGATCGGTTGGCTCTCGAAGTACGAAGAAGCGACGCCGGGAGTCGAGGGCGGGGACAACGCGACGCTGCGATTCGATGATGAAAACGAGCCGCAGCCCGATGCGCTCTTGAACCCGAAGCACCAGCCAGGCGAACCCGGCCGTTGCCTCGCTGGCGCTTCGAGTTCGTGCGGGCGACTAGCTCACTGGTAGGACTCGGGCGTAGGAACACGTCTGTAAGCTTTTAGGCGGCAAGCCGGTAGCTAACCTCTTGGCACCTTGGTGAAAAAGGAGAGATTGGGCGAGTCTGTATCCAATTCTGGAGTCGGTCGTC
>JAICLL010000053.1 GCA_025927475.1 Pirellulales bacterium
CGCCCAACCGTTGTGGGATATCGAGTTACGTCGGTGGCTGGGGCTGAGTCTAAGCGCGGCCCCGGTTGATTCGCGCCGGGGCATCGCCAAGGCTCTGCCCCAGCCACCTCTTTCAATCGTGCCGCCCGTGCATCATCCGCTAGATCATGACCGGCTTTGTTCTTCTATTCATCATTGCCGTAGGTTGCGGGACGCTGGTGCAGGCCCTGGCCGGCTTCACACGCGGCGGCTGCCTGATGTCGGTGATCGCCGCCTATCTTGGCGCCATCGCCGGGCATTGGCTGGGACACGTGCTCGATTTGCCTTACGAGCCGTTGCGGTTTCGGCTCGAAGGCCGCATGTTTCCCATCGCCTGGCCGATCGTCGGCGCCGCACTGTTCCCGACAATTCTGAACATGCTGCTTTATCGCCGCCGCCCGGTGCGTTAGGCTGGTGCATCATGTCGGACGTTGTCAGCGATAAGCCGTATCACTTTGTGCCGCCCTATCACGGGCGGTGGTGGCCCAAGTTTTTTCAGGCCTGCCTGCCGTCCTATCTCGGCCGCGCCTGGGGCATCACACACGTCGAATGCCGCGGGCTCGACCGGCTGCGCGGCTCGATCGCCGCGGGGCACGGCGTGCTGCTGGCACCCAATCATCCGCGCGGCGCCGATCCGTTTGTCATCGGCTGGCTGTCCCGCGCCGTCGGGCAGCCCTTCTTTTGCATGGCAAGCTGGCATCTGTTCATGGACGGAGGCCTCCAGGCCTGGGCGCTGCGGCGGATGGGCGCCTTCAGCATCTTTCGCGAAGGCATGGACCGCACCGCCGTCAACACCGCCATCGAAATCCTGGTCGCCGCCGAACGCCCGCTGGTCATCTTTCCCGAAGGAACGGTGTCGCGGGCGAACGATCGGCTGAACCCCCTGATGGAAGGCACGGCGCTGATTGCCCGCAGCGCCGCCAAACGCCGCGCAAAAACCTCGCCGCCGGGCGAGGTGCTGATCCACCCCGTGGCGCTGCGCTATCGCTACCGGGGCGATGTGCGGCGGGCGATCGAGCCGGTGCTGGAAGAAATCGAGCGGCGGCTCACCTGGCGAACACAGCCTGACGCGGCCCCGCTGAATCGCATTGAGAAAATTGCCGACGCCCTGCTGGGGCTGAAGGAGCTGGAGTATATGGGTCAGCCGCAGCAAGCCGGTCTCGGCGAGCGCCAGACCCGGCTGATCGAGCACATCTTGCAACCGCTGGAAGCCGAATGGGTGAAAGGCGAGGCCAGCGGGCACGTGGTCGCTCGAGTCAAGCGCGTGCGCGGGGCGATTCTGCCCGGATTGATCAAAGGTGATCTCGACGACAACGAGATAGCGCGCCGCTGGCGGCAGCTTGGCGATTGCACGCTGGCCCAGCAGCTTGGCTGGTATCCGCCGGGATATTTGAACGCCGACTCGCCCTCAGACCGCATTCTGGAAACAGTCGAGCGGTTCGAGGAAGACCTGTCGGGACACGTCCGCACGCATCGCCCGTTCAGTGTCTTGATCGACGTGGGCGAACCGATCGCCGTGGCCGCCGAGCGCGATCGTCACGCGGCCACCGATCCGCTTTTGGAAAGCATCGAGCACGGTTTGAAAGCGATGCTTGAACGCCCGGCCGGCGAAACCACGGCGCAGGAACAAAACCTGGTGACGGCGTGAACTGGCGTCATGGACCCCGCCAATCGATCAACTAGAATAATAGGTAACCTGGGAGATCGTCATGGCCATCGTTCCAACCGTATCGAGTCTGACCGAGCCTAAGTATCCTACTGGAGACAGCCGGCCCGTGGGTGAAACGCCGCTCCATCGCGATAATCTGTTCGTGGCCGTCAAAGTGCTCGAGCGCCATTTCGCACGCGACCCGCTGGTCTACGTTTCGGGCAATATGTTCGTCTATTATCAGCGGGGCGATCGCCGCAAGCACGTCTCGCCCGACGTTTTTGCGGTGTTCGGCGTGCCCAAAGATAAGGAGCGCGACGCGTATTTCGTGTGGGAAGAAGACGGGCATATGCCCGACGTCGTCATCGAGCTGACCAGCGCCTCGACCAAGGACGAGGATATCGACGACAAGATGTATCTGTATAAGACCGAGTTGCGCGTGCCGGAGTATTTTCTGTTTGATCCCCGGGGCGAATACCTCAATCCGTCGTTGCAGGGCTACCGCTTGCGTGCAGGCGAATATTTGCCCATCGAAATGGTCGATGGCCGCTTGCCAAGCGAAGTGCTCGGCTTGCATCTGGAGCGCGGCGGTGAGAACCTGCGTTTTTATGATCCCGCGAGCGACCACTGGCTGCCCACGCCGGACGAGCGCGAGGAAGCGTTGGAGGCCGATCGTGACCGCGAGCGGAATGAACGTGAGCGGGCGGAGGCCGAGCGTAAGCGGGCCGAAGCTGAGCGTAAGCGGGCGGAAGCTGAGCGTAAGCGGGCCGAAGCTGAGCGCGATCGTATGGCCGCCGAGCTAGGGCAATCGGGGGCCGAGCTGGAACGCCTACGCAAAGAACTTGACGCCTGGCGTCAGCGTTTTGGCGAGCTGCCGCCCGATTCCACCGTGAGACATGAAGCGCCGTGACATGAAGCGCCGTGACATGAAGCGCCGCCGCCACCGGCCTATTTTCGCGGCGCGGACTTATTGCTGCGTTCGCCCTCTTTCACGTCTTCCTCCTTCTGATTCAGCGTGAGTTGTAGCTCTCCGGCAAGCTCCGTGTTGTTGATGGCCAGCGCCAAGGGTCCCTTGATCTTGATCGCGCTCTCTGACAACACCGTGCGGCCCGCCGCGCGGTCAAACAGATAGGTGTGCTTCGACAATTCGACCTTCAAGTCGCTCTTGCGAACCTGGATCAGCCCGGCTTCGCCCTTGGTCGAATACACTACCGAGGTGTCGGTGGCCGTCACCTTGTCGAGCTTTCGGCTGCCGGCGACGGTGGGGAACTCATCCACCTGGCCGGCATACTCGTAGCTGCGCTCGAAGGTGAATACCTGGCCTTGTCCGAGGTCTTGCTGCACCGTTCGCTTCCAGGTATCGCCGGGCTTGATCGGCTCGGCGGGATAGCGCTCCAGCTCGTGCCGAAATTGCTCCTTCACGCTTTCCGGGTCGACTTGCGATCCTTCTTGAATGCCCTCGACCGAGACCACCTCGTGCTTGGGACCCAGCGTGATCGTCACCTCGCTGCCCGACAGCTTGCGGAAAATATCCAGCACCGCCTCCAGGTTCGGATCGGAGGCTTTCTCGTCGGGCTTGGCCGAGTCGAAGTGGATTTGCATGTTGCCGGGCAAGATAAGGTCGGCCACCAGCGATTCGATCTTGGTCGAAATGGTCAGATTGCCCTTTTCGTCTTTTTTGCTGAAGCTCACCCGCGCCACGCTGGTGTTTTCCGACTTGGTGGCTAGCGGCATGCCGTTGAGCGTCAGCACCTGATCGGCGGTGGTCTTCTCGCGCACCCGGAACGACGAGCCCTCTTTGAACTTGGGCTTGAGCACGACCTGGCCAAGCGCCGGCGCGGCGAGGAAATAGACGGCGATCAGCAGCGGCAGCGATTTGCGGGGCGACAGCGATTTGCGGGGCGACAGCGATTTGCGGGGCGACATGGGGATATCTCCTTGACAGCGGACGGAATCGGAGCATTATCGCCACTGCAAGGATTGAAGTCTAGCAGCGCCGCACCTCCGTAAAGAATGCCGGCTAACGGCGTTCCCCGATCGGCCTGTTCAGCCGGGCGGGACCGCGGTAAAGTAAGCCGCAATTGTTGGCTCGGCTCAGGAAGCGCGCGATGTCGATCTCGACACAAGAGGCCATTTCAAGACAGGCGGTTGCCCCGCTGGCGCCCTGGGGCCGGCTGCCGCCGCGCCTGATGGCACTCTATGTCACCAGCCAGCGGCATCCGGTGGAGACGCTGCGCGATCTGCTGGCCTGCGATTCGGCCATGCGCGTCGAGCTGCAAACCACGCTGCTTGCGCAGGCCGGGCTTGCCCGGATGCGCGAAGCCAGCTTCGACGCCGTGTTGGTTCACCACGACCCGCCTGCGCTCGACGCGCTGGAATTTGCCGAGGCTCTACGCGGAGCGGGCGGCGAAGATCCGCTGGTGATTCTCGGCGCGGTAAGCGAGGGGGCGTTGGCGCCGTTGTGCCACGAGGCGGGCGCCGATGGCTATCTGTCGCTGGCCGAGATCTCGCCCCGGCATCTGATTGGGATGCTGGCTCGCGCCGTTGAGTGGCATCGACTGATCCGCGAGAACCGACGGTTGGCGCAGCTCGAACGCCAACGGCTTCGGCTCGAACATGGCGAAGCCGAGCGGTTGCTCCGCGAACAGCGCGAGCTGATTCGCGATCTGGAAGAGCTCGGCGACGATGCACCGGCGCTAGCCGCGGCGCCGCCGGACGAGGCCGCGCTGCTCGTGCCCGTCGCCAGCGAGCTGGTCTCGCAATATCGCAATTTGCTGCGGGCCTATGTGATTATGGGTTCCGGCAATCTGGCCGGCGAGATCGAGACGCTGGCCGCGCGCATCTCCGCGGCCGGTCTGACGCCGTCGAAAGTCATGCAACTGCACGTGCATGTGCTCGAAGAGCTGCTGCGTGGCCTGGGCAACCGCGGCGTGCGACACGTCATGAGCCGGGCAGATTTGCTGATTCTGGAGCTGATGATGCACCTGGCCCAGCGGACCGGCCCGCCCGGTCTAAGAAGGCCCGGCGAGCGGTAGCTGTCGGTCCGCGCCAGGGAAAAATTGAGCCGTTTTTTCAGGTCGCATCTCTTGCGGCGGCAACGACTTGCGAAGCAAGTCGCCTGAGATGTTAAACTTTTCCGTTTGCAGTTCCGGCTTTAGTCCGCCACATTCTCTTAATGGGCGTTGCGGGGGCCGGGGCCTTGCCATCGGCTTTCCGCAGCGACCGACAACGCATGGACGTGCGTAGACCGCAGGGGGAGCTGCGCCGGGCCGCCGCGCCCGGACTCGTGCTGTACGAGGAATCGAATATGAGAATCAGACTCACGCTGTTGATGCTGTTTGGTTTTGCCGCCACGCTGCGCGCTCAGAGCGACTGCCAGGAATACCGCCTGGAATACCACACGGTCTACGACGAGCAGCAGGTCACCGCCCAGCGCGTCGAATATGAAGACGTGTTGGAAGAACGGAAAGTGACCAGCTATCGCCCGGTCTGGGAAACCGAAGTCCGCCAGCAGCGGCGGACGGTGCTCAAGCCGGTCTATGAAACCAGCGAGCGCGAAGAACGCTATTTTGTCGAAAAGCCGGTCTGGGAAGAGCGCATCGAAGACCGCAGCTACGAGCGGGTGCGCAATGTGTTTGAAACCGACGAGCACGAGCAGCGAGTGATCGTGAATCGCCCGGTCTATGAGACGCAAATGCACGAAGAGAGCTACGTAGTGCGCCGTCCGGTGTTCGAGACCGCCGAGCGCGAAGAAACCTACACGGTGATGGAGCCGGTGACCACCTATCGGCCGGTGCAGGTCGATCAGGGCGGTTTCGCCGAGCAGCAGGTTTATTATCCGGGTCCGGTGCGAAATCGGCTGACCTGGCAATCGGGCGCCTGCGTAGTCAATCCGGCCACAGGGCAGACGGCCTATCAACGCGGCGGCCTTTTCTGGCAGGCCGAGCAGCAACCCGGCGTGGTGCAGGCCCAGCGCGTGTGGATTCCCAACATTGTCACCACCCAGGTGCCGCAGACCACGCTGATGCCTCGCACCGCGGTGCGCAAGGTGCCGGTGCAAGTTTGCCGCTACGAAGAACAGCAGATGGTGCGCAAGGTGCCGGTGCAGGTGTGCCGGATGGAGCAGCACGAAGAAGTGCGGCGCGTGCCGGTGACGGTGTGCAAGCAGGTGGTCGAGCGGGTCGAGAACAAGGTGCCGGTTCGCGTCTGCCGCATGGAGCGGCAAGAGATGGTGCGCAAGGTGGCGCAGACAACGGTGCGCTACGAGAAACAAGAGCAAGTGGAAGAAGTGCCGGTGCGGGTGTGCCGCCAAGAGCTGGTCGAGCAGACCGTGCAGGTTCCGGTGCGCGTCGAGAAGCGAGTGCCGGTGACGTATACGTATCGCGTGCCGCGGACGGTGCTGTATAAAGTGCCGATCGACCCGTGCGGCGGCGGCGTGCTGGTGACGGCGCCGCCCTCGGTGCCGTATGTGGTGCCCGGCTCGGCCCAGCCGCCCGCCCCCGCGACCGGTAAGCCCGACCCCGCGACCGGTAAGAAAGAGACGTTTGGCCCCAACGGCGGCGAGCCGCACGTGGCGCCGCCGAAGGACAAGGGTGCCCCTGCCGCCGACGAGGACCCCGCCGACACGCAGCCCGAACTGCCCAAGGCCGAGAATCCCGACGACACGAGCGGCCGCAACGATTCGTCGGCGAATTGGTCGCCCGCGCTGCCCCAACGACGAGTGGTTCGCTCGACCTACGCGCCCAGGAGCTAACCCCATCGTGGGCGGCCTCATAGGCCGTCTTGGCATGGAACGAACCAGCGCCGGGGCACGGGCCGGATTGATTTCTGGCCCGTGCCCCTTTTTTCTCGATGCCAGCCGCGCGAAAGTGTGGATTGCAAAATGACCGCGGCCAATCAGGACGATTCGCTCTCGCTTGCCGGACGGCGCGTGGCGTTTGTCGGCAAGCTGGCGGGCATGTCGCGGCGCGAAGCGCAGCAGTTTATCCGCCAGCGGGGCGGGTTGCCCATCGAACGGCTGGAAGACGCGCCGCAAATCGTCGTGCTGGGCGAGGCCGAGTTGCCGCTGGGCGACGCCACCGACGTGCTGGCCGGCAACGAAACGCTCCGCCGATCCGCCGAACAGGGACAACTCAGCGTCATCACCGAGACACAGCTCTGGCAGCAACTGGGCTTTGTCGAAGGCGAACGAAACATTCATCGGCTCTATACGCCCGCCATGCTGGCCGATCTGCTGGGCGTCGAGGTGGCGGTCATCCGACGCTGGCAGCGTCGCGGGCTGATTGTGCCCGCCCGTGAAGTACGGCGGCTGGCGTATTTTGATTTTCAAGAAGTCGCCACCGCCCGGCGGTTGGCCGAGTTGGTTGCCGCGGGCGTCTCGCCGGTGCAGATCGAAAAGAAGCTCTCGGCCCTGCGGCGGCTGGCGCCGGGCGTCGAGCGGCCGCTGGCACAACTGTCGGTGATTGTCGAAGGCAAACAGTTGCTGCTGCGGCAGGGCGACGGCCTGATCGAGCCGGGCGGGCAATGGCGGTTCGATTTCGAGGCCCATACGTTCGATCGCGTCAACGCCTCGGCTTGGGTCGGCCCAGAATCGCCGGCCGACGTGTCGCCAGAAGCCCCTCTGCTGAATGCTCAAGAGATGCGTGCCTGGGCCGCCCAGCTCGACGATGAGGGCCGGCTCGATCAGGCCGCCGAAGCCTATCGCACGGCGCTGGTGGCCGGCGGGCCCGATGCCGAAATCTCTTTCCTGTTGGCCGAGTTGCTCTATCGGCTGGGCGACCTGACCGCCGCCCGCGAACGCTATTACATGGCCATCGAGTTGGACGAAGACTATGTCGAGGCCCGGGCAAACCTGGGCTGTGTGTTGGCCGAGACGGGCCAGCCCGAGTTGGCGGTGGCCGCCTTCGAGGGCGCGCTGGCCTATCACGGCGATTACCCCGACGTGCACTATCATCTCGCCCGCACGCTCGACGAACTGGGCCGGCGCGAGGAAGCCGAGCTGCATTGGCGCATCTTTTTAGAGCTGGCCTGCGACAGCCCCTGGGCGACCGCCGCGCGCGAGCGGCTCGGAGTGGACGACTAAGAGCCGACCCTTGGTCACGCCACATCACGAGCGACGGCGACGACCGGGCACGTCGCAAACTTGGCTCACCGCCGTGTTGTCGAACAGCTTGTAAGCGCCGCCGGGAGCCATTCTAAATGGTGTTGCTCGACGAACAAGCCCGAGAGCGGACGCCGCTAGCGATTTGCCGCGCGCGCGGAGGATCGAGCGGAGCTGTCGCCGCGGCGATGCTTGACTTGCCGAGCCGCAAGTTCGGAACTTGTGGCGCCGCTCGTGGTGAACACATAGGGCTGCATCCAGCCGACGATCCGCGGCACCGAGAAGTAGTAGAGAAAGCCATGTCGGCGGCCGACCATGCTGGTGGCATCGATCTGACGCACCTTCGAAGCCTCGTTGCCCAACCGCCCCGCGCCGACCAACCCGGTGTAGCCCAGCGCCGCGGCCGCGTTGCGACGACCATAGAGCCAGCCGTAGCGCCGCAAGATGCTGTCGTTGGTGTTGTTGATCAACAGCAATCGCTCGACGTGCGTCAGGGCGCGTCCTAGCCGATGGCCGGGCAACAGCCAGTCGTTGTCGATCGCCGCCGAAACCAACACCACGTTCACCATCGAACGCGAGGTCGCCGGCTCGGCCAATTGGTAGAGGCCGAGTCGCCCGCCCCCGCGCAATTGCAACATCTCGCCCACCACGCGCGCTCCAAAGCTGCAGCCGATGATCGACACGTTGCCCAGCGGCTCCAGGTCGTCGAGCCAGCGGGCCAGATACCAGGCCGCCAGCGTGGTGCGGGCCGCCTTCACCCGCGCGTCTTGCACCGGTCCCGCATTGATATGATCGCTCGGCCACGACCAGATCACAAACCGCAGCGGATCGACCGGCGCCGCCGACACCAGCCGGCGATAGGCAACACCGCCCAGGTCGCGAGCCTGATTGGCGGTGTAACCGTTGCCGGGCACAAACACGCTGGTGCCCGAAACCGGTCCGCCCGCCCGCAGAAAGTCGTCGCGCGTCGAAGCCACCCATCCCGAGGGCGTCACATATCGCCAATACGCCAGGCGACCGAAATTCTGCTCGCGATCGGTCGACCGCAGGCCCCGGCAGCTTACCATCCAGAGCTGATCGGAGGGACGCGAGGCCAAGGGGCCCGGCGGTTCGGGCGTCAACGATGGCGTGGGCAGCGACGGCAGCGGGGGTGGCGCCGGCGGGCCATCGCTGTACCGCGGGGGAACATCGCCCTCTTTCGCCATCCGGGCCGGCGGCGCGGCCACTGCCAGGCGGCAGGACGTCAATACGATCAAAGCCGTCCAAATCGCGCGACCGCCCAGGTGGCGGCTTCCCGGGTTCACCTTGTCGGCGGCAAAGGGCGACCTTCGCATATAGAGCCTACGCATATAGACTGTCTGTCGGCCCATCTCGGCGGGGCAATCGAGCCGGCCTGCGAGCAGGCTATTCCGAGCGGTAATAGCGATCGCTCCGACCGCGTAGAATCGTCGGAATAATGGACGGAAAAACGGGCGAATGGGGGGCAGCCTGGAAGCCGGATGCCTAGCGTGTCGAGCTTCCATGCCAGGCCGCCGGGCGATGTTTTTATTGGCATGAAATGCCCTTCCTACGTTGAGTAACCACCCCCCAATCCGCTATAATCAGCGGTTGGTGAAAATGCATTTTCGATGTTCTGGCGGCAGTAAGGACGGAACCTGGCTTTGACAAGCGGTGTGGTTACTCTCCCCCTCGCGGGGCGACCGATGACGGACGAGTTCGCCTGTTCGCGAGAGCCGCCTGGCGCTGCGCCGGTTCGCCGCGCCGTGGGCCGCGGCCTCGAACATCGAAGTTCGCCGAGCGATGAAGCGCCGCGGCATTTCGCCCCGCGAGAGTTCGTCGCCGGTCCCGAAAATCTGCTCGCGCTCTCGATCATTCAACGGCTGCTCGAGGGTGAGCCGCCCGCCGCAAACACCGCGGAAGCGCCGACCAACGGTCACCCGCGCACCAGCAGCATCAGTCCGTTGGTGTTCTACGGCGTGCCGGGCACGGGTAAGTCGCACCTGGCTCAAGGTCTGGCCGCCGAGTGGCAACGATTGCATCTCGATCAGCGTGTCGTTTGCGTCACCGCGGCCGACTTTGCCCGGCAATATGCCCAGGCCGTCGAAGATCGCACGATCAACCGTTGGCGTTCTGTCTATCGCGAGGCCGATCTGCTGGTGCTGGAAGACCTGACCACGCTGGCCACCAAACCCGCCGCCCAAACCGAGTGGCTGCACACGCTCGACGCCGTGGTCGATCGGCTGGGACTGGTGGTCATCACCTCGCGGTTGGCGCCGTATGAAATGAACGGCTTGTCGGCGGGTTTGCAGAGCCGGTTGTCCGCGGGTCTGTGCATTGGCCTGTCGCCGCCCGAAGCCGCGGCGCGGCGCGCCATTGTCGCCCGCCTGGTGGCCGACCGCGAATTGCGCATCACCGACAGCGCCGCCCGGCTGCTGGCCGACTCGCTGCCGGTCACCGTGCCCGAGTTGGCCGGCGCGGTGGCCGGCCTGGCCTTTGCCGCCGAGCAAGCGGGCAAGCGCGGCGTGGCGGCAACCATCAACGAGCAAAGCGTGCGCGAGCTGTTGGCCGGCGGCGATCATCGCCGCGCGCCCACCTTGCAGCACATCGCGCGGCAGACGGCCCGCTATTTCACGTTGCACGTGGCCGAATTGAAAAGCCCTTCGCGCCGCCGCACCGTGGTGATGGCCCGCGACGTGGCCATGTATTTGGCCCGGCAACTTTCGGGCAAAAGCTTGAAACAAATCGGCCAGTTCTTCGGCGGACGCGACCACACCACTGTGCTGCACGGCTGCCGCAAAACCGAAAGCCTGATGCAGACCGACCCGCTCACGCACGGCGCGGTGCTCGAGCTGCGGCAGGGATTGGCCGGGGCGTAAGAGGAAAATGCATAGCAAACGGACGAGGTTGGATTGCCTGGAAGATGGGACTCGTTTCACTCGGTCCACCCTACGGGCTCGGCCCGCCCTACAGGGATGTGGAAAACCTGTTAGCCAACTGTCAATGACAACCAGCGTTCGAACGTCTACCAACATTCGTAACTGCAACTGAGAAAAGGCGAGCAAAACCCAACATTCAACCGACACCCAATCAACAACGGTTGAACACGTTATCCACAGCCGGCGGAGGGCCGGCAACCTTGGTCTCCGCAAGGGATTGCATTCGGTAATCGACCGCGAACGAACATACCTCGTCGCCGCATTACTACTGCTACTGTATTGGAAAAATAGATTAACAGAACCCTACGGGGCTGACCCAAGCCAGAAGGAATTCGTACTGCGATGAAAGTCATCTGTGATCGTGAAAAACTCATGGCCGCGTTTCAGACGGCCAGTGCCGTGGCGCCCGCCCGCAGCCCCAAACCCATTTTGCAAAACGTCCGCTTCGACGTCACCGGCAGTGGAGACGGCGAAGGCATGATGATGGCCACCGACCTGGAAGTGGGCGTGCGGGTGATGGTGCCCGGCGTGATGGTCGAGTCGCCGGGCAGCGCCGTCTTGCCCATCGCCCGTTTCGGCTCGATTCTGCGTGAGTCGTCGGACGCCACGGTGCGGTTGGAATCGGACGGGCAAGCCACGATCGTGCGGGGCGACCGCAGCGAGTTTCGCCTGCCCGGCCAAAACCCCGAAGAGTTTCCCACCGTCGCCGAGTTTGGCGAGTCGAAGTATCACGAGCTGCCGGCCCGGTTTCTGCGCGAGCTGATCCGCCGCACCGTGTTTGCCACCGACGTCGAAAGCAGCCGCTATGCCTTGGGCGGCGTGCTCCTCGAGCTGACCGCCGACAAGGTGGTGGCCGTGGGCACCGACGGTCGCCGGCTGGCCATGATGGAAGGTCCGGCCAAGGCCGTCGCCGGGCATCAAACCGGCGACAACACCACCATCATTCCCACCAAGGCCATGCACTTGATTGAGCGGGCTTTGGTCGACGGCGATACCGAGGTGCAGTTGGCCACGCGGGCCAACGACGTGTTGGTCAAGACGCCGCGGACCACGTTCTATTCGCGGCTGGTCGAAGGGCGGTTTCCCAAGTGGCGCGATGTGTTTCCCCGCCGCGTCGACGCCGTCAAAATCGAACTGGTCGTCGGGCCGGTCCACGCGGCGGTGCGGCAGGCGGCCATCGTGACCGACGAAGAGAGCCGCGGCGTCGATTTCAATTTTGCCGACGGCAAGCTGGTGCTCTCGGGCCGTTCGGCCACGGTCGGGCAGTCGCGCGTCGAGCTGCCGGTGGCCTATGAAGGCGCCCCGATGGTCATCACGCTCGACCCGCGTTACCTGATCGACTTTTTGAAAGTGCTCGACCCCGAAAAGAATTTCACGTTGGAGTTGAAAGACGCCGAGAGCGCCGCCGTCTGCACCACTGACGACGGCTATGGATACGTCATCATGCCGCTGGCCAGGGAGAGATAACAGGCAAAAAGATGTAGGGCAGAAAGATGGAAAAGCCGTAGGGTGGGCCGAGCGCAGCGAGTCCCACCTTCCGGCCACGTGATCCCTGCCGGATAGTTCCACGGAAACGCCTCGGTAGGGAACGGACTCCATGCCGTTCCGTGCAGGCCAAACCTTTGGTGGCGTTCTGATCGAGAAAAACTGGAGGCGCTGCCAGCAGATCGCGGAACGGCACGGAGTCCGTTCCCTGCAGACGTCGAGGATACGAACCGCCGGATTTGATCGATCGCACCGCACTAAAAAATGCCCAAACCCGAACCACCAAAAAACCGCCGCCCGCAAAAAATGGGCGACGTGCTGGCCGAATTGCTGGCCCGCCGCGGTTATGCGCGCCCGCAAGCGGCCAACGCTTATGAGCAGGCCTGGGCCGCCGCGGCGGGCGAAATGCTCGCCAAACATACCCGCGTGGGCACGGTGCGGCGCGGCGCACTTGACGTGACCGTCGCCAACTCGGTGCTTTTGCAAGAGCTAACCTTTCAGAAGGAGTCGATACTCGGGCAGTTGAGCCGTTTGCTGCCCGACGAACGGATTGCCAGCCTCCGCTTCCGCGTGGGACCGATCGCGTAGAAACGGTGGGAAAACGATGTAGGGAAAAAATGGAGAAGCTGTAGGGTGGGCCGAGCGCAGCGAGTCCCACCTTCGGCCGCGTGATTCTTGCCGCATGGACGACCTAGGAAGGTCATCCTACGGCGTGGTACCGACCTTGTTCTCCAAAACCTATTAGGGAGGGGACTCCGTGCCGTCTCGTGCAGGCCAAACGACGTCGCGCCGCAGATCGACGGAACGCCACAGAGGGCGTTCCCTACAGACGCTTCGAAATCACTACCGTACATAACTTACCGATTGACTGATTTCCCATGACCGAAAACGCCCCCAATCCCGCCGACGACCCCAACCGCACGCCCGAACCGGCTTCGCCCGACATGCCCGAATATCGCAAGATTGAAGGCGACTACGGCGCCGAACAGCTCGAACATCTCAGCGACCTGGAGCACGTGCGCGAGCGGCCGAGCATGTACATCGGCGACACCACCGTGCGCGGGCTGCACCACCTGGTGTATGAAGTCGTCGACAACTCGATCGACGAGGCGATGGCCGGCCACGCCAAACACATTCAGGTGACCATCAATACCGATGGCTCGGTGGCGGTCGAGGACGATGGCCGCGGCATCCCCGTCGAGACGCACACCGACCTGGGCTTCTCGACGCTGCAAGGCGTGATGACCGTGCTCAAGTTCGGCGGCAAGTTTTCCAAAGGCGCCTATCAAACCTCCGGCGGCTTGCACGGCGTCGGCGTGACCGTGGTCAATTTCCTGTCGGAATGGTGCGAGGTCGAGGTCCGCCGCGGCGGGCATGTCTTTCAACAAGAATACGAACGCGGCCAGCCCACCGCCGAGGTCCGCCGCATCGGCAGCACCGACAAGCGCGGCACCAAAACCACCTTCAAGCCCGACCCGCTGATCTTTCCCAATATCAAGTTCAACTACAACACGCTGCACAAGCGGTTGCAAGAACTGGCCTTCCTCAACCGCGGCGTGAAGATCGGCTTCCAAGACCTGCGCACGGGCGAAGGCGACGTGTTTCAGTACGAACGCGGCATCATCGCCTTTGTCGAGCATCTCAACCGCGCCACCGAACCCGCGCACCCCGACGTGATCTATATCTCCGGCGAGTTCGAGGGCGTCGGGCTGGAAGTGGCCATGCAATACTCCAGCGAATTCACCGAGAACGTCTCGAGCTTCGTCAACAACATCAACACCATCGAAGGCGGCACGCACGTCTCCGGATTTCGCTCGGCTCTGACGCGCACTCTGAACGCCTATGGCAAGAAGGAAGGCATCTTCAAAGACCTGGTTCCTTCGGGCGACGATTTCCGCGAGGGGCTGACGGCGGTCATCTCGCTGCGCGTGCCCGAGCCGCAGTTCGAGGGCCAGACCAAAACCAAGCTGGGCAACGGCGAGGTCGAGGGGCTGGTGAATTCGGCGGTGGGCGACGCGTTCGCTCGCTACCTGGAAGAAAACCCCAAAGCGGCCAAGATCATCGCCCAGAAGGGGCTGTTGGCCGCCGAGGCCCGCGAAAGCGCCCGCAAGGCCCGCCAGATGGTGCGCGACCGCAAGGGGGCGCTGTCGGGCGGCGGCCTGCCCGGCAAGCTGCGCGACTGCACCAGCCGCGACGTGCAAAAGTGCGAGCTGTATCTGGTCGAGGGCGATAGCGCCGGCGGCACCGCCGAGAACGGCCGCCTGCGCGAGTATCAGGCCATTCTTCCTCTGCGCGGCAAAATCATCAACGCCTTCAAAAGCCGCGAAGACAAAGTGCTGGCCAACGAGGAGGTGCGCAGCATGATCTCGGCCATCGGCGTGGGCGTGGGTGAGGAAATCGACCTGGAGAAACGGCGTTACAACAAGATCGTCATCATGACCGACGCCGACGTCGACGGCTCGCACATTCGCACGCTGCTGCTCACGTTTTTCTATCGGCAGATGTATCCGCTGATCGCCGGCGGCTATGTGTATGTGGCCCAGCCGCCGCTGTTTCGTGTGCGGGCCAAGAAAAAATCTTATTACGTGCAAACCGAAGAAGAGATGAAGGCCCAGCTCTTGGAGATGGGCCTGGCCGAGGGCGTCTTCGAGCCGGGCGACGACCGCCTCATCGAAGGCGACGAAATGAAGCGGCTCTGCACGGTGCTGGCGGCGATGGAAGAGTCGATCATCGCGCTGGAGCGGCGCGGCATCAGTCTGCGGCAGCACGCCTTCCGCCAAGACCCGGTGACCAAGCGGCTGCCGGTCTATCATGTGTTCGTGGGCACGCACGAGCGCTGGTTCACCACCCGCGAAGAGCTCGACGCCTTCGTCAGATCGCAAGAAGAAGCCACCGGCGGCGAGCTGGCCGTGACCGACCATCCCGCCCACACGCCCGGCCCCAACGGTCAGCCGACCAACGGGCATGCCCCCTCGCGGCTGACGATTGTCGAATTGCACGAGGTGCGTTCGCTCAACAACCAGTTGGCCGAACTGACCAAGATGGGTTTTGACATTCAATCGTTGATTCCGCAGCAGCGCACCGGCTTGCAGGAAGCGCGTTACAAGCTGCGCCGCGGCGAGAACGTGATCGGGCTGGAAGACCTGCGGGGCTTGTTGGCGGCGGTGCGTTCCGCCGGCGAAAAGGGTTTGCAGATCACGCGCTTCAAGGGCCTGGGCGAGATGGACGCCGAGGAGCTGCGCGACACGACGCTCGACCCCGCCCACCGCACGATGTCGCAAGTGCGCATGGAAGACGCCAGCGCCGCCGACGACCTGTTTCGCATTCTCATGGGCGACAAGGTCGAGCCGCGCCGCGAGTTCATTGAGAAGCATGCGCTGGAAGTCCGCAATTTGGATGTGTAGGCGAGAGGGCATAGGGGACAGGGAACAGGGGACTAGAATAGGGGTCGGGGGTCAGAGGTCGGGGGCCAGGGATCGGCATCGGCGTTGACAAGCGAAAAAGGCGGTTCTGCGTTCGACGTCTCTAGGGAACGGACTCCGTGCCGTTCCGCGTGCTGCGATCCGACGTTGTCCCGCCCTCCGCGAAAATTGCTCTAACCATGGCTGGCTGGGGCAGAAGCTTGCCGATGCCCGGCCCTCGTGGCCGGCTGGCGGGCTTAACCACGGATAACTCGGATGTTGCGGATTTTAATGGTATCCGTGCCGATCGGTGGAATCCGTGGTTCGTTTGCGTTGCTCAATGGGGTGCTGCTCGCTAAGTGAATCGCTTCTCTGGCCACGCGCGATTTGCTTGCGGATAAAAAGGCCCCTCTCGTTTGCCCGTGCGGCCCAACATCTCCGCGTGTGATGCTTTGCGACCGCAATCGAATACATCGACGTTGGTTTATGCAAGCGCAGTCCAGAGCGAGGATCGGGCATGCGAGGGCCGGCACCGGGGCGCGTAGCGTAGCCATCACTTTTAACTTTCCCCGACCTCAGATCACCGCCTCCCAGGGTTCTGCCCCACTCTCCGCATTGTCCCAACCAACTGGCTTCATCGGTTTTCCGCGTCCCGCGCCGACGAACCAATGTCGCCGCAACCTGCATGACTGCAATGGGTTATGTTCAGCCAGCAGTGTGCGAAATCTGTTTGATTCAAAAAGCCCAAAAAAGACAAATTGACTTGACGGCGCAGTGTCGCGATCTCGCGGCGCTTCCGCCCCGTCGCCTATTTCGCCCTCGCCCAGCCACCACAGACGCCTTGACCGGCACCGCAGCACCCCGCACCCGAATCACTCATCAGCCCACACCAACCCGAAGCGTAAGCGAGGACGAAAACCGACTTACCTCGCTTACGCTTCGGGTCGGTGCGGCCCCCCGTGGTAGTGACACTGAAAGCTGCGTGGCGCGCACGCGGGCCTTGAGATCGTCGAGCAATTCGCGATAGCCGACGGGCAAAAGGTTCGACGCCGCGCGGCGATCGCGCCGTTCCCCTGCGCGAGGCTTTCTTGCTCGATGAGGTTGTGCGTTTCAGTTTGGCGCCTTCTGTCAAGCGACCGAAAAATGGGGCGAATCAATGATCGTCGAATCTGAGGCCGGCGAGAAGACGACCGCGCTGCCGGCCCCGGGCTGTGCGAACCTCATACTTGCGTCCTCGCGCTCTAGCGACGTCCTGGCCCACGCCCCACAGTTCACTCTCCGTGGTCCATCAAATGGCGCGTCACGGAAAGATCCGCTGAATCAGTGCAAATATTCGTCGCTGACGCTCCGTCAAATCGTGACTGACGCGGTGTGGCGGCGCATAGCCGCTGAGGATGAACCGAACCACAAATTCGCTCTGCGGCGACGTTGTGCGGCGGCGTTTGGCTGGATTACGTACTAACAGCCGGTTAGTACCTATATATTAGATATTGTAATAGGTTTCCTTGCTCGCTTCAACGATTTTTTCCAAGCTGATGAATCGACCGACTTCGTAGCCGGCGTGGTAGAGCAGCAAGAGCGTCAGCAGCCTCGCCATCCGGCCGTTGCCATCACGAAAGGGGTGGATGCACAGAAAGTCGAGTACATAAGCCACAATCAGGAACAACTTGTCGACCTCATCGTCGCGCCAAAACCGCTGAATCTGGCGGTGCAACGTTTCCATCCCATCGCCAACCAGATGCGGGGCGAGCGGCTCAAACCGCACGACATGGGTGCCGTCGGCGCGGATTTGCGAAATACGGTTGGCGACGGACTTCCACTGTCCCCCGCGCTGGTCCGTGTACTTAAACAAGTCGCGGTGTAATTGTCGAATTAGGCCCGGCGTGAGTTTCATGGCCGCGTGATTACCGTGGATCGTATTGAGCACATCGCGATACCCGGCGATTTCCTGCTCTGACCGATCCCGGGGCGTGGTCTTGTTGGCTACCAGCTCCCGGATGCCTATTCATCGCATGCTCCGAGTTTGATCTGTTTCGTTGCCGATTTTAGCGCCATTTAAGGCGGATCACAACTCTATTCGCCCAAAGTACTCACGGCTTCTGCACGATCGCCTCAATCGAATATTCGCCGTGCGAGTGCTGCTGGGGGCCGGGGTCGTGAAAGCCTTCGTCGAGCACCCGCAGCAGCACCAACTCGGCGTCGGGCAGGGCCTCGGCCAGCACGTCGGCCAGGCCGCGCGTGTGCGGCGGGTCGTCGCCGCGGGCCGCGCCCAGTTCGGGCAGCCAGAATGTTTTGTGGTCGGGGTTCCAGAGGCTGGGCAACTCGCGGCGCTTTTCATACAGGTCGCGGTGCGGCACGCAGACAATCAAATGCCCGCCGCGCATCAGAATGCGATACCAGTGCTTCAAGGCCGTCACCGGGTCGGGCAGGTGCTCTAAGAGGTGCGAGGCATAGACGGTGAAGAACGATTCATCGGCGACGCCGGCCATGAACGTGGCGTCGCCGTCGCCCAGCGAAGTGTCCCAGCGGCGAAACGAGCCGTTCAGCGCGTCGAGCGCGTTGGCCGTGCCGTTGCAGCCGCAGCCGATGTCGATGCCCGGCATCGTTTCGGGGGCGAAGCGTGCGAACCAGTTTTCTTCGTGACGGCGACGGGCGGATTTGAGGGTTTCGGCCATGGGAGGGGACAGGGGATAGGGATCAGGGGATAGGGGACAGGGAACGGGGGAGGGGTCGGGATTCAGGGGGCGGGATTCAGGGAAAGACGCGGAGACACGGAGAGGGGGAGACACGGAGAATTTTGCATCTCCGCGTCCCCGTGTCTCCGCGTCTCCCCCTCCTCACTGCCAGTCGCTGCGCCTAGAACGATCTCTAGGGTCTCAACGAAGCGCCGAACGGTCACGGCACTCCGGCAGTGCTCGTGACCGATGCGGCAAACGGAGGTTTCGGGCAGCTCGCCCGGCGCCGTGCGGCGGTCGTGATGGCAGCCGATGCAAGGCAACTCACGGGCTGAAACGCCGATCATGTTGTCGCGATAGATGCGCAGCTCGGGCCTTATGGCGCCGAAGAAGGCCACGCCCGGCACGTTCAGCGCCTGGGCCAGGTGAAACGGCAACGAGTCGATGCCGATGAACAGCTTCGCCTGGGCGATGACGTGCGCGAGTTGGTAGAGCGTGGTGCGACCGCGCAGGTCGGTGAGCGATTTTAGATTTTGGATTTTGGATTTTCGATTGGCCGGGCTGTCTCCGTTACTGAATCTAAAATCCAAAATCGAAAATCCAAAATCGGCAGCTCCCACCAGCACGGTCGGCAATCGGCGCTCGGCCAAATACTCTGCCACAGCCAAGAAGCGGTCGTCCAACCAGGCTCGCCCGACCCAGCGGCGGCGGGCCGAACCGGGCGGACCCAAGTGCAGCACGGCATATTCGTCGGGCAGGCCGCCGATCGGCTCGGTGTGTACGAAAAACTCGCAGTCTTCCGGCGAGACCGCCGCCCGGCTGGCGTACACCGCCAGCATGTTGCTGTACGGCAGGTCTTCGCACGAGGCATTCATATCGGCCACCATGTCGCGGTGTCCGCGCCAAGGCGGAGCGACGATTTCGTCGAGATAGGGATGACCTTTCAGCAGCGTCGGGCAGAGCGTCTCGAACACGATGCGGCAATGCGGAAACCGCTTTTTGATGGCCGCCGCCACGCTGGAAGCCACCAGCACGTCGCCCTGGCTGCTTTCGCGCCGCAGCAGCACCACCGGAGTTTGCGGTGCGGCGATCGCCGTATGCGGCATAAGGCGGATCGGCGGCGGTCGCCGAATCGCCGGCTCGGGCAAGACCACCTTTGTCGAGCGCGCGGCGCGCGTGAGCGGCTCGGCAGAGCGAATGGCCGCCAGCATCTGCTCGACCGTCACGCGCGACTGGCACGGCTCGCCGCCCACCCGGCACCGCTCGGTGATCGTCGGCAGCGGCTCGTCGTGATGGCAACCCAGGCAGCGCAGCGCCGGGGCCGTGACCGCAATCACATTCTCGCGAAACACGCGCAGCTCCGGCGCGATCGAGCCGAAGAAGAGCACCGCCGGCACGCCCAGCGCCTGGGCGATGATGGCCGGCAGCGACTCGATGCCGACGAACAGCTTTGCTTGGGAGATCAGGTGTGCGAGCTGGTGAACGGTGGTTTGCCCGCGAAGATCGATAGGGGACAGGGAACAGGGCACAGGGGACAGGGGAGGGGTCGGAGGCCAGAGGCCAGAGGCCAGGGTATTTGATCGAGTCTTCGCGTCGGCAACGCCAGACGCGGCGCCGGAACCCTGGCCTCCGACCTCCGATCTCTGACCCCTGTCATTGCCGACAATCACCACCTGGTGCCCATCGTCCGCCAGCCGCCGGGCGACTTCTTCCCACCGCTGCGGCAGCCAGTTGCGTCCTTTCCACTCGGGGCAATCGGTCGGCCCAGGATGAAGGACGATAGGGGAGAGGGAAGTGGTCGGAGGCCAGAGGCCAGAGGCCAGGGTACTTGATCGGGTTCCCGCGGCGCGAGCGTCTGACACGACGCCGGAACCCTGACCTCCGACCTCCGGTCTCTGACCCCTGCTGTCCTCTTCCCTGTAAATGAAGAATCGCAAACTCTCGAGCGACACCCGCGCCGCGTCGGCAAACTGCTGTAAGCGGTGCTGGCGCGGCTGCCAGCGGGCCTCGGGCCGCAGATCGAAGGTGTCGATCAATCGCTCGCGCGGCACGGGCGGCTGATTCATCGGAACCACCGCATCGATGAACGGGTTTCGATAAGCGATTTGCGGGCGGCCCGTTTCCAAAATGACATAACAGCCGGGCCGCTCGACCTTCAGCGCCCCGGCGACCGCGCACGCCAGCAGCACATCGCCGCTGGCCCCCAGGCAGCGCACCCGCAGCACCGCCGAAGCATCGTCGGGCGGATTGATCTGCACCGACGGCTGCGGCGCATCGCTCCCCGCGCAATAGCGCGGCGCGGGCGGCGTCATCAGTCCATCGGAGATGAGTTGCTCGTGGATCTTGCGAGTGAGGTTGCCCATTACTAGCACAGTGTTCTTGGGGAGAGTTATTCAACGGGCGCACAGAGCGGTCAGCCGTGCTGCGGCAGCCTACCGTTTGCCGCAGATGGAAGCCTGCGCACAAGAGCAGAGGCTACGACGCGAAAGCATAACCGGCGGCGAAGCTGGGTTAGCGCCGACAGAGCGGGAGCACGCCGCTCTTCCTCGCAGCCGCAAGATTGTCGACTGCTGCTTGATGTTCATTCAGGCGATCGACGGTAACACGGTTGGTTTCTACGATCGCGAGGATTGTCCCGGCGCACGCGACGTTGCGACTGTTGCCGGCGCTGGTGGCATCTCTGGATGCTTCTGATTTGCATATCAGCCGCAGTGGCCGAAGCACCCCCGGTCGTAACGGCTCGAGATCTCGGCAACATTGGCTCGTGATCTGGGTGCACATCACGACGGCCCCACTTTTCTGCAACGCAGTGATTACCTCGGGTCTAGGATGGCCGTAAGCGTTACTCGTGCCCACGGAGATGATAGCAATCGCCGGGTTGAGGCACTCGCTGTACAACCAGTCAAGATCACCTGCATCATCGGTGATCTTCCCCGCGTGGTGGGGCACTGTGGTGATGTCGCATTTTATGGCTCTTCCACTCCCCCTAAAGATATCGCGCCATTGCGCTATGGTGGCATCTCCGGGAAAAAGCACGCGGCTGTTTCCCACTTTTAGCATGAAGACCGCGCTCGTTTCATTGGGCGCGCAAGCAGCCTGTGCCTGAAGATTTCTCGACAGCGATGGGGAGTAGAGCTTCAATTCAAGCGACAACTTCGGTTCGCGGATGATCAGTTTCGGCGATCCCTCGACTTCAAGCCGCATAAGTTGGGACCGCTCAAGGCTGCCCGAGTTAAGCTGCGACTCGATTGTGGCCCAAAACGTCCCCGCGAAGAACTCGCTGTCCTGAAGCAGAAAGATCCGATCGATCAAGCCTTCGTAATCGGTCAAAATCGTCTCTGCCGCTCCGCGGTGATCGTCGTGGCTATGCGAAAGAGCGAGGCCGGCGATTTGTTGGATCCCGAGGGATTTCAGAAGGTGGAGAAGCGTTGTGCCACGTCCACCGCAATCGATCACGAAAGCGCGCCGACCTCCCAGAAGAATGAGTTGGCTTTCGCCCTGACCAACGTCTACGAAATAGACTTCCATTTTTACAGGTGAGCGCCGCCGTTAGTCCCATTCCGCGTCAGCAAGCTGGGCCGTTGTTTCCATCTCCTTCCAAATCGCCGCAATAGCATCCCGAGAGGGCCGGCCTGGCGTCGGCGCGCGTTGCACATACAAAACCGTTAGCAGACCGAAATCTGTCGGGTCTCGAGCCGCGATAGCCTGGAACCACTGGCCTGGTTTGAATGTTGCAAACTCGCGCGGCATTTGTTCAAGCCGCACTTGCTCTTTGGAGCCGTTCTCCCACTGAATTAGATTAGGTTGCGGCCGCGCGCTTTCCAGGCGGCCAAATTGGCGGACCAGCAGCGGGGTGCTGTTTTTATAGACGGGGACATCGATGCGATCCGAGAGCAGCTCCCAAGTTGCGGCATCTTCATCAGACATCTCGAAGGGCCGTTTGTCGAGCAGCGCTTGAAAAGCAACATGCACCTGTTCGTTCCAATCAGCGATCGCCGCATCGATCGTGGGGCCCTTTCCGACGATGTGGCGGCCGAATCCTTCGACGAAGACCTCCGCAGCTTCAGCTCGCGGATTTGGAAAGAAGCGCGCGCGGCAGGGAGATCGAAGTCGGTAATGCGCCTCGCCGACAGTAATACTGTCAATGATTCTCTGCATCACGTCAAAGCGATCAGGCGAGACACCTGCCTTTGACAATCCCGCGCCGGAGATCGTGTAATGAGCCGCTGCACGATCATAGACGTGTGCCGGGATATCAGACGGGGTCATCACCATCGCCGTGCTCCGGTTCAAAGAGTTTCCAAGTCTGGTCTGTCACGCTAGCGCGAAAGCATTTCCGAAGGTGCTCGTGAGCGGCGTTCATCCGCGCCCGTATCACGGAATGCTCTAACGAATCAATGTTGGCACAAATCCTGTGCCAGTCAATCCGGACGCGCAGGCAAGTCGGGCTGCTGTCCGGCAGGGATTGCAATCTCACTTGAAGCGTATCAGGCCGGGGTTCAGCCTCTAGGACGAATTGCGTCTCGAAATAGACCGTTTTCCCAAAAGGGTCTTCGGAAAGATCCGTTGTCAAATGGAAGTAGTCCTTCAGAGCAAGCGCTTCGCCAGCGTTACAGGGTATTTCAATGATATCCACATAATGAAGTTCCGAATTCTTTACTGATTGAGGTGAGAAGACATCGACGTAGCCGTCTAGTTTTTCGAAGGCCTCCTCCAGGAGGATCTGAAAAGCGGGGCGCCCGGGCAGAACAAGGTTGTAAACCAGCCGGTCATCGGCAAGCTGGAGCCAGCGATCCTGAGTCACTGTATGAGCGCGGATCGACAGAAGCGTCTGCTGCTCGCCAATGACCTCGGGTCGCATATGCCGCGATACTTCTCTGACCTGGAGTTCGAGGTTATGGACAGCCTCTCGTACAGGCATCGCCTCTTTGTAGCGATCAAAAAAAATTTCCGCCGCCTTGATATCCCATTCTTTTTTTGACGTATTTGAGTTGAAGATAAATCCTATCCACGCCTCGACAATTGGCGGTTTACCCAGCTTCACGGCGCACTCCCGTATGCCCCATTGCCGCTCTTAGAATTGAAACATTATGCATGGCTGCTTATTACGATAACCGGCTGACGAACCAGCCGAAAGCCCCTTTTGTACGTCCCTGTTTTTTCAAGGCAAGTTCCATTTCCTGACTCTTTACGGCGGCCTGAGATGGTCCCGAAGGACGCGGATCGAGATTCCAAGAATGGGCTGTAAGTTCGCCTCGATTCGGTCTATTCATACACGAATGCCGCATATCTCGCTTCGATCTGCACCAGTCCGTCCTTGCCGGTGTCGGTGGTCTGGGTGACGAGCATGGCCTTCGGGCCGCCGAACAGGTTTCGTCCGCCGCCGTCGATCCAGGTGAGGTTGATCCAGTCGCCAGGCTGCAATACCAGGGCATCGAGAAAGGCCGTGAAGCGCACATAGCGGTAGATGTTCGAGAGGTGTGCGAGCCACCAGTCGCGCTCGGCGGCCACGTCGCCGCGGCGCCAATAGATATCGACCGGGTTGATCTCGCGGGCCATGCGGCCAAAGGCCGCGATGCTGGTCAGCCGGGCGTTTTTGCTGTCCATCAGCTTGTTGCCGGTTTTGTCGTCCCACGCCCCGCGCCATTTGAAGGTCAGGTCGTTCACGATGTCGTCAACCGGCGTTTCCGACTGGCTCAGCGAGCCCTGTAATAAGTTGTCAGAAGTGGTGGTGTCGAACGTGTGTTGCACGGTCGCCGCCGCGTCGGAAAGAACCACCAGGTTGGCCTGCCCCTGATCGAAGAACAGAAAGCTGTGGCAGAGCTGAGCGATGTGTTGCAACAGCGACAGGCCATCGGCGGCTTCGAGCTGGGCGAAACCGCACTGATAGTTGGCCAAGGCCGTCGCCGCCGCCGTGAACGAAGCCGCGTTGATGCTGCCGGCGGCCACGTTCATCAGGTGTGGATTCTCTAGGTACTGTAAGATGATGGTGGCCGGGTTGGCGATCAGGTTGCCGGTCGAATCGCCCCGGTCTTCCACCCCTTCGAGCGTGACCCAAATGCGATCGTCGTCGAGCGTATTGTCGAGATCGCGCGGGCTGCCAGGAAACGTGATGCTGGTGACATTCTGCCCCAGGCCGGCGCCGGGCGGGTTGTTCCAAGTGTTGTCGTTCAGATTGACTTGAAAGCTGGTGCCCGAGGTGGTGGTGGTCGAACTGCCGGCGAGGTGCGTGGAGCGATAGGCGCCGAGCGTGATAAAATCTTTGCGGTTGGCGCCGGCCTGATCGGCCACCGATCCAAACCCTTCGACCCGGGCCACGTTCTTGCTGGGCAGCGCGTTGGCGAGATAGATATAGCTGCCCGACAGCGCTCGCAGCACCGAGCCGACCGGCCAGGCCCGCATCGGCTGGCCGTTCTTCAAAAACTTGATCTGATCGCCGATCTCCAGGTTGGCGGCGATGATATTTTGCGGATCGCTGAACGCGACGATGTACCAGCCGGGCCAGGGCGACTGGGTGATGATGGTCGCCAGCGTGGTGGCATAGATGCCGTACTTGGCCATGCAAATCTGCACGTTCGTGCCGGCGGCGACAATCGCATCGAGCGTGTCGCCCACGGCAAGCGGCTGGATGTGCTGGTCTTGAATGATAATGCGTGGATGATTCGCGCCATCGACCGTGCCCAGCACGACGGCCGTGGCGAGCGTCGGCTCCCAGTTTTTGGTGATGGTGGCGGTGCTGGGCACGTCGCCGGGCGAGCTGGATTGATTGAACTTGACGAGCACCGAATCGAGACCCAGAAACGCCGGGTAGCTGGTCTGACCCGTGCCATCGACGCCCATGCTGTCGGGGTCGTCGGCGATGTTCACGGTGACCGGCGAGCTGCCGTCGGTGGCCTGCGTGATGCTGGTCGACCAAGGCCGGCTGACCAGCACCGCCTCGACACGCTGGGCATAACCCCAGCAGAGCGGAATGTTTTTGTCCTGGTATTGATTCGGGATGTTCGGAAACACCGCGGCGGTGGCCGGGCAGGAAATGCTTTTAGCCAGCAGCGGCCCCAGGTCGCCCAGGTTCAGCGTGATTTGATTGTTGCTGGCGGTCCAATCGAACGGGCGGAGCACGCCGGTGAGAATCTCGGCGTTGTCCGTGCCCCACACGCACGTCGGGTCGTCGAACATCCGCCAGACGGTGACGAGCTTCCGTTGCTGATCTGTGGTGTTGAGAATGGCCGTGATGGCGCCCGCCGCGTCGTCCAACACCACTTGCGTCTGCTCGGTCGCGCCGATCTGCCCTTCTTTCATGGACAGGCTGCACGCCGGCCATTGCAATACGTTGACGTTCGCATCGACGCCCGCCGCGGGGATGCGAAAGTTGTCTGGCGTGATGAAGGAGCTGGCCGGTCGATCGAGATAATACTGAACGCCGGTCGGCGCGCCCCAATCGACTTCGAGCACCTGATAGGGCGCCGCCGATTTGCTGGCGGCCAGGTTGCGGAAATTGGCGGTGAGCGTGCGAGGCATGGGGGGAAGGGGTCAGAGGTCGGAGGTCAGAGGCCAGGGAACGGAGAAGAGTTTAGAGTACGGAGGTCAGCGATGAGCGAATGAATGCAAACGTCATCGCCACGAAAGACTCGGATCAAGAGCCCTGGCCTCTGACCTCCGACCTCTGGCCTCTCCCTCACTGTGCAAACCCTGCCGGCGTCAGCGGTCCTCTCGACGCTTGCGAAAAAGAGCGAACCGGATCGCGGCCTAAGCCGTCGAGACCGCGACGCTTGGTTTCGTCGACCAGGTGATCGTAGACGGCCCGGGCGATGACGCGACCATTGGCCGGGTTGGTCACGTCGACGCCGTGCAAGTGAACGGCGATTTGCGGAGCGAAGGCTGCCGCCGGGTGCAGAAGCTGCCCGAGCACCGAGCTGCTGGTGGCGAAGCGGTCGTAGCGCCCGCCCGTGCCGCCGACGGGTTGCAAGTTAATTCGCCGGCGCTGATCCATAAAGCCCAAGGTGTTTTCGGTGGTTTGCTGCACGCTGGACCAACGATCGAGAAGCGCTTGAGCGCCCGTGATGCCGTGATCGAGGGCATAGGTCAGTGATTGGCTGGCGCGCTGGAAGGCGGCATCGAATCGGGCGAGTCCGCCTTGCGTCAGCCATTGGCTCATCACGCCGCTTTGATTCGAGCGAAACAGGTTAGCTGGATTGCCAAACATCTGTTGCAATCGGCTGAGCGGAATGACCGCTTCGGGACCGGCGTCGCCGACCATTGCGAGCGTGGGCCGATTGACCACGCCGCCGGCGGCCAGCTTGGGCGGCGGATGCCCGGCGGCTGGCAGCTTCTGGCGTTGGGCGAGCAACTGGTTAAGCGTGTCGGTCAGGCTCTTGATTTCGCGAGTCAGCGGCGTATCGAGCGAGAGAAAGTACGCCGAGTTATCGACGCCCGGAAACCCGCCGAGTCCGCCGCCCGCCACCGGCTCGTTCGAGAGTTGCTTGAGGTTGAATTTCGATTGTGCGAGCCGGGCCTGGATGTTTTGAATTTGCAGATCGAGAGCGCCCCGTGCATCGCCGGCTTGCTGACGCTGATTGAGCAGACTTTGTACGTTCTGCGTGCCGCCGAGAGCCATGCCCATGCCGGCGCCTGGGCCGATCGCCGCCAGCAGCCGTTGCCAAAAACCGGCGAGGCCGTTGTTGCCGCCCATCGCGGGCGCGGCGAAGCGATTCATCAACGGTTGAAACTGCCGTCCTGCCGCGCCGCCGCCCAGCCCGAACCACTGCTGGATGCCCGCGTCGGCTGAAAATTCTCGAAACTGGTCTTTGGCCTGTTGGAAGGAGCGTCCGATGGCGGTCGAAAACCCGCTCACCGCGGCGGTGCTTTGCTTGATCGACGCGGCGAAGCCGGTCATGTTGCTGACGAACCGCTCGGCCGCTTGCCCGGCAGTTTGCAAGCCGCGCAAAAACCCGCTCACATCGAGCGACAACCGGCCTGCCAGAATGTCGAAGGTGGTGTTGGTCATTGGTGATGTGTTGGAGTTCGATGATTGGTATTCGCCCCGTTTTCGTTCCGCAAAGCATGCCGGAGGATGGCCTTCCTAGGCCGTCCCCCGTTGATCTGGGACGGCCTAGGAAGGCCATCCTCCGATAACGATCGCCGGCCGCTCGCGCTACTTCAACACGCTCGACAGGTTCAATCGAATCGTCACATCCCACGAATCGCGATAGCCCTTCTTCAAGGGCAGCGTCGGCTCCAGAAACCGCGCCGTGAAGCTAGTGCCGTTCTCATCGAGGTACGTAAACGGCGAGGCGAAGTTAGCGCCAAAAAACGTATTGAGCGCGTCCTTCTGCGCCCCGGTCAGCCCTTGGCACACGAGCGACACTTCCCAATACTGCGATCCCACCTGATACGAAACCAGGCTGCCGCCTTGTGTGCGATGCACGACGCCGGGCACGGTGGTCGGCGCCTCGGTGTTGGGCGCGGTGGCCCGGAGCGTGACTGCCCCGTTGCCGCTGAACGTGACGGTGGTCGAGGGATTGGGCACGGCTGGTTGGCGAGTGGTTGGTGGTTAGTGGCTGGTGGCTGGCGAACTCTGATTTGACGTCTGTAGGGAACGGACTCCGTGCCGTTCCGTGAACAACCTAGCGGCGTCGCGCCGCCCTTGTCGGGTGGCCGGTGGCTGGGGCAGAACCTAGAGGCGTAGGGTGGGCCGAGCGCAGCGAGTCCCACCATTTGCCGCATCATCGTTGCCGCGCTCAAGTCACCGCCAGAAGGTGGGACATCTTCTCAACCGCATCAGCCCGATCGCATCGTGAATCTCATTCAACCGTTGCGGATCGCGATAGAACGGAAACTGAGCCGCGATCTCGCGCTCGACTTCGGCTACGGCGGCTTGTTCTTCTGTATTCAACGGCGCCGCGACGCTCGCGCCCAACATGCCGCGCACCTGGCGTTGCAGGCGTTGAAACGTGCGACTGCCGCCGGCCAAAGTCTCGGCAGAAAACATGGCCATCTCCATCTGCCGGGCGAGCACTATCGCTTCGCGAGTCAGGCACGCGCCGGCATACTCCAGCGCGCGCTGCGCGTTGAGACGATCCAGTTCGCTCAACTGCCAACCGGTAAGGGCTGCGATATCGACCTCGACTCGCTGGCAGAGTCCGCGGCAGGCGGCGGTGGTGAGCTGGCTTGGTCCGCTGGCTGGCTCATCGCTCGCAGGCCAACCAGTTCGCCGAAAAAACCGGCGGCCTCCGCAAAGAATCCGTCGGCCACCAGCGCCTGCCAGGCCGCACGGGCGACGCGCAACATCTGCCCGGTGGAAAGTTGCCGCACTTCGTCGTCGTTCAAGTTGGTTGACCCGCGCACCAATGCCGTCAGCAGCGGCGGATGCTTTAAGGCCCATTGATAAAGCACCGGCACATTGCCGGCGACAAACTCAACCGCCAGCTCGACCACGCCGGCCAGCGGAATTCCGCCGGCTGGCCCCGCGCCGCCGGCGAGCTGGGCGAGTTTTTGCCGCAATCCGGTCGCCTCGAGCGATGGCAGCGGCAGATCGGCCCGCGCAAGCTCGTCGACGAGCGTCCGGAAGCCGCCCCAATCGAGCGGCCCAACCTGCACTACCTTGTCGCCGATGATGATCTGCGGATGAAGTTCAAGCTTTACTTGTGGCATGGTTGGGTCTCAGGTGGGGTGGCAAGGCGCGTAAGGTAGTCCCGGCACTCCGTGACGGGAATCGCGGTCGCCTTGGGCGACCACCGTCTCCGCCACGGAGTGTCGGAGCTACTACGCTCCCAGGTTCGCCTCGTTGATCAGCGCCAGCAACTGCCCGTCGGAGGCGCTGGGCGAGACGATGCAGTCGGCTTCGACTTCCCAAAGCTGGTCGCCCTGGTCCGACAGCTCGACGTTGCCGGTGGGCGTAATGATGGCCTGTTGCAGCGTGATGTCTTGACCTGTGCCGGCGCCTTGCGAAAGCGGGTGCAGCAGAATCTGCTTGCCGCGCACGCTGGCCCGCTGAATGCCGCTGCGGCCGATGCCGCGCTCGGTGGTGGCCGTCTCGTAGGCGTAAGGATAGATGCCTTGCAGGGCGATATCGAGAATCTTCAGCGACCGCTCGATCATGGTCCACTTGACCGTGCAACGCTGGCCGGTGATTTCGATATCGGCGGGCGTGGTGCCATATTCGGCCACCAGCACGTCGCGTTTGTTGACCGTGACGGTGAAGGTGAGATTGCCGTGCGTGAAGCCGGCGGTTTTGGGCGTGCCCGCCGGATCGACCGTGATTTTGTGCGCGCCGGTGCGAACCAGCGTGATGTCGCCGCCTTGTCCGGGACTGACCATGGGGTGCCTCCTGAGGTGGTTAGTGGTTGGTGGTTGAATTGACGGGACGCGGAGAGGGGGATACACGGAGACACGGAGATGGTGTGAAGCGCCAATTTCTCCGTGTCTCCGTGTCTCCCCTCTCCGCGTCTGGAATCCGCATACGCTCACAACGTTTTATTCGCCGTGACAACCACGAAGACCTTCGCCCGTTGCTCGATCGGCACGCTGCCGCCGGTCAGCTCGCGCGGCACGGCGATCGTGTGCCACGGGCCGCGGGTGTCGATGTCGTTGAATTGCCACTGGGCGGTGTCCATGGCGCCTGCGCGATAGGCGGTTTCGAGCAGCGTGTCGATTTCGGTGCAGATGGGCCGCAACGATTGGCTCGCCCCCCAGACGCTGATTTGCAGCGACATGCGGACCAGGGCCATCGGCGCATCGTGCTGTCGCGGCAGGCCGGCGCCGGTGGCAAGATCCCACAACGTGACGCACGGATAGACGCGATCTGCCGGCGGCTCGGGATAAAACACCGAGTTGGCCCGGCTCGGCGTCGCGCCCGTGGGACCGAAGTTGGCGAGCAAGCCGCTCGTGCCGGTAAGCGTGGCGTCGGCTTTCAGCACGCCCGCCACCGCCGCGATGATTCCGCCGTAGTCTGCGTTCATGATTGAAAGTCGTTTGCGAGCAAACCGTAGGGTGGGCCGAGTGAAACGAGTCCCACCTTTGGCCGCATGGTTCCTTGCCGCGTCGCGCCGTCCGGGATGGTGGGACTCGTTTCACTCGGCCCACCCTACGCACACTTCAAGTAGCCCCGGCACTCCGTGACGGGGATTCGGTCGCCACAGGCGACCGCGTCTCCGCCACGGAGTGTCGGAGCTACCTTGCATCGAACGCCTGTTGAACGGCGGTCCGCACCGCCGCGCTTATCTGCGGCGCGAGCTGCCAACCGATGGGCCGCATGAACGGCATCTGCGCGGCGCGGTTTGGCGGCAGCCGCAGCGCGTCAGCAGCGACGCTCGTTCGCGACATTCGCAAATCGGCGAGCGCCTGTTGTTTGGTGGGCCAGGCAAGAATCGGTTCCTCGCCGGCCTGCCAGGTTCTTACCTTGCCGCCGGCGATTCGCGCGGTGCCGAATTCCAGATATATGGCATAGGGCCGCCCATCGCGACTCCGAGCGTCGCTGATCAACGTCACGCTTAAGAATTCATCGCTTCGCTCTTCCACCAGCCGCAGCGATTTTTGCAACAATCCGGTTCGCACGGGCATGGCGGCGGCCACGCGCCGCTGGTATTCGAGGCCACCTGCACGCAGCGCTTGCCAGGCATTCTCGACCGCTTGTCTGCCCCCGGCCTGCAAATCGGCCATGCGTTTTCTTATGGCAGGCGGGTTGGGCACGAAAGCAATCAGGTCACTCATTGATCACGCCTCATTCATTTGCCAAAAATTGCGGTTTTCACTGCCACGGAGTGGCAACGGAGTCTAGCCGTGGGCGCCAGCCCGCGGGAAAGCGGCGAACATGTTGGTGGGAGCCGCGGAGCGGCGGCGGAGGGCGACACGTCAGACTCCGTCGCCGCTCCGCGGCTGCGCGGTTTTTCGGCTCGTTTTTCGGGGGGCTAGCGCCCACGGCTAAACTCCCCGCGCCGCTCCGCGGCGGAACGTGAAAAAATGCAACATCAAAATCTACGCGCTGGGCTTCCAGGCGCCGCGCCCTCATGCTGGATTACACCCAGCGCTTCAACTCGATTTCTTTCACCCGCCCCAGATGCCCGAGGTCGCGCACGCAGAGCACCTCGTAGACCACCCCATCGACCTGCACTTGCTGCCGCTCTCCGTCGGCGGCGCCCAGCACCAGCGGATCGAGCGAGACGCTGGCCGATACCAGGGCCACCGCGTCGATTTCGAGTGTCTGACCGTAGCGGTTCGCGTTCGACCGCGCGGCGCGGTCGTACAGCCGGCAGGCGATGGGCATGGCGCTCGAATAATCGAAGCTCGGCGTCCATTCGCCGGTAGGTTGTTGCGTGACGCTCTTGACGCCAATCAAGAGCGTGCTGGTCATCATGGCGCCGAGGGGCATAAAACTCTTTGCGGTTGGGTTCGATGGTCGCTACACTCGCTGCATGGCAGTTAAGGTGCAGTTTTCCTTGCGGATGATTTTTGTCGTGACGGCGGTGGTAGCTTTGATCGCCGCGGAGGCGGTGGCCTTTCCGAAGTGGCTGGCCGAGATGTTAGGAATCGTCGTTACTCTGCTTCTACCGTCGGCCTTTCTGGCACAGATCGTTTACGCCCGCCGCCACGGTCGAGCATTTGGTATTGGCGCGCTGAGCGCGTGGTTGGTCGTTTTTCGATTCATACAAAATGAGGGCGGCTTTGATGGTGTCGAAGGTGTGTCGTTCTCGACGGGATGGTGCTTGATGGTGGCTGGCGGCGGTGTGGCTGTCATGGTTCGATGGCTGAATCGCGCGTAGGGTGGGCCGAGCGCAGCGAGTCCCACCTTTGCCCGCATCACTACTTGCCGCGTCGCGTCGCCCGGGATGGTGGGACTCGTTTCACTCGGCCCACCCTACGGCTGCGATTCGACGCCGCGCCGCCCGCACGGAACGCCACGGAGGCCGTTACCTACAGACGTCGAACGGATTACACAAGCCACAAGCCTGACGTCGATCCGACGCTAAACGCTCGGCGGCGAACCCTGACCTCCGACCTCTGGCCTCTGACCCCTTCCTCACAACGCCATCTCCCCATAATTCACATACGGCTGCAACATGTCCGCCACCGCGTCGGGCACGCTCACGCCGGCCAGACGGTTGTTGACATAGCTGGCCGAGACGCCGCCGCCGTCGGCTTCGCTGGCGATGTCGGGCTTGTGGCCCATCGAGAGGGCTTTTGCCCGCAGGTAGAGATCGCCCGCCGTTTCGAGCACCGCCGTCTTGAACACCTGCCAGCGGCCCGAAAGCTCCGCCGCGGTGAAGCCGGCGACGTAGGTGACCATCACCGAACCGATGGTGGCCGGAAACCAGAACGCGCGGCGGACTAACTGTCCGCTCCAGGCAATGCCGCCCTGCTCGGTCTTCAAAAAGTAATCGCTGCCCTGCTGCAAGAGGGTGTTCGAGCCGAACGAACCGGCGACCTGCCCGAAGTAACCGGTGGCGTCTTCGCGCACCTCGGTGATCGACCGCACCGGCAGTTGCTGCAATTGAATGATGTTCGGCGCGAAATAAAAGCCGGGCACCGCGCGCTGGTGATTGCTGGCCACAATGTAATGCGGATCGTTGGTGTTGGTGGCGCCTTGCTCGCGCGGATAGTACTCGACCCACGTTTGCTGCTCGACCTCTTGCCACCCCAAAAAGTCTTTGACGTGCGCTTCGGCCAGGGCCTGCACCTGCGTGGCCAGCGCGGTCATGCTCGCCAGGCCGAGGTAGGTTTGGATGTCGGACGAAGTGGTAATCATGAGCAGGGGTCAGGATTCAGGATTCAGGGGTCAGGAAAGGGGCTAGAGACTGGGGGCTAGGGGCTAGGAAACACCCGACCGAAGCAACCCAAGTCCCTAGCCGCAAGTCTCTAGCCTCTCGTCACACGCACATCTCGCGATAATCGCCCGACAAGCTCTGCGAATCGACCAGCACCGTGCAGAGAAAGTGCTCCAAGCAGACGATTCTCGCGGCGATGCGTTCGGCGCGCAGCGCGAAGAAATGATCTCCGCCGGGCCAGACACGCAGGTCCCAGCCGCCCAAGCGGTCCCAGAGCCAGTGGGTGAACGCGCGCACGCCGATGGCGTCGATCTCGTGCCGCTCGAAACCGCCCGGCTCGTAAGTGTGGCAGACGTCGGGCCAGCACTCGACGTAGCTCTTGCCATTCAGGCCTTCGATCACGGCCTGCTGATGCTGCCAACCGAAGACATAATCGCAGCCCGCTTCCAGCGCCGCGCGAATTTCCGACAGGGCGTAGGGCGTCAACAGATCGTGGTCGTCGACTTCGACGATGTCGGCCTCGGGCGGCGCCAGCGCCGTGGCGGCGTTGCGCAGGTGGTTCACACGCGCCACGGGCGGCGCCGGCCGCGGATAAGAGCAATCGAGCCAAACCAGTCGCTCTTCGCCGATCTGCCGCGTGATTTGCTCGACCGCCCACGGCTCAGGCCGGTCGTTGTCGATGGCAATGATCCAACGGTCATCGTCGTGCAACTGCCCAGCGACCGCCGCCGCTTGTTGCACGAGCCAATTCCAGCGGCGACGAGTGGGGGTGATGAGGGCGAGCATGGGAGGGGCTGGGGGCTAGGGATTAGGGGCTGGGGACTGGGGTTGGCGATTCATGGGCCTTCCTGCGGGTGCCACGGCATCCGCCGCGGCGCGTGCGCACCGGTTCTTGCTCCTCAGACGTTTTCGCCGCGACGGACGCCGTGCAGATCGGTGCGAACCGCCTACCCAGCACGAGGAGTTTTTACTCGCACGCCCGAGCGGCCGCTGCCGTTGCACTTGGGACACTTCAATTCGACAAACGCCTGCTGAGCCGCGAGAAACAGTCGGGCACGATCCAGAACTTTAACTTTGCCCGTGCCGCGGCATTCGCGGCACGCGACCGGTTCGAACCGCACGGCGAGGCTAGGATAATCACGTTGCATAGGTTACCTGATCTGTAGGGAACGCCCTCTGTGGCGTTCCGCCGTGGGGCGGCGCGACATCGATTCGTAGTTCGCGGAACGCCACGGAGGGCGTTCCCTACAGACGTTGCGCGGTTGTTTTCTCCGAATTAAAATCATTCACCATCTGCAAAATTTCATCGGCACGATGCGCGTAGGTGTGCCGCTGCATCACGAGCCGCCGCGACCATGCGCCGCGTCGGCGGCGTTCGGCGACGTCGGACAGCGCACGGCGGACAATTTCAATCAGCTCATCCGTGTTTTCATAAATCCACGCTGCTACTGCGGCCTGCGGCGCGTAGCGGGCCGGCGGCAACTCGCTGCCGCAGCCGCTGTAGCGGGCGACATAACAGGCCCCCATGCCGCACGCCAAATAGGTGCGATCGCTGGTATAGCCCGGCAAATCGCTGCGCCAATCGACGCCCAGCACCACGCCGCAGCGGCTGACCAACTCAGGCAGCTTCAGCGGATGCACCCACGGATGCCACTCGACGCCGTCGGGCACCAGATCGCCGCCGGCCATGCCGGCCCACAGCACGCGAAAACCCGCCGACGCCAACGCGCGAGCGTCGCGCCGCCGCTGGCCATACCCAGTGCTGCCCAGCACCAACACATCCCATTCGGGCGACTGCCGATGCTCACACTCAGGCATTTGGGCCGGGCAGGCCTGATCGAGCCATGCCGCTCGAATGCCCAGCGCCTCGTAGCCCGACAGCAGCGAGCGCTCTTTGACGAACACGCGATCCATACCTCGCATCAATTCGCCGAACGTCTTGATGTACTCCTGCTCGGCCAGCGGTCTGCCCGGATCGACCGCCACCAAATCTCGCCACCATTGCACCCACACGGCCCGGCGCGGCTGATGCGCGAGCTGCGCCAGCGCCGCGCGGCTGACGCCGGCCGACTTGTGATCGAAGATCAGCAAGTCGCACTCGGCGTCGGCCTGGCGGAGGGAGGCAAGGTCGTGAACCATCCGCACGTCGTGCCCCCGAGCTCGAAAGCCCTCGGCAGCCCAGAGCGGTTTGCTCACGAGCACTGCGTCGGGCGGATCGCAGAGGAAGGCAATGTGCACGGGAGTGGCTAGTGGTTGGTGGCTGGTGGCTGGTGGTTGGTGGCTGGTGACGAAATCAGGACGCGGGGAGGGGGAGACGCGGGGACGCGGAGAGGGAGAATGCAGCGCACAGGAAGCAGGAGAACTCCTGTTCTCCGTGTCTCCGTGTCTCCGTGTCTCCGTGTCTCCGTGTCTCCGTGTCTCCGTGTCTCCGTGTCTCCG
>JAICLL010000289.1 GCA_025927475.1 Pirellulales bacterium
ACCGCCTCCAGCGGTCGGGCGGACGACGGACTAGATGAGCCGCTTGTCGTGGGCGCTTCGTATCTAGAAACGAGCGCCAGCAACCAGCCGGGCAAGCCGGCGGCATGGCAGAAGTAGGGGCTTAGCAGCCGCCGAAGACGGCGACCGGCATTTTCTACTATGATGCCCCGCCGGCGGAGAACAACGGCAACGAATCAAATTGCCCCGCCAAGACGTCGCTGGGGTCGATTGCCAACCAATCGTGCAAGACCGTGGCGTAGACGCGACGGAAATCGAGCGACATTTTCAGGTCGCCTCGATCGAGGTCGACCAAAGGCGGAGCCTGACCAAACAGCCCGCCTTTTACGACTCCGCCGGCCAAAAACATCGGCGCGGCGGTGCCATGATCGGTGCCGGCCGAGGCATTCTCAGCAACGCGGCGGCCAAACTCGCTGAACGTCATCACCAGCACACGCTCGGCCAGGCCGGATTGCGTCAGATCCTGCAGAAACGCCGCGAGGGCCGCGCTAAATTCGCTCAGCAGACGCGCGTGCGTCGGCAATTGGGCCGCGTGCGTGTCGTAGCCGCGTTGGACTGCATAGTACACGCGCGCCGGCATGTCGGCCTCGATCAGCCGCGCAATCATGCTCAGATGCTCGGCCAAGGGATTGCCGGGATACTTCGCACCCGACTTCTGCCGCGCCGCGGCCGCGTGTACCGCCGCGGAGGTCGTGTAGGCATCGAGCGTAGAGCGGCGCATGAATGAGAGTAGGTCCGATGATGGCTGTGCCCCTACAGAACCGTCCGGGACTTTCCCGGCCGGCATGGCATCCCGTGCGGCTTCGTTTTGCACCGCCAACTCTTCGAGCTTGCCGAACGTGCCGGCGACCGATCGCCGCCCGATGAGTGCGGCGGGCAACGCGCCGTCGCCCACCAACATGGCTTGCGGGGCGGAATTCGTCGCGTCATCGGCAGGCGACTGATCGAGTGCCCGGCCCAGCCAACCGTAGCTTTTGTGCTCGGCGCGGTCGAAGCGCGCGGTATGCCAGATCGCCATACTCACGTCGTGAGAGCGGTTCGGGTTCGGATAGCCCACGCCCTGCGCCACCGCCAGCCGTTGCTCTTCAAATAATCCGGCCAGGGCTCGCATCGACGGGTGCAATGCCATTTCATCGCTCAGCTTGTGCAATTTGTCTTCCGGCAGCCGCAATTGTCGGCGATGTTTGGCATAGCCTTCATCGCGAAATGGCACCACGGTATTGATGCCGTCGTTGCCGCCGTCGAGTTGAATTACCACCAACACACGGTCATCCCGTTTTGCTTCAACGGCGTGTGCCAGTCGTGCGAGAAAGCTCGGCACGGTGGGGGCCAGGGCCAAAAGGGAGGAGCGTTTGAGCAAGTTACGGCGCGTGAGCATGGCTGTGCTTCCGATTTTTGGAGTTTGGATCTTGGAGTGCGGTGATTTATCACCGCTTTCTTTATGTCGCGGAGCGACCTTCTTTTGGCACACGTTGAACCCCGAGGCGCAGCGCGCTGCGCCTCGCTCATCTCGGCAAGACCCGCGGCGCGCTGCGGGTCTCCTGCTTGCTGAGACTGGCAGCGCGCTGCCAGTCACCCCCCACATGGTTTCTTCCTCGGGGCCGCCAACGCGCTCGCGGTCTTCCCATCCTTCTTGGAGTGCGGCGATTTATCGCCGCTTTGCGTTGTCGCGGAGCGACCTTTCTTTGCGCGATTGACTATAGTGTGTATTGATCGTGGCCGAGATCCGCAGCGCGCTGCGGATCACCCACCACATGGAGGCCAGATCGGCAGCGCGCTGCCGATCCGCTGGCTTGGTGAGATTCTTCACCTTGGAGTGCGGTGATTCATCACCGCTCTCCTTTATCGCAGACCAGCGCGTTTGAGGCCTCCGCGATCTTCTGAACCCCCAACCACTCACCCCACCTGTGCCCTTGGCGAACCGAGCATGGCGGCAACCAGCCGAAAAGCTGATTCCGCCGTAAGCACGGTTTCGTCGCCGATGGCCGCTTGCCGCACGACCCGCACTTCCGCATCATCGCCGGCACCAGCCCACAGCAAACGCGCCAGAAGCCGGCCGAAATCATCGGCACTGCTGGCGACGCCGTGCCGCCGCGCCCAAGCCAGCCAGTCGGTCGGTGCCCCATGGCTGTGCAACGCCCCTTCGGCCAACCGCTGGGCGAAATTGCTGCGGGCGATCAGCGAACGGGTATTGATCCAAGATCGGCCGCCCGACCAACCGAAAACGTTGGGCGGCTCAAACAGATCTTGCCCGAGCGCCGCAGTCCATTCGGCGAGTACGATGGTGCTCGGCGGCGGATCGACCAGCTCCAGTGCCCGGACCGCGCCGACAATATATTCCGCCGGTCCCAGCACGCGGTTGCCGATGTTTTCGTCGGCGAAAAACGCAGCGGAGCGCAGCACCGTTTCCACCGCCCAGGCAATGCCCCCCTGCTTGCCAGTGGTGGCTGGGGCAAAGCCGCGGCGTTCGGCTGACTCAGCCGCAAGGACCGTTCGCGGCGAGGCCCCGGTTGCGTCACGAACCGCCTGACGTGCATCACCGGGGCATCGCTGGCCGACGGCGTCGGTTGCTAAGTCCGAATCCTCTCCCGCCAGCTTTGCCCCAGCCACCTGGGAGGCGTCTTCGCCGCCGATTGCGCTCGCCTGCTCATGCTGGCGCATACCGGCGGCCAATTCGTCGATGGCCGCGGATTCGACCATGCCCTCGCCCATGAATCGTTCACAAATACGCCGCGCCAGGCGCTGCGATGTGGCGGGCTGCTCAAGCAGCAGGCTTAGCAAATCATCGCCGCGCAGCTTGCCCTGCCGGCCAAGAACCGCTTTCTCGCCGTCGTCATGATAGGCCGCCACCTCGCGGAACTCGCGGCCTTTCACGGTCCAACCGGTCAACGCACGGGCGGCTTCCTTCACGTCGCTCTCGCCATAATTCCCTTCGCCCAGCGTAAACAGCTCCATTAGCTCGCGGGCCAGGTTTTCATTCGGGTGATCCCGACGATTGCTGTCGGCATCGAGCCAGATCAAGATCGCCGGATGTTTGACCACGGCCGAAAGCATGTCGGCGAAATTGTCCCTGGCATGCCGGCGAAACAACTCATTCTGCTCGCGCATGTGCGCCAGGCTTTGCACCTTGCGGTTGCTGGTGGCGAAATGATTGTGCCATAGCAGCGTGAGCCGTTCGCCCAGAGGATCGGGCGAAAGAATCATACGGTACAGCCACCAGGCTTTGAGTCTTGCCGGATTGTCGGAGGCCACCGCCGCATCGCCGATCGTGCGAGACAGCGCCTCGAAATCGTCGCCGGGCTTATCAGCGCTCTGCTGGCCGCAGAGCAATCGATTGATCGCCGCCTCGGGGCCTTCGCGCAGATCGCGTTCAAGTACGTTCCATGGCGCACTGAAACCTGCCCGGCGATGCAAATGCGTCACGCGCTTCAGGTTCCAGGGAGCTTGGTCGTCAGGCGTGTAGGGTTGCCAATGCATGCTGGAGTAAATCCTTTAGGCGCCCAGACGGTTTAGTGATGTAAATCTACCAACATAAACTCTCGCCGTCAACAAAGTTGTTGGAAGGGGCACTTACCATCTCTCCTTTATTGCGTGCCCTCATGGCAACTCCTTCGCCTTAAACTCGCCCAACTCGAGCTGCTCGCCCGGTTTGAGCTCTCGCTTTTCGTCGGTTACTTTAGGACCGCCAAAGAACTTGCCGCCTTGCCTGAATAGAAGCTCCCAGCGCTCGCCGGGCAAAACATTCTCCGCGTGAAACTTTCCGTCGCCGTCCGTCTTGGGTGGCGATTGCTCGATGTCAATGAATGCACCACCGTTGATTTGCACGACGGCGCCGGCCAGCGGCTCGCCATCGGCATTGAGTGCGCGGCCCGTAATGCTCGCCGTGGCCGATAGCCGCACGGTGACCTGGGCGGGCTCGTCGCCCGTCAGCGTCAGTGAGCCGGCCAGGTGCCGCTCGGGCTGAAGAACAACGACGCGGCGAGGCCGGTCGGCCCCCAGGCCGACGATGTCGCAGCTCGCCTCCGCAATGCGAAACGTTCTTTTCAGCGAGTCCGCCGTACCGGACACAAACGCCCGGGTGACGGGCTGGCCCTGCTCGTCTTCGATCGCCAGTTTGACGGTCTTGCCGGTTTCCAGCGGCAGGTCGCACGCCACAGGTCCGCTTCC
>JAICLL010000121.1 GCA_025927475.1 Pirellulales bacterium
GTTGGCGACTGGCGCGAATTCGCTCCTTCTTGGCGGCGGTCCAACGGCCTTCGGCAACTGGCTCGCCCGCCAAATGAAACACCGCCTCGATGCCGCGAAACGCCGCCGCCGGCGGCCGTTCGGAGAGCGGATTCCAGGCATGGACCTCGACGCCCGGTTGCCTCGCCGAAAAACGGTCGGGCCGCCGCGTTAAGACCACCGGCTCTGAAAGGCGCGCAAGCAAATGGCGCCCTATAAAACCGGTCGCTCCGGTGACGAGTGCTCGCATGCCAAGACCTTGTCTTCGAGAAAACTTACCGCTCGGCCCCTCGCTACTTCGCTCGGCCAGACGGCAACGCTATGATGGGCGGAAATGCAATCGCTTCCAAATGACAACTTTTCCGATCGCCTGGCCGCGGCGGTGCGGCGCTGCAAAACTCCCGTGGTGGTGGGCCTTGATCCGCGCTGGCAGCAATTGCCCGAGCCGCTCACCTCGGGCGTCGAGACCGGCAATCGCCCGGCGATGGCCCAGGCCTATGCTCGCTTCTGCCGCGCGATTGTCGATGTTGTCGCCTCGCTGGCGCCGGCAGTCAAGCCGCAAGCGGCGTTTTTCGAGCAACTTGGCCCGTCGGGCATGAATGCCTTGCACGAGGTGGTGGACTATGCCCGGCGGCATGGCCTGCTGGTGATTCTCGATGGCAAGCGAAACGATATTGGCTCGACCGCCGAGGCCTATGCCGACGGCTTTCTGGGCGAAGGCAGTGCCTGGCAAGCCGACGCTCTGACGGTCAGTCCCTATCTGGGCAGCGATAGTCTGCAGCCATTCGTCGAGGTGGCGGTGCGGCGCGGCGCCGGCCTGTTTGTGTTAGCAAAAACGTCGAATCCCGGCGGCGGCCAGTTTCAGAATCTGGTGGCCGACGGCCGGCCGCTCTATCGCCACGTTGCCGACGAAGTCGAACGCTTGGCGATCGCCACCTCGGGTGAGAGTGGCTATGGGGCGGTGGGCGCCGTGGTTGGCGCGACCTATCCCGAGCAACTGGGCGAGTTGCGGGCGGCGATGCCGCACGCCTGGCTCTTGGTGCCCGGCTATGGCAGCCAAGGGGCGACGGCCCGCGATGTGGCCGGCGCCTTCGACGCCGCCGGGCTGGGGGCCGTGGTGAACAACTCACGCGGCATCATTTTTGCGCACGCTCGCCCTGAATATCAGCATTTCGGCGTCGCCCGTTGGCAAGACGCCGTGTCCGCCGCCACCCGCGATATGACCGCCCAGTTGGCCAGCGAGACTCGGGCGGGAAAACTCTGATTCTTGTCGTACGTGTCCATGCAAATTGCGATTGCTGTTGTGGAACATCAGGGAAAGTACCTCATCGGACAGCGTCTGCCCGGAGTGCCCTTGGCGGGGTTGTGGGAGTTTCCCGGCGGCAAAGTGCAACTCGGTGAAACGCCCGAAAATGCGGCGGTGCGCGAGTGCCGCGAGGAAACTGGACTCGAGGTGACCATCGTCGGGCGCTATCCCGATGTCGAACATCAGTACGAACACGGTCATGTGTCGCTGGCGTTCTTTGCCTGCCAACTCGTTGACGTAAGCCGCCAGCCGGCCCCCCCCTTCCAATGGGTCGCGGCTGCTCATCTGGGCGAGTATTCATTCCCCGCCGCCAATCGAGCGCTGGTCGATTCGCTGAAATCGCTCTAGCCTTGCCCGCCGCAGTTCGGTAAGTTTTGCAAACTTTACAATCGTCCACCGACTGGCACTTGGCGGCAGACGATTGAAAAGCCCGCTCGACCGCGTGCGTTGGAGCAAACGTTGACGGAAAAACACGCCGTGGTCTGCTGTTTGCAGAACCCGCGGAGCATGCGACCGCAACTGGACGCGGTCGCCCGACGGCAAAGATTGCTGGAGTTAAGAGCATGGAAGCTCGTCTCGTTCATGCCGCGCTGCTGGCGGCGACGGTGGCCTCGTTGGGCGCCGGGTATCGCACGCAGAATTTCATCGTGCAGGCCGACCGCCGCGAAATCGCTGAAGAAGTCGGCCGGGCGGCTGAGAAGTATCGCCGCGACCTGGCCATCGAATGGCTAGGCCAGCCGATGCGCAATTGGTCGCAGCCTTGTCCGATCTCGGTGCAGGTTTCTCCGACACTGGGTGCCGGCGGGGCGACCAGCTTTATTTTCGATCGCGGAGAAGTGTTCGACTGGAAGATGACCATTCAAGGTTCGCGCGAGCGCGTGCTCGATTCGGTGCTTCCGCATGAAGTGACGCACACGATCTTTGCCACCTATTTCCGACGTCCCTTGCCACGCTGGGCCGACGAGGGCGCCAGCAGCACCGTCGAGCACACCAGCGAGCGACAAAAACAGCAGCGGATGTTGATCGCCTTTTTGCAGACCCGCCGCGGCATTCCGTTCAACGATATGTTTCGCATGAAGCAATATCCGCAAGACATTTTGCCGCTCTATGCGCAGGGACATTCGCTGGCCACATTTCTGATGGCTCAAGGCGGCAAGCGAAAGTTTCTCAAGTATGTGAAAGAAGGCCTGAGCGACGAGAATTGGACCGACGCCACCCGCTCGCATTACCGTTTCAGCAATCTCGGCGAATTGCAAACCGCCTGGCTGGCTTGGGTGCGCCGCGGCAGTCCGCTGCCACTTTCCAAGAACACGGGCGACGAGCCCGATGCCGGCGACCTGCTGGTGCAAGCAGAGCCGCAGTCGCAGTTCAGCGGCGGCGATCGTTCCGCTGGAGCTGAGCGAGACGATCGGTCGGATGGATTGGCCGGCCCGTTGACGTCCGTACCCGGCCCCGTGATGGCCCAAAGCAGCCGCGCCCAACCCGTCGAACCCGCTCGGACGGTCGTGCTGGAATGGGAGCATGGGGCTGCCACTCGGCGCGGTGCAACGGGCGCGGTTGCCAGCGACGCCGCGACGGGCAAGCGACGGTCGGTCTATGAACGCCGGGGCAAACCCGCCACGCCATGAGCGGCCCTTTTCACGCGACGATTCACCCGCGCTCGGCCGCCGTGGCCGATGGGCCGGTTGCTCGATTCGACCGCGGGGCGTTCCCGACCCTGCTTCCATCGACCGCCGATCTGGCCAGCGCGTTCAGTCGCAGCTTTGAAGAAGTCTGCGAGGCGTTGGCCCAGTTGCCGCGAATGTTCATCGAGCCCGATGGCTCGTGGGTTTGGGTGTCCGCTTCGGACCAGCCGGCCTGGCAACTGGATGGCATGCTCTTCGACCGCGACGAGCGATTATTGTACGTCGAATGGAAGGGCACATGCCCGCCCGAATCGTTCGACCGGTTGCTTGCCGCGCTGGGCTGGCCGCAAACGGCGGTGATGTTGCAACTGGTGCGCGAGGCGGTGTTTCTCAGTGAGGCAGAATTCCGTCGATATGCGGGTTGGGCCGAGAAAGCTTAGCGCGGATCGATCATCAGCCCATGGAAGCTGGCAAGGGCGAAAGGCGAAACTCGATTCACCGCACCAGCCCGCGCTTGCGCAGATAGCTGGCAATGAGCTGATCGACCGGCACCTGGTTGTTGGCCAGCAGGTACGACATGCCGCGGCGCGTGCAGAACTCGCGGGCGCTGTCGATGAACGCCGCCAAGGTCTGCTTATAGCGTTTCAAAAGCGGCGCGCTGACGGTGATTTCGGCGACGTCGGAATCCTCGCAATCGATCAGCCGCAGGTCGCCCTTCACGTCCGGCTCGATCTCCTCCTGCGAAAGGACGTGCACCACATACACATCCATCTGTTGCGCGACGAGATAGCGCAGGGCGTCTTGAAAACCGGCTTTGTCCAGCAGATCGCTAATCAGCACGACGATGCCCTTGCCGGAATTGCGCAGGCAAAAGTTCTTTACGCCTTGGGCCAACGAGATCGACTCGCCCGGCTCGACGTGCTGCAAATAGTCCAGCATCCGCCAGAGGCTGCGGCGACCGCGCCAGATGGGTCCCGGCTGGCGAGCGGGCTGGCCGAGCGTTTCGATCTTCACGCGGTCTGCCCGGACCAGGCCAATGAACCCCAGCGCCGCCGCAAGCTGCTTGGCATACAACAACTTGCTCGGCTCGCCAAAATCCATTGACGTGCTGGCATCGATGAGCGCGTAAAAATGCAGGTCCTCTTCTTCGAGATAGAGCTTCAGAAACAGCTTGTCGAGCCGGGCGTAGGTGTTCCAGTCGATAAACCGCAGGTCATCGCCGTGTACGTAACTGCGAAAGTCGGCGAATTCGACGCTTTGCCCCTTGCGTTTGCTGCGCCGCTCCCCTTTCATCCGGCCGCGAAAAACCTTGCGGCTGACCAGCTCCATGTTTTCAAGCTGGGCCAGCAATTGGGGACTGAGCAGCGGTACGTCGATGGTAGACATCTAGGACAGCGCCTCGCGTTCCAACAGTTCTCGCAAGTAATCACCGTAACTGTTTTTAAGCGAGCCGGCCAGCGCTTCGAGCTGCGATGCGGTGATAAAACCTTTCAAATAGGCGACTTCTTCCAGACACGCCACTTTCAAGCCTTGCCGCAGCTCGATCGTTTCGATGAAGTTCGAAGCTTGCAACAGCGATTCGAAGGTGCCGGTGTCGAGCCAGGCAAAGCCCCGCGTAAAGCATTGTACGCGAAGCTGGCCGCGATCCATGTATTCGCGGTTGACGTCGGTAATTTCCAGTTCTCCGCGGGCGGAAGGCCGCAAGGCGGCGGCGATGTCGAGCACTTGGTTGTCGTAAAAATACAGCCCCGTCACGGCATGGTGCGATTTGGGCCGGGCGGGCTTTTCTTCGATCGAAACGGCCTGCCCCTGCTCGTCGAATTCGACGACGCCATAACGCTGCGGATCTTTCACGGCGTAGGCGAACACGGTGGCGCCGCGCTGCTGGCCGGCCGCCTCGGCGAGCATCGGTTGAAACCCTTGGCCATAAAAAAGATTGTCGCCCAGGATCAGGGCCACCGGGTCATGCCCGACAAACTCGCGACCGATCACAAATGCCTGAGCCAGCCCCTCCGGCCGTGGCTGCACGGCGTAGTGAATGGAGATGCCCAGCCAACTGCCGTCGCCCAGCAGCCGCTCGAAGGCGGCCACGTCGGCCGGCGTGGTGATGAGCAGAATGTCGCGAATGCCCGCCAGCATCAAGGTTGACAGCGGGTAAAAGATCATCGGTTTGTCATAGATGGGCAGCAATTGCTTGCTGACGGCCCTCGTGATCGGATAGAGCCGCGTGCCCGATCCGCCGGCCAGGATGATGCCTTTGTGCATGGAGAGAGTCTAGTGGTTGGTGGCTGGTGGTTGGTGGCCAAGGCTCTGCCCCAGCCACCGGAAGTACAGCTTATTCCTCCGCGTTCGAAGTCGGGTTTGCTCCGATCAGCCCCAACCTTTCGCGCGCGTAAACGCCCGAGGTGACGCGCTCGACCCAGGTCGGATGGTCGAGATACCAGCGCACGGTGATCTCCAGCCCCGACTCAAAATCGCGCCGCGGCTGCCAACCCAACTCGCGGCGGATTTTTCCGGCGTCGATGGCGTAGCGGCGATCGTGCCCCGGCCGATCGGCGACATAGGTAATCAGCCGCTCGCAAGGGCCGTGCGGCAGGTCGGGCCGCAGTCGATCGACGAGTTGGCAAATGGTCCGCACCACCTCCAGGTTGGCGCGCTCGCAATTGCCGCCAATGTTATAGACCTCGCCCACCTTGCCGTGCCTCAGCACCGCGCGGATGGCATCGCAATGGTCTTCGACAAACAGCCAGTCGCGCACCTGCTGACCATCGCCATACACCGGCAGCGGCTTGCCCTCGAGCGCGTTGAGAATCATCAACGGAATAAGCTTTTCAGGAAATTGATAAGGCCCGTAATTGTTTGAGCAGTTGGTTGTCAGCACGGGCAGGCCGTAAGTGTGATGATATGCCCGCACAAAATGGTCGGAGGCGGCCTTCGAAGCGGCATAGGGGGAATTTGGAGCGTAGCGAGTGATTTCGGAAAAGGCGCCGGTCGGTCCCAGCGAGCCATAAACCTCGTCGGTCGAGACGTGCAGGAACCGAAACGCCGATCGCCGTGGCTCGGGCAGGCTCGACCAATAGCCGCGCACGGCGGCCAAAAGCTCGCAGGTGCCCAGCACGTTGGTGCGGACAAATTCGGTCGGACCTTCGATCGAGCGGTCGACGTGCGACTCCGCCGCGAAATTCACCACCGCCGCCGGCTCGTGCTCATCGAGCAAGCGGCTGACGAGGTCGCGGTCGCCGATATCGCCTTCGACCAGACAGTAGTCGGCGTGCGCGGCCACGGGAGCAAGCGAATCGAGATTGCCCGCGTAGGTCAGCTTATCCAGATTAACCAGCCGGCCGGCGCCTTCGGCCAGCCAGCCGCGCACAAAGCAGCTACCGATGAATCCCGCGCCGCCGGTCACCAAGATCGCGTTCATGCGAGCCAGTATAACGACCGCGTCGCGGCACTGCATTCGACTTTGCGGATTTTTATGCCGAAGATGATTAACATGCGGAAACTGTTCGACTGGCTCCGGTCTGCCCACCTGGTTTACGTCGCCAGCCCTGCGGGCGAGCGGCTGATTTATCGCGAAATCCCGCGGCGGCAAACCCGCAAAATCCTGGAGTTGGGCGTCGGCGTGGGCCAACGGGCGCGGCGGATGATCGAGGCGGCCCAGCGCGAAGCGGTTGGGCCGGTCTCATATGCCGGCGTCGATCTGTTCGAGCTGCGGCCCGCCACCGACGATCATCTGACGCTGAAGCAGGCTCACGCCTTGCTCAAGCCCAGCGGGGCCCGCGTGCGGTTGATTCCGGGCGACCCGTTTTCGGCGCTCGCTCGCATGGCAAACGAAATCGGTCCGTGCGACCTAATCGTGGTCGCCGCCGATCAGCCGGAAGAATCGCTCCAGCGGGCTTGGTTTTGGGTTCCGCGTCTGCTGCACGCCGGCACGGTCGTGTTTGAGCAGGGTCGTGACCTGCCCGGCTCGCCGGGGCAGTTCACGTTGGTTTCGCACGAAGAGGTCCTTCGCCGGGCAGGGCGCTCGAGTGTCCGCCGCCGTGCCGCGTGAATCAGCCAGGGCGCGGATTGCGTGCTGGCCTAATCGCCGCCGCCGTCTTCCGATTGCACCGCCACATAGCCGGCGGGGGTCAGGTGATAGCCGTCCTTGGTGCGCTCTTTGACGATGAAGCCACGTTTGATCAGCCGATCGAGGGGGGCCTGCAGATTGCCTTGGGTCGTGCGATCAATGCATAACATCTGATAGGGCGACACGCGATACAGGCGAAAAATCGCGAGCACCTTTTGTTCGGAGGGCGACATCGGCTTCTTCCTTCAGGTGGCGCGCGCCGAGTCGGGTTCACCACGATGGCCGCCCTCGACGGCTCGGTGCGAATCGGCATTGTACCATATTTCGCCACCGGCAGGGGCCTTGAGCAGCGATTTCCTTATCGCTTTTGGCAATCAGGACTGTAGCTGCCGGCGCCATTTGCGCCGCCTCATCGCAGGTGGCTGGGGCAGAGGCTTGCCGATGCCCCAGAAGCGGACCCTCCGGGGAATCGCTTAGGCTCTGCCCCAGCCATCGGGGCATTTGCCGAACTTGTTCGTCAAAACCGATGAGGGCTACCCCCGCCCGTTTGGCCTGCCTGCCGGCTCGATGAACCGCCCGGCAATCTCATAACCGTAACCAATCAGCGTCGAACGCACGACTTCCAGATAGCGGAATACGCGGGTCTCGCTACCCGGTTGGCGAAGCGCCAGATATTTGGCGCCGATGGGCTGGGTGTACAACAGCGCAATTCCGCCGGGCGAAATGTTTCGGGCCAACGCGACAAACGGGGCGCCCGCCGCTTGAAAGTTCTCATCGAGCGGCTCGGCAATCACCGACGACAACACGGGCCGCCGATCGCCTCCGCGCCGCTCGGCGTCGGCCAAGAGGTCCGCCAAGCTGCCGCCGTTGAGGGTGGCGGGCCTCCTTTCGACGATGGCGGAATCTGATGTCAAAATTGGCGACCCTTGCCGATTGCAACGAGAATGGCACGTCTGCGGCCGCCCTGCCGGCAGCCAAAAGCCCGAAGGTTATCTAGTCCGAAAAGGCGGGGCTGTCAAACCGCCGCCGCGTTGCAGTCGAGCCGCGGTCTCTGCCGAAAGGATGCAATGGCCCCGCAAGAATCACCCTCTACGGAATCGAAGGCTAGCCATGAGTTTGCTCGGCAGGTTTTCGTCGCTTTGGAGCATTCCCAGCATCGCAGATTTATCGCGGCAGGTGGCTCAGCGCAGCTACGCGGTGGTGCGCGAGTCGGTCGAGGCGCGGGCGCTCAGTTTCGCCCGGGCCGAGGCACGGGGCTATATCCGGGCGAAAGCCGGACCGGTGATCCGCGCGGAAATCAACACGCTTTCCGAGCGTTATCCGACACTCTCCGCCGAGTTGCGTGCGAACATCGTGGCCCAGGCAAGCGATCGGGTCGTACAGACCATCCTGGCCGATATCGGCCGGCAGCGTGCCCGCGAGACGCTACGCCGCGTAGCTTAGGTCACTCGTTTTCCGCTAGGTCGGCCTCGCTGATCATCGTGAAGCCCTTGGCGGCCAGCGTCTCGAGGCCCATCTCGATGTTGTCGACCATCAGGGCCACGCAGGGCCGGCCGTGCGGCCGCAGCAACAGCGGATAGGCCTGCACAATGTTGATTTCGGCCTGCAACAGGGCGGTGCAAACCCTGAGCAGCGGTTGCGGAATGTCGGGCAGTTCGACGCCGATCAGATCGCTTTCGATCATGGCCAGGCCGGCCCGCTCCAGGATTTCGCGTCCCTGTTCGGGGTGGCTCAACAGGAATCGCACGAAGGCGCATTCCGCCGCATCGACGATCGAGAAGGCCACGATGCGGACTTTGCTGCCTTCGAACCGCCGCACGACCTCCAGGAGTTGCCCTACGCGGTTTTCGAGGAAAACGGTGAATTGGCGGATCGAGGGGTAATTGCGGCCTCGCGCCGTCGAAAGGTCGAGCCCAGTCCCTTCGCCAATGCTCATGTCTTGCGCTTTCCCAAAACCGCCGGTGGCGGGTATGGTGGAAACTGCCGCCGAACAATCCTTAGAAGTTGCCTAACTATAAGGCAGTTCGCCGCTTCCGTCAAGCGGCCGTGAAGAACGCGCCTGTGCGCGCTCATGCTATTCGCCGACCCTGCACCTGCGAGGACGCTTATGCTATGCGAACACGAAATCGAAATCCGCGTCCGTTACCAAGAAACCGACGCCATGGGCGTGTTGCACCACGCCAATTATCTGACCTATTTTGAGATGGGCCGCACCGAAATGTTGCGGGCTGCGGGCTTCGACTATCGGCGCGTCGAAGAGTCGGGCATTTTCATGGTGATCGTCAAAATTTCTTGCCGCTATCGACGGCCCGCGCGCTATGACGATGTGCTGCGGCTCAAAACGACGCTGGCACGGGTCTCGCCCGCCAAAATTGAACACCACTATCAGCTCTTTCGCGGCGAGGACCTGCTCGCCGAGGCCGAAAGCACGCTGGCCTGCGTCGATCGCCAAGGGCAGTTGCAGCGCGTGCCCGATTGGCTGCGCGGGGAATGACGCGACGCAGCCCGATCGCTGACTTCATGTCGCGGCCGGGAGCGGTTCTAAATCGCGCAGAAAGTCCTCGACCGGCTTGCTGTCGTAAATACTGCCCACGCCGTGCTTGCGATTATGCAGATATTTTTTTGAATGACGCGAGCGCGAAATCGTCGCGTCCGATGCCCTGATAATATCGGCCAATCCGGTATTGCACGTCGTTCATCAGTTGAAGCGCCCAGTCCATTCCTTCGCCATGCTCCCCGTGCGCGACTTCTTCGAGTTCCCTATTGAGGAGCGAAATCCAAATAGCCAAAGCCGACTCACCGCGCCCCGCCATATAGAGCGCGCCAGCCAGGGCGTCGCCAGCCGCGTCGGAACCGCCCGGCACAAGGCCGGAACTGCCCGGCACAAGGTCGGGAGCCACTTCGCCGCGCGGTGCGGTTTATGCCGACCATGACGAATCAGCGGACTGCCCGGCCCATCGAGCGGCCCAAGCTTATAAACGGCTTAACCCGCCTTCATTGCGCAAGTCCGCGCGCCTGTTGTTTCTAAGCTACGCTTCCATGTTCGCGGTCAATCCGTGCGGGAGGCCCTCATGCTTCCCGCGGCGGTGATCGCCATTGTCCACCCGAAGAGCGTGCCATGACCACTGCCGCATCCACAGCCAGCCGCGCGCCAGCCCTTCCCGCTGACGCTTATGTACTTCCGTTGACCGGCGAGGGGTTGCCAACCGCCGAGCGTGTGCAGCAAGAAATCGCCTGCGTACTGAACAAAACGCTCAGTCCGCGGCTTGAGCATTGGGCCGCGCAATACGCCAAAGTCGGCCAGCGCAATATGTATCTGTGGAAGTGGTGCCGGCAAGGTGTCGAAATCACCACGCTGCCCTGCGTGATGCCCGAGTTCTACGACGAAGTTTGCGACACCAAGGTCTTGGGCGTCATGATCGACGTGCTGCTCGACGATCTGGCCGACCGCAGCGGCGACGACGCCTTGCTCAACCGCCTGCTGACCCTTTCGTGGCACAACCAGTCGCCCGATTTGTCGGAGTTCAGCGGTGCACAACGGGCCTACGCCGATTTCACCGTCGAAGTCTGGCAAGAGATCATGGCCCGGGCGTCGCGATTTCCGCACTTCGCCGAGTTCTCGAAGCTGCTCAATTACGACTATCAGCAGCTTTGGAATGTGATGCGCTATTCGCATCTGATCAATGAAGATCTCTCGCTGCTCAACCTGGCCGAGCACGACATCTATACGCCCCACAACATGCACATGATGGTCTCGTCGACGCTCGACCTGATGTGCTCGACGGGCTTCGACCGCTCAGAGTTGGGCAAGGTGCGCGATGCCGCCTGGCACGGCCAGTGCATGGGCCGCGTCGGCAACCTGGTGACCACCTGGGAACGCGAGCTGGGCGAAGCCGATTACACCAGCGGCGTCTATGCCAGCGCGGTCAACAGCGGCGACCTGACGATTGCGCAACTACGGGCTGGCGACCGTGAGCAAATTCGCCGCGCCATTGTCGACGGCCAGCACGAAGCGCTCTTTCTGCGTCGCTGGCAGGCCAATCGCAAATACCTACAGTCGCGCGTTTCCAAAATCCGCTCGTTCGATCTCAGTAAGTACGTCGAGGGACTCGAGCGGTTGATTTGTTTGCATTTGGGAAGCCGTGGATACAAGTGAGTGGTGGGTGGCGAGTGGTGAGTGATCTTACCACGAACCACCAGTCACTTACCCCAGCCCCAAGTCCCCAGCCCCCAGCCCCTAGCCCCCAGCCCCTAGTCCCCAGCCCCTAGTCCCCAGCCCCCATGCAGCGCTACGCCGAACGAATGCTTCGCCGCTTCGGGCCCCACTACATCTTGCTGATGATGTGGGTCACCCGCCTGTCGGGCTCGATTGGCGGGCTGCTGGTGTTGTACTACGTCAACCTCTCGTTGACACTGCCCGACGACATCCGGCTGCACTTTGCCATCGTCGCGCTGATGGGCGTCTCGGTGGCCGTGACGCTGACGGTGCAACTGGCGATGTGGGAGACGCGGCACTTGCGCGAAGTGCTGCGGCGGATTGCCTCGTCGCGGTTCATCGAGCCCAAGCTGGCGGCGGCAGCCGGGCGCGAGGCGGTCATTTTTGCCGGGCGGCATCACCGGCATGAGTCGTGGCTCGTGCCGGCGACCACGCTGGTTCCGATGCTGATTTTTCTCAAAATGGCGGACAACGCGCCGCCCGCCGTGCTGATCAACATCAGTCTCGCGGCCTTCATGGGCACCGTCATGGCGCTCATGTCGACCTATTTCTTGATCGTTTCGTTCATGCGCCCGGTGATCGCCTATTTGCTCGAGCACGGGCTGGCGATCGAATTCGACTCGCTGCCGGTCAGTAAGCTGCGGGGCCGGCTGAACATCTGCTTTGCGCTCATCATTCTGACCACGGCGTTGATGATTGGCACGCTGGCCAAGCAGCGGGCCACCGACATTGTCAATCACCCGGAATCGCAAGCCGAGGCCGTGGCCAATTTGCGGCACCACACCACGTATATCACCGTGGTGGCCGTGGGCATCGGGCTGATTTTTTCCACCGTGCTGGCCCAGTCGGTGGCGGTTCGCGTGGGCAATCTGGTCGACACGATGAAGCGGGTGCAAGCCGGCGACTTGTCCGCTCGGCTCACGCCCACCGGCAATGACGAAATCGACATCGTCACGCGGCAATTCAACGCCATGGTCAGCCAGCTCGATCGCAACGATCATACGATCCGCGATCTGAACGCCAACCTGGGCAAAAAGGTCAAGCAACGAACGCGCCAGCTCTCGAAGAAAAAGCGCGAGTTGCAAAGCTCGTTGCGGCAACTGCAAGAACACGACCGGCTGAAGACGCAGTTTTTCTCCAACGTCAGCCACGAGTTGCGTACGCCGCTCACGATGATCTTGGCGCCGCTGGAAGACTTGCTCGGCAAGCGCGGCCCCCAGTTGCCCAAAGACGCGGCTTACATGCTCGATGTGGCCCTGGTGAATGGCCGGCGGCTGCTTGATCTGATCAACCGCTTGTTGGAGTTTTCGAAGCTCGAAGCGGGGCATGCCCGGCTGAACGTGGCGCCGGTCGACCTGCGCGAGCTGGTCGATGAACTGGCCACTTCGGCCCGTCCCTTGGCCGAGCAGCGGCAGATTGAATTGCGCGTCGAGCATGCTTCGGCCTTGCCGGTCATCGGCGCCGACGCCGACAAGATGGACTCGGTGGTCACCAACCTGCTTTCCAACGCGCTGAAATTCACGCCGCCCGGCGGCATTGTCGAAATCAAGAGTCGCCACGACGGCGAGCGCATCTACGTTTCGGTCCGCGATTCGGGCATTGGCATCGCGCCGGAAGACCACGCCCGAGTGTTCGAGCGGTTTGTGCAGATCGACGGCTCGACGGCCCGCCGCTATTCGGGCACGGGGTTGGGCTTGTCGTTGGTCAAGGAGCTCGTCGAGTTACACGGCGGTGAGATCCGGCTGGATAGCGAAGCCGGCAAAGGCGCCATGTTTACCTTCTGGGTGCCGGTCACCGAGCCGCCCTCGGAGCAGGTCCGCCAGGCTTCGTCGATGGCCCGCACCACGCGGTTTGCCGACTTGGTGGTCTGCGAGCCCGGCGCGCCGGCGGCCGACGAAGCGCCGCCCGCGGTGCCGACGGGCGCTCCGACCGTTTTAGTGGTCGACGATACGCCCGAAATGCGCCGACTGCTGGCCGGCGTGCTGAGCGATCAATACACGGTGGTCACCGCCGAAGACGGCGAGCAGGGCTGCGCTCTGGCCGAAGAGATCATGCCCGACCTGATCATCTCCGACGTAATGATGCCGGTGACCGATGGCTATGAATTCTGCCGCCGCGTCAAGCAGAACCCGGTGATGGCCCGCATTCCGTTCGTGCTGCTAACGGCCAAGGCCGATCGCACGATGAAAATCGAGGGCCTCGAGATCGGGGCCGACGATTACCTGGTCAAGCCGTTCGATGCCGAGGAACTGCGGGCTCGCGTGCGTTCGCTGCTGCGTCTGCGTGCGCTTGACCGCAAGCTCGACGAGCGGAACGCCGAGTTGGAAAAGACGCTTTCGGCGTTGCAGAACGCCCAGTCCCAGATGTTGCAAATGGCGCATTTGGCGGGCATGACCGAGATCGCCACGGGCGTGCTCCACAACGTGGGCAATGTATTGAACAACGTCAATATCTCGACCACGGTCTTGAGCGAGCGAATCCGCCAAATGCGCGTCGACGGGCTGGCCAAAGTGGCGGGATTGATTGGGAACCATTCCGACAACCTCCACGAGTTGCTGGGCGACGAGCGCCGCCGCAACCAGCTCATGGATTATCTCAACACCCTTTCGGCGGCGATGGCGGCCGACCAGACCGAGTTGCTCGGCGAGTTGAGTTTCCTGGTCGATAAGGTCCAGCATATTCGCAATATCATCGTCGCCGAGCAGCATTATGCCCGACGCGTGTCGTTCAAAGAACGCTGCGACGTCCGGGCGCTCATGGAAGACATTCTGCTGATGCACAGCCACTCGGTGGCCAAGTTCGAAGTGGAACTCATCCGCGATTTCGACGAATTGCCGCCCGTGACCTTGGAGCGCTCGAAGCTGCTGCAGGTGCTCGACAACCTGGTGAAGAACGCCATCGAGTCGATGTCGGCCTGCGATACGGAGCGCGTGCTGACGGTGCAGATCAAGGCCGAGCCGAACGAGCAGGTGCGGATTGCCGTGAAAGACACGGGAAGCGGCATCGACCCGGCCCATGCCAACCGGATCTTCAATTTTGGGTTCACCACGAAACAATCGGGCAACGGCTTCGGGCTGCACTCGTCGGCCAATGCCATGTCGGAAATGGGCGGATCAATCAGCGTTCACAGCGACGGAGTGGGCCTGGGGGCCACCTTCACGCTGCTGCTGCCGCTCGTGGCCGAGGAAGAAGAAGGTTCGACACCGGCGACCATTCGCGAAGAATCGCCGATGCCGCTGGGCAGCGTTTGATCCATCAGCAAACGGAGCGAATTCCGTTCTAGTGAGGCAATAGGATTATGAACGACCAAGTTACCAACGCGAATCGCCGCATCCTGATTATTGACGACAATCAGGATATCCACGCCGACTTCCGCAAGGTGTTCGATAGTACGCAGGCATCGACTTCGAAAATCGACCAACTCGAGGCCGAGCTGTTCGGCGGCGGCGCGATCCCGTCCGACGAATTGCTGTTGCAGGTCGAAGTCGATTCGGCCTTCCACGGCCAGCAGGGCATCGAAATGGCGCTCGAAGCGGCCCGCCAAGGCAAGCCGTACTACATGGCGTTTGTCGACGTGCGCATGCCGCCGGGCATCGACGGCATTCAGACGATCAAAGCCATCTGGAAAGAGCTGCCCGACTTGCAGTGCGTCATTTGCACGGCGTACTCGGATTACGACTGGAACGCCATCCATCGCGAACTGGGCACGTCGAGCAACTTGTTGATTCTGAAAAAGCCATTCGACGCCGTCGAAGTGCTGCAATTGGCCCAGTCGCTGGCCGAAAAGGCCGATCTGGCCCGCACCGCGAAGCAGTATCTCGTTGAGCTCGAGCAGCAGGTGCAGCAGCTCGAGCAGGCCCGCACGGCGGCGGTCGCGGCCAGCCGTGCCAAGGGCGAGTTTCTGGCCAACATGTCGCACGAGCTGCGCACGCCGCTCAACGGCGTGATTGGCATGGGCCAGTTGCTCATGGATACTCCGCTCACGGCGCAGCAGCAGCGCTATGTCGATGCCGCGCGACTCTCGGCCAAAGTGCTGCTGCAACTGATCAACGACGTGCTCGACTTCTCGAAGATCGAAGCAGGCAGGTTGGAGCTCGAGGCCATCGACTTCGATCCCAGCACGATCATCGAGCGCGTGATTTCGATCATCACCGACCAGGCCCGCCAAAAAGGACTCGACGTCCTTTGCTTTGTCGATCCGAATTTGCCGGCCACGCTGCGCGGCGACCCCAGCCGCTGGCAGCAGATTCTCATCAACCTGCTGGCCAACGCGGTGAAGTTCACGGCCGAGGGGCATGTCAGCCTCGACGTGGCCGTCGAATCGGCGCAACAAGGCGAACTGATCGTGCGCTGCCAGGTGCGCGACACCGGCATCGGCATACCGCCAGAACGTCTGCCGCTGCTATTTCAATGTTTCTCGCAGGTCGATTCGTCAACCACTCGCAAATACGGCGGCACGGGGTTGGGGCTGTCGATTTGCAAAAAACTGGCCGAAATGATGGGCGGCGAAATCGGCGTCGAGAGCGAGCCGGGCCAAGGCGCCACGTTTTGGTTCACCGTGCGGTTCGGCTCTTCGGCGACGCCCACAGGCCGCTATGCCGAGACGGTTGCCGCCTGGGACGGTCTGCGCGTGCTGTTGGTGGGCGACAGCCCCACCATCGTTTCATCGATTCAACGTCAGATCGGCGCCTGGCAAATCGCCTGCGAGCTGGTGGGCGACGGCGCCGTGGCCGCCGCCCGCTTGCGCGAAGCGCACACCGCCAACCAACGCTATCAGATTGCCATTGTCGATGGCACGCTGGCCGAGGTAAAGCTCGATCAACTGTCCGCCGTGGCCGCCGCCGATCAAGAAACGGCGGTGCTGGTCATCGTGCCGCCCGGCGACGAGCGCGCCGATCAGCCCTCGCAGCAGCCCGGCATCGCGGGCTACCTGTGCAAACCCATCACGGCCAGCCGCCTGTTCAACGCCATGATGTTGGCCCTGCAGCCACCAAGCCAGAGTGCGGCAGGCCAGCCCGACCGTCCGTCGGCGCCGCGCTCGCGAAGCCGGCAGCGTGGGCCGGTGGTCATGAAAGACACGCGCATTCTGCTGGTCGAAGACAACGAAATCAATCAGCAGGTCGCCAGCGAATTGCTGCGGGCGGCCGGCTATCGTTGCGACATCCGCGCCAACGGCCGCGAAGCGGTGGAAACGCTCGCGCAAGCCGAATATGACGTGGTGCTGATGGATTGCCAGATGCCCGAAATGGACGGCTACGAGGCCACCCGCGCCGTGCGTCAAATGGAGCAATCGCGTGCCGCCGGGCATCGGCCGCTGCCGATCATCGCCTTGACGGCCAACGCCATGGCGGGCGACCGGCAGCGTTGTCTGGAAGCCGGCATGACCGACTACGTGAAGAAGCCGCTCAACCGGCACGAGCTGATTGCCACGTTGGAGCGGCACCTGGGGAATAGGGAACAGGGGACAGGGAATAGGGAACAGGTCCCGGCCCCCGCGGCCAGCCAGGTAGCCCCGGCCCTTGTGGCCGGAACTGCCCCGGCGCCATCGGCCGGCACCACCTCGCCACCGCCGGGCACAAGGCCCGGAGCTACCTCGGCCGACGACGCATTATCGCCCGCTTCGGCGGTAGCCCCGGCCCTTGTGGCCGGCACCGCCCCGGTAACTGTCACTGCCCCGCCGCTCGACCGTCAATCGCTCATCGAGCGGTTTTTGGGCGACTGGGAGTTTGTCGAAAACATTCTGGAAAAATTCCAGCAGCAGGTAGGAGTCGATCTGGAAGAGCTCGAACGCAGCATCCATGCCCGCAACGCCGAACAGGCCGCGCTGCTGGCGCACCGCATCAAAGGCGCCGCCGCCAACGTTTCGGCCACCGAAGTCAGCCGCATCGCCGCCGAACTGGAACGGATGGGCCGCGCGGCCAGCCTCGACAACGCCGGCGAGCGGCTGGTTGCCCTCCGCGGCGAGAAACAGCGGCTGGAACAGTTTATCCGAGACGAACTTCCCGCCTGGACCGTCGAAACTACTTGATCGAACGAACCGCGATTCTGCGCAAAATCCCTCCTTGTTAACAGTGCCACTACCCATGAACACGAATCCGCGAACGAACGGTTTGCGAGTGCTGATCGTAGACGATGATGAAGTCTCGCTGGCAATCTCGCGCCACACCGTCGAACGGGCGGGCTACCCGGTGCAGGTGGCCCACGACGGCGGCGAAGCGCTGGAAATCTTGCGGCGGGGCGAGTGTCGGCTGGTCATTACCGACTGGGAAATGCCGGGCATGAACGGGCTGGAACTTTGCCGCCAGATCCGCGGCGGCGATTTTGCCGGCTATATCTACGTGATTTTGCTGACCTCGCGCGGAGAAACCAAAGACATCGTGGCGGGCCTGTCGGCCGGGGCCGACGACTTTATGACCAAGCCGTTCGATCCCGCCGAGCTGCGCGTGCGGATGCGCACCGGCGAGCGCATCCTGTCCATGGAGACCCGCGACCTGGCGATTTTCGCCATGGCCAAGCTGGCCGAATCGCGCGATCCCGAAACCGGAGCGCACCTGGAACGCATGCGGTCTTATTCGCGCGTGTTGGCGCAGCATCTTTCGCGTCAGGCGAAGTTTGCCAGCCGCGTCGATGCCGACTACGTGCGCATGATTTACCTGACCAGCCCCTTGCACGACATCGGCAAAGTCGGCATTCCCGACAGCGTGCTGCTCAAACCGGCCCGCCTGAGCGACCGCGAGTTCGACATGATGAAGCAGCACACGCTGATCGGCGCCGAAACGCTCGAAGCCGCCTTGCTGCAACATCCCGAAGCCGCGTTCTTGCGCATGGGCCGCGACATCGCCCTGACGCATCACGAACGTTTTGACGGCAGCGGCTATCCGCAAGGGCTGTCGGGCGAAGACATTCCGCTTTGCGGCCGCATCGTCGCCCTGGCCGATGTCTACGATGCGCTGACGACCAAGCGCGTGTACAAAGACGCCTTTGAACACGATGTGGCCAAGTCGATCATCATCGAAGAATCGGGATCGCATTTCGACCCCGACATCGTCGAGGCTTTTCTGGCTACTGAAAATGAGTTTGTCTCAATTCGCAAACGGTTCGATGGAGAAGAGGACGACGCCCTCGTGCCGGCGCCGATCCACCTGCCGCCCATCGAATCCGTTGCCACACCCGTGGGGGCTGTATGAAAGTGTTGCTAGCCAATCCGCACGGCTTTTGTGCGGGCGTGGTGATGGTGGTCAAAGCGTTGGACCGGGCGCTGGAGATTCTGGGCGCCCCGCTCTACGTGTTTCACGAGATCGTTCACAACAAGCACGTGGTCGAACGCTTCCGCGAGCGCGGCGTGGTGTTTGTGAACGATATTTCCGAAGTTCCCGAAGGCGCCAATTTGCTCTACAGCGCGCATGGCGTCTCGCCGCAGGTGCGCGAAGAGGCCCGTGCCCGGCGTTTGCGGACGATCGACGCCACCTGCCCGCTGGTGACCAAAGTACACATCGAGGCGGCCCGCTTCGCGCGAGACGGCTACACGATCTTTTTGATCGGCCACGAGGGGCACGACGAGGTGATCGGCACGATGGGCGAAGCGCCAAAGCAGATCATCCTGGTCGAGACGCCCGGAGATGTCGAGCGCGTGAGCGTCTCCGACACCAGCCATTTGGCCTATCTGACACAAACCACGCTGAGCATCGATGACGCCAATCGGGTGATCGCCGCGCTGCGCCGGCGGTTTCCGAACATCGAAGGACCGCCCAAGGAAGACATTTGCTACGCCACGCAGAACCGGCAAGAGGCGGTCCGCGAGCTGGCCCGCGAAGCCGACCTGGTGCTGGTGGTGGGCAGCGGCAACAGCTCGAATTCGCTGCGGCTGGCCGAAGTGGCCGAGCAGTTTACGCGGGCCTATTTGATTGACGACGTGGGCGATATCGACCATGAGTGGTTCGCGGGCGTCGATACGGTGGTGCTCACCGCCGGCGCCAGCGCGCCGGAAGAGCTGGTGCTCGAATGTCTCGATTGGCTGAAGAATGAATTTCACGCCGAAGTGCAAAAGCGCGTGGTGCGGGAAGAAGACGTAGTCTTTCCGCTGCCGCGCGCGTTGCGGTAGGCCAGGTAACCCTAATCGGCTTTGACAATCAAATGAGAAGAAGCTTGATAGCGGTTCTGTCGAACGTAGAAATTGCCGGCTTGCTCGTCAAAACCGATTTGACCTAGATACGATTCACAGGAGAGAAGCATGAACCTTCCACGCAATCCAACCCGTCCGGTGCGGATCGGCTCGGTCACCATCGGCGGCGGCAACCCGGTGGCCGTGCAAAGCATGACCGCCACGCATACCCAAGACATCGCGGCCACCGTGGCCCAGGTCGAGGCGCTGGCCGCGGCCGGCGCCGATGTGGTGCGGATCGCCGTCGATAACACCAGCGACGCCCAGGCCCTGGCCGAAATCCGCCGCCGCACCAAGGCCAACCTCTCGGTCGATCTGCAAGAGAATTATCGCCTGGCCGCGCAA
>JAICLL010000047.1 GCA_025927475.1 Pirellulales bacterium
TCCCACCTTCTGGCGCCAATCCGCCGCGGCGACGATCGTGCGGCGCAAGGTGGGACTCGCTCCGCTCGGCCCACCCTACGGGCTGTTTGCCAGCTCACCGACGACGCCCGCCAGCCCGTCGACCACGCGGGCCAGGCGGTCGTAGTCGATTTTGTCGGGCGTGTCGCTGGCCAAATGATAATGCGGATAGCGATACATCGCGGTATCGGTGACCATCACGGCCGGATAGCCTTCTTGCCAGAACGACCAATGATCGGACCAGCCCACGCCAGGCAGTCCGGAGGGAAGCGCGCCTTTTTCGCTCGGAAACCTGGCATGGCGGCGGAAAGCGCCGGTCATCTGGTCAACCAGCGGCCGCGAGCGTAGATTGCCCACGAAGCCGAGGAAATTGCCGGTCGTCGGATACACGGCGCTCAACAGCGGCGGATAACGCTGGCTGCCTGGGGCGTCGCTGTAATAGCCGATGGTTTCCAGACTGACGGCCGCGACAACGTTTTCGTTGCGCTGGCGGCATCGCCCAGCATAGACGCGGCTGCCCATGGCGCCGGTCTGAAAGTAGGGCTGCTCTTCATTGGCGAAGGCCACGAACCTCAGCGTGCGCTGCACGGGCCGTGAGGCGAATCGCCGCGCGAGGGCCAACAGCGCCGCCACCCCGCTGCCGTTGTCGTTAGCGCCGGGCGAGCCGGGCACGGTGTCATAATGCGCGCCGATCACCACGACTTCCTGAGCTAGCGGCGGAATCGCACGGTGGTCGAGGCGCTCGCCTGCCGGAGGGATTTCTTCGGCGGGCGCGATCTCCGCTTCCAGGTTGTGGCACGCGCGGCCATCGGCCTGATAGGTCTGCCGGGTGACATTCAAGCCGGCGGCGGCAAACGAGCCTTCGATATAGAGCGCGGCGTTTTGCAAGCTTTCATAATACCGCAGGTTTCGTTCGCCAATCTTGCCGGCCAAGGTCTCGACATCGCGCCGCAGCACGTCTCGCAACGCTTTCTGCTCAACGGTCAATTCGGCGAGCGGCCCGCGATAACTGGTTTGCATGGCGCGATTTACTGTGGCACGGGGCCGAGCATGGACAAAATTCGGACGCAGGTCTCGGGCACTTTCGGCGGCGCTGCCACCATTGCCGAACGCCAGATTCAGACAGACAGCTACCCAACTTGCGATGCGGATTGTCGGCAGACGGCGGCAGTCCATACAAAACTCTTTCGCAGACCGCACGCCTCCGCTGCGGGGAATGATTCAGTTCCAGGATTCCTCTAAGATTACCGCCGCCCGCCGCGGCGTCAAACTTTGCCTTGCAAGCACGACCGGGGCGTGGCCGCCGTCAAACTCGGCGGCCGCTGAAAGATGAATCGAGCGGTTCACGGCGCCGCGCCGATTTTTCCAGCAGGTGCTTCTTTCTCTTCCTGGCCATCGGAGGGCCCCGGCTGATGCTTCCTCGAACCGGCGTTTGCGTGCTGTCCATTCCGTTGTTCGCGGGCGACTCGTCGCCCGGCTTGCGCGCGTCAGAGCCGTTGGCCGCCGACTTGTCCGCCCAACTGGCCGCGGCCGATGTGCCGGCCACATGGACGTATACGATCACGCAGCTCGCCAGAATGTCGGAGGCCTTGAGCAATCAGCTCGCGCCAGGCGAGCTGGCGCTGCTTGCCCCGCGTGCCTGGGCGGGGGGCCATGCGAATCGTGGACAATTTGCCACGGGCCTGGCATCGTCGCTGAGCGAGGCGGAGAAATTGCGGCTACGCCCGACGACGCTGGTTTTTGAGCAGCGCCCGGCCACGTTGCACGACGATTTGCTGGCGAAAACCGGCATTAGCGTGGTATGCTTCCCGGGGCCATCGCGGACCTCGGCGCCGAGCGCCCGGCAAGCTCGCCAGGCATTGCCGTCTGGCGGCTGCCTGCGGGCGCTGCGCTGGGGGCTGTGGGAGTTGGATGGCGCCATCGATCTGGCCGAGGCCGGCTGGCGGCGGGCGGTCAAGGCCATCGACCGCGCGGCGCGCGAGGGCGGCGAGGCTGCTATCAGCATCGACCTTAAAAAATGGTCTGGCGGCCTGAAGCCCATCGGGCGCCTGCTCGGCCATCTCGCCGGCTTACGGGCCGAGCAACGGCTGACGATTCAGACCATCGCCGATCTCGCCGCGAGCCGAGCCACGAGCCGACAGGCACCCGCACGCTCGATTCTGCGAATCGCCGCGTAACCGCTACGGCAGATCGCGATAGGTGATCCAACTGAGGTAGCCTAAAATTGCCGCCGAGATCACAAAGCCGATGTCCATCTCCAGGCTTCGGTGGAAAGGGATCTTGAGCGCCAAGTCGAGTCCGAACAAGAGCAGCAAGCAGCCGGAGACGACCAGTCCCGCGATGGTCAACGCTTTGGGCATCAGGGTTTGCTTTCCAGAAAGTTGCATCCGATCGCCTGGGGCCTGGGGCGCTGGCGAATCATGGGCGGTGGTTCGAGCGAACCAGCCTAGTATAGATTGCGGCGCGGCGCACAATCTAGAGGCGATTAGGCGAGATGAGCAAAAGCCGCTTGATTCGCGGCGTTGGCGCTTAACGGCCGGCGTCGGGCCCCGAATCGACCTCGGTGCTGGTGTCGAAACGCACATCGGCGTCCTCGGGCAATCGCTCGATCAGCCGCTTGGCGCCGGCCACCGTGACCTGCGTGCCGGCCAAGTCGATCCGAAGCAGGTTCGGCATTTTGGCCAGGTGTTCAAGGCCCTCGTCGGTCACTCGGCAGCGATTAAGATAGAGCGTCGAAAGCTGCTTTAACTCGCGTAAATGTTGCAGCCCTTGATCGGTCACCTGGGTCCCGGCTAGGCTGAGTACCTGCAAGCGCGACAAGCCCGCCAAATACGGCACACCCTGGTCGCTGATCTGGGTGTTCTCCAGCAAGACTTCTTCCAGGTTTTCCAGATGCCGCAGATGCGCGATGGCCGCATCCGTGAGCGGCAGGTTGCGCAGGCTGATGTGTTGCAATTCAGTCATCTGGTCCAGACAGTCCAGGCCGGCATCGGTAATCTGCGTATTGCCCAACCGCAATTCGAGGAGATGCGTGAGCGGCTTGAGATGGGCGAGCCCGTCATCGGTAATCTTGGTGCCGGCCAGGCTGAGCCATCGCATCTCTGTCCATTGACCGATTTTCGGCATGCTGGCATCGCCAATGTCTGTGGCACGCAAGCGCAACTCGGTAATCCGCAAATCAGCAGGAAGCAGCGCAATCCCCGCGTCGGAGACTTTGGTGTGGTTTAAGGTAAGCATCCCGAGCTCAGGCATGTGGGCCAGGTGAGCCAGGCCGGCGTCGGTGACGCCGGTGTTGTCCAAGTCAACTTGCCGCAAGCCCGTCAGCCCGGAGACCGACGCCAGACCGGCGTCGGTGACCTGGGAATTCGCAAGATCGAGGATTTCCAGATCGTCCACGTCGCCGAGCTGCTCGATCATCGAATCGTCGAGGGCGCTGGAATGGATGCTGGCCAACTGGCCGCTCCGGATCAGGTCGATCTGTTCACTCAAGGTGGTTTGCACCGCTGAGGGGCCAACCGCGTCGGCGGCATCGCCAAATTGAAGGACATTGCCACAGCCGGCAAGGCTACCACAGGTCAGGGCGAGCGCGAGCGCAAGCCACCGAGGGCCGAGAGAAAAAGTCGACATGGTCCGCATCGTGGGGAAAAAGCCTGAATTCTGTCTGTTCCAAGAAGCCGCGCAAAGGCTTCTTCTCTTGAAACACCGTAGTTTACGCAAAGTTCCGCCGGCTCATCAAGCAAGATTCGCAGCGTTGTGCAGAATTATACCGAACCCGGCATTGACCGGGAGGCCTTTGGGGGATACTCTCCGCCCCGAAATGCGAATTCCGGGCCGTTTTCGCCTTCCCTTCCTTGGCCCGAAAACCTCATCTTTTCCTTAAGCTGGCTGTGCCAAGGCTTTGCGCAATTGGCAAACCGCGGCGCGGCTCAGATCGTCCTAAATCGAATGTACCTTCGACGAACGTCGGGCACGAGCCGCCCGTCTGTGGGCGTCATCGCCTCGTTGATTTTGCTGGCATGCATGGTGCAGGTCTGGCTGGTGCTCCGTGCCGTGGTGCCCGCCCAAGACTCGATTCGCTACCTTACCGTCGCGCAGTCGATCGCGCGGGATGGATGGATCGCGGCGCTCCGCGCACAGCCCGAACAGCCGCTTTTTCCTAGCTTGGTTTATCTAACGCACTCGCTTTTGGCACACCCGCTGGGCGACTTTGCTGGCGACTGGTGCTTGAGCTTGCAGCTTGCCGCGGCGGCGCCGTTAGTCCTCTCGGTGGCGCCGGTTTATCTGTTGTTCGAGCGATTGCACGGCAGGCGCGCCGCGCTACTCGGCGCCGTGCTTTTCTGCGCCTTGGGAGGCATTGCACGGCTGGGCGCGGATGGCCTGAGTGACAGTACCCATCTGTTGTTTTTTTGCATCGCACTTTGGGCAGCCGGCGAGTTTTTCGTGCAGTTGGACGCGGGACGGCTCTCCGTCGCGTGGCTGCTGGTCAGCGGTTTCAGCACTGGGCTTGCGCTGCTGGCAAGGGCAGAAGCCGTCGTGCTTCCACTGGCGCTGCTGATCACGTTGGCTGCTTTCCAAGGCGCCCGTCGCTGGCGACGAGCGTGGTCCGCGACGTTGCAATCTATTGGCGCGTTGATGCTCGGACTCGCGCCTCCTTGCTGCGCTTATCTGGCCATCTGCCAGGTGCACGACATCGAGACGGCCACCGCCCGCCTGCTCGGCCGCCGCGGGGCCATCGAATCGCTGCCGCTGAATGATCTTTCGCCGTCCGATCGTGTTGCTCACGCCGAATCCAAATGGCGCCTGCCCGGCGTCGGGCAATTGGTGTTCGGCAAGAAAGACGTCTCGACCAGCAGTCGTTTCCGCGGCTGCCTGCCCGCGACGGTAAAGTTGGTCGAGGAATTAGCGCAGACGCTTCATTACGGGCTAGGGGCGCTGGCAATGGCCGGTTTGTGGTTGTGGCGACGGCGGCTCCATACGCCTCTCGATCGGTTCATGCAGGTGCTGTGTGCCGCGCTGCTGTTGGCGTCGCTCTCCGTGGCGGCTCGCAGCGGGTATCTGTCGACGCGCCATTTGCTGTTGTTGGTGGTGTTGGCGTTGGGCTGGGCGGCAATGGGCGGGCTGGCGATCGGCGACTGGCTGGTGGAGTTTTATCGAGGCCATTCCCTGAACGTAAAAGCCGATCGGAAAACGGTCACTTGTTCGCTGGTGTTTTTGGCCTTGGCCAACTGTATGGGCGATTTGCTCCGCCCCTTGCATGCTAGCCGGGCCGCGCACCGCGAAGCCGCCGAATGGCTGAATTCTCATGCGGCTGTCCGCGACGTCGTACTCGACAGCCGGGGCTGGACGGCGCTTTACACGGGCCGCAAAACCTATCGCTATGAAGCCGCCCAGGCGGCGTTCTCCGATCCCGCCTTGGCCTATGTGGTGGTGGAACAAACCGAGCTTGAAGCGTCTAGCCGCCGTGGCGAGACGTTGCGGTTGCTGGTGGCCCAGGCTGGTGAGCCGGCGGCCCGATTCGCACCTGCTGGCGCCGGAAAACACGGCGTGACGATCTGGCGTTGGCATCCCCAGCAGTTCGCACAATTAGGAGTCGTCTCTGATGCGAGATAATGTTCGCGCGTTTGTGAAATTAGCAGCCGAAGCCTTCGCTCTGGGCGGGCCGGTCTACGAATTCGGCTCGTACCTGGTCGAAGGCCAAGAAGAGCTGGCCGACCTCCGCCCGCTGTTTCCTGATCAGCGCTACATCGGCTGCGATTTGCGGCCCGGACCGGGGGTCGATCGCATCGAGGATCTCGCGGCACTTTCGCTGGCCGATAACCACGCCCGAACCGTCATCTGCGTCGAGACGCTGGAGCATGTCTTCGAAGCCCGCCGTGCGGTTGAAGAGATGGTCCGCGTGCTATCGCCGGGCGGAGTGATGCTGATTGCGGCGCCTTTGGATTTTCATATTCACGACCACCCGAGCGACTACTGGCGGTTCACGCCCAGTTGTCTCACGCGGCTGTTGGCGCCGCTCGATGCGACGTTGGTGGGCTGGCAAGGCAACGAGCGCTTTCCGCACACTGTATTTGCGGTGGCGGCGAAGCGCCCCCTAGCGGCCCGTTTTGCACGCGGCGCCAATCAATTCGTGACGGCCATGCAGCACTGGGCGGCCGCCGCGGCCGACAATGAGCGCTGGCAGCGCCGCCTTAAGCGTTGGGCCGCGCAGTGGCTCACCAGTAAGTCAGAGCACGTCCGCCGACGTGATTACTTTCAGGTTCGGTTTGTGCTCGACATGCCCCGCGGACACGACTGGAAGCACGAGCTGCTTGAGTTGACCCATGCCGATCAGCACACCGGTTCGAGACTCGATTTTCAGAGTGGCTAGTGGTTAGTGGTTGGTGGTTGGTGGTTGGGGGGTTGGAGGTGGGGGGTTGAAGGTTGGAGCACGGGAGATCCCGATCACCGATCATTTACAACTAGTCAGTCATCACGAGTCGCTCAGCACACTTTTCACCCACCCACCACCCACCACCCACCTCATGCCCCCACCCCAGCCCACCGTCCCGCGCGTGCTCGTCATCGGACTCGATGGCGCCACGTTCGATTTGCTGGGGCCGTGGGCCGCCTCGGGCCGCATGCCCAATCTGGCCCGCTTGCTGCAAAGCTCCGCGCGGGCGACGCTGAACTCCACGCGGCCCTACATCACGCCGGTAGCCTGGACGACGTTTCAGACCGGCTGCGACCCGCAAGAGCATGGCATTCTCGACTATCGCTATCTCGACCATCGTCGCCGCCGGCTGTTGCTGAACCACGCAGGCCGCATCGGCCGGCCCACGTTGTTTGAATCGGTGTCGTCGGCGGGTGGACAGGTGGTTTCGCTCAATTTGCCCATGACTTACCCGGCGTCGGCTTCGGTTCGTGGCATGGTGGTGGGAGGGCTCGATTGCCCGTCAATCGACGCCGCGCTGGCCGCCTACCCCGAATTTGCCGAGCGGCTGCGGGGCTCGAAGGCAAGATTCGATCTGGGCACGGTGTGGAGGCGTCGTCCCGCGACGTTCGCCGAGTTGTCTGATGGCGTCGATCAGACGGCGGACATTTTCCGTGGCCAGGCTACGGCCGCCGGAATCGCCGATCGAATGACCGATTGGCGGCTGATGGTCGTGCAGTTGCAGGTGCTCGATTCGTTGCAACATCGCTGCTGGGAATTGCTCGAACCCAGCGGCGCCGCTGCCCCTGAATTATGGATCAACGAAGCGCAGCGGGCACTTCGGGCGATGGACGATTGCCTGGGAGAGTTGATGGAGTTGGCCGCGCGGCGGAAGGCTGCCGTGGTGGCGGTCAGCGATCACGGTTTTGGCCCGTTCCGCGGCACGATTACGCTGGCCAAGGTGTTGGGCGATCGGGGGCTGCTCCGTTTTCCGCACGGACTGGCCGCCGCCGGCTATCAGATGCGCCGCGGGGGCTGGAAGCTGCGCAAAAACCTCTGGCGGCGACTTCGGCCTGGTTGGAGCACCGCTCAATTGACACGCCCGCTCGACAGCCTGCTGCCGATCGATTGGCGCGCCAGCGCCGCCTTGGCATTGCACGGCAATTTGGGCGGCCTGGTGTATTTGAACACTCGCGAGCGTTTTGGGGCAGGTCCCTTGACGACGCCGCGTCAACGCGGGCAAGCACTGGCCGACGTGACGGCGGCTTTTGAGGAAGCGCGCCACCCCGAGACAGGCGGGCGATTGTTTGTCGAAGTTTATGGCACGGCGGAGCAATTTGGTCTCGACCCGGTCGAGCAGATGTGGCCCGATGTGATTGCGATTCCCGCCGCCGGCTTCCACACACGGCACAAGTTCGATGCGCAGCCCAAGCTGGTGCGGCCCGATGCCGCGATGGCCGGCACTCACCGGCTCGAGGGGGTGCTGATGATCGAAGCGCCGCCGGCACGGGCGGGTGTTTATCCGACGGCGGAGCTGCGCGACGTGGCCCCCACGATTTTGCGACTGCTGGGCCTGCCGGCCCCGGCGACCATGACTGGCCGACCGCTCGATGATTTCTTTCGCGGCCCCGCTCGGCTTAGGATCGGCGGCGAGGTTGAACCGCGCCGCGAGCTGGCCATCGCCGGCATCACCGAGGCCGACCAGCGCTGCGTCGAAGCCCGTCTGCGCGATCTTGGTTATCTCGACTAGGGAACGGGCATCCGAGTTGACGCATCCCGTTCGCCAGGCATACGACCGACTCGCCGATGAGTACGATACGCGCTGGCGGCGGTATATCGACGCCTCGGTGCAGATGGCGCTCGAGGCCGTCGAGTTGCAGGGCGGAGAGCGCGTGTTAGACCTGGGCTGTGGCACCGGGCAACTTGAAGCGAGATTGCTCGCTCGCTGGCCCCAATTGCAAATCACCGGCGTCGATGTCAGCCCCGAGATGCTTAACCAGGCGCTCGCCATGCGTTTGCCGGTCCGTTGGCTGGCAGGCGAGGCGGCAGCGCTGCCCTTGGCCGATGCGCGGTTCGATGTGGTGGCCTGCCTCAGCGCATTTCATTACTTCCGGCAGCCGCGGGCGGCGCTGGCCGAGATGCGCCGCGTGTTGCGCCCCCAGGGTCAATTGATCGTCGTCGACTGGTGCGATGATTATCTGACCTGCAAGCTGTGCAGCGCCTGGCTGCAATTGACCGACCCGGCGTTTTATAAGACCTATTCGCTGACCGAATGCCAGGCGGAATTGCAGCGAGCGGGCTTTCAGGTCATCTCGGCCGCCCGATGCCGCATCGGTTGGTTATGGGGCATGATGCGCCTCGTCTGCCGGGCCGAATGACCGGCCTCCGAGCATCACTTGATCGAATGCACCAGCTTCTCGGCATCGTCTTCGGTGTATTGCTCGGCGGGAAGCTGCGCCATCAACATGGCCGTGCCCTTTTTGCCTTTAAACACACCGATGACCTGCACATATTCTTGATCGGTGCCCGGGTCTTTCGCCTTTTGAATATTGAACGTCGCCGGCTCATCGCGGATGATGACTTCGATACTGCGCGTTTCGAGTACTTCAAGATGCTTGGTGCCCTGGCCCTGCTGATTTAACGACTGTTCCATTTGCCGCTTGAGATCTTCTTGGCTGGCCGAGCCAAATCCCGCCGAAAACTCGGTGAGAAATACGCCACCCTGATGATTCGACCCTTGATACACCACCATCGTCATTGACTGATCGGTGAACGGAATGGCGAACGAAAATCCGGTGGCCGGCTGGAACCCCTCGGGTATTTCGACGTCGGCAATCCCTCTGCTGAGCTCAGCAATGGCTGCCGGATCGGTGACCGGCTTGAAGCCCTTACCGAACTGCCAGGTCATGAGCCCGCCCACGCCGCAGCAGAGCAACAGCATAACGCCGCAGCCAAGTCCCAAAAAAAGCCAGATTTTGCCGCCGCCGCCTTGCCGCGGAGCTGGTTCATAAGCGGGGGGTGAGTTGGGATCAATCGACATCGTAGGAAAATCCTGGAAATTGGCAGGCCAAAACAAAGCCGACACGAGGAGCGAGCATTGTCAAGCGTCTGGCGGCAACTGTCAATGTCTTCACCGCGTTCGGTATAATGAACGTTGCCGCGAACCAAGCCTCCCGTTTCTTTGCCGACAGTAACAACGTGTCGCACCTTCTCGATCAAACTTCCGAACAGCTTCATCAATGGATGCGCGAGCGCGGCTTGCCGGGCTACCGCGCCGGCCAGGTGAGCGGCTGGCTGTTCCAACGGCGGGCTGACGCCTTCGACCAGATGAGCGACCTGCCCAAGTCGCTCCGCGCGGCGCTGGCCGAGTCTTTCACGTTTTGGACGACCACCATAGCCGCCCACCGCCGTTCGTCCGACGGCACCGAAAAACTGCTGCTCCAGTTGGCCGATGGACACAAGATTGAATGCGTGCTCATCCGCGAAGGCAGCCGGCGGACTGTCTGCATTAGCACACAGGTGGGCTGCGCCATGGGTTGCGTCTTCTGCGCCAGCGGGCTGGACGGAGTCGCCCGAAACCTGACCACCGGCGAAATTGTCGAACAATTGTTGCGGCTCGATCGTTTGCTGCCGGCCGCGGAACGGCTCAGCAACATCGTGGTGATGGGCATGGGCGAGCCGCTGGCCAATCTCGACCGGCTGTTGCCGGCGTTGGAGGTAGCCAGCAGCCCGGCGGGGCTGGGCATCGGCGCGCGGCGGATTACGATCTCGACCGTGGGCCTGCCGGCGGCGATCGACCGTCTGGCCGAACTCGATTGCCACTACCATTTGGCGGTCTCGCTGCACGCGCCCAATGATAAACTGCGCAGCGAACTGGTGCCGGTGAATCGCAACATCGGCATTGCACCCATCTTGGCCGCCGCCGACCGCTATTTCGAGCACACCGGGCGGCGGCTGACTTTTGAATATGTGTTGCTGGGCGGCGTGAACGACCGACCCGAGCATGCCCGGCAGCTTGCAGCGCTTCTGAAAGGCAAGACGGCCCTGCTCAACGTCATTCCTTATAACCCGGTGGCGGGGCTGCCCTATCTCACACCGGCGGGCAAGTCGCTGGTGTTGTTTCTTGGCATCTTGACCGACGCTGGCATCAACGTGCAGGTGCGACAGCGCAAGGGCGACAAGATCGATGCCGCCTGCGGACAGTTGCGCCGGTCAAGAGCGGCGGCGATGAACGTTAAAGTCCAGGTTGCAAAACAGATTGGATGACGCTGCCGGAATGCGGCTTAACTACGAGGGCGCGTTGACCCACGATCGCAGCGGCTTGCCCTCGAGTCCCAGCAAGAGGTTGTCGGCGCAAATCTCGGCCATGCCGTTGCGGCTCGACACGGTGGCGCTGGCAATGTGCGGAGCGATCACGACGTTGGGCAACTGCAACAGCGGATCGTCGAGCCGCGGCGGCTCGGGATCGGTTACATCCAGCCCGGCGGCGAAGAGGTCTCCGTTTTTCAAGGCTGCACACAAGTCGGCCTGCACGTGCAGCGGACCGCGGGCGCTGTTGACGAACACCGCCGTGGGCTTCATCTTTTTGAACGCCGCCGCATTGAACATGCCTTGCGTGGTGGCATTCAGATCGGCGTGGACCGAAACAAAATCCGACTCTCGCAGCAGCGTGTCGAAGTCGACGCGCAAGGCGCCGAAGTCGCGCTCGGCGGCTTCATTGGCATAGTGGTCGTGATAGAGCACGCGCATCTCCCAGCCGCCGAAGCATTTTTTCGCCATGGCATAACCGATCCGCCCCATGCCGACGATGCCGAGGGTTTTGCCGCACAGGTCCTGGCCAATGTGGCCCAGCGGCTCCCAGGTTTTCCATTGGCCGTCGAGCACATAGCGATGCCCTGTCACCACGTGCCGCGCAGCCGCGATCAGCAGGGCAAACGCCAGGTCGGCAGTCGCCTCGGTGAGTACGCCCGGCGTGTTGCCGACGCGGATCCCGCGGCGACTGGCTTCCATCACGTCGATGTTGTTGAAGCCGACCGCGTAATTGCTAATCACCTTGAGCTGCGGACCCGCGGCGTCCATCAACTCGGCGTCGACCTTTTCGGTGAGCAAAGTCAACACACCGTCGCAACCATGAATCTTATTTAAGAGCACGTCGCGCGGCGGCGGAAGCTGCTCCGGCCAGACTTCGGCCTGGCAGGCGGCCTGAACGCGATCGAGCCCCGCCGCCGGGATGCGGCGCGTAACAAACACCTTCGGATGCGGCATTGGCGATTCCCGTGATTCCGGTAACATACCTGGACGATCTTTCAGGCGATTGTACCGGCCCACGCTTCGGGAGGGAACGCCCTCCGCGATGTCAAGCGCCTACGCGCAGGTCAGCTTATGCGGATGCTGATCGACCGCCTGTCGTAAGGCCAAAAGCCCCGCGCGGTCGGGCATTTCACGCAGCAATTGGAGCAAGTCATCGGGGCACATGCCCCACACCGCTTCGGCCGCGTCGATCCGCACCATGACTTTGCCATCCGGCTGCGGATCGAAACGCACCTCGTAACCCGCCGGCCCGATCACCCGCTTGAGCTCTTCATGAATCTGTTCGTTCCGTGCAATCATGGCGAGGGCTCCTTTTTCAACGACTGCGGTCTCCAAAGACATCGTCTCGGTGCAAGTGCCGTACCTCCAGGCAGCCTTTGCAAACCTCTACGGAACCGGTACTATCTTCGCTCCATGCCCGTTCATTTGAATGCCGCCCAACGCGATGCCGTAAGCACACTTTCCGGGCCGCTGCTGGTGCTGGCGGGCGCCGGCACCGGCAAAACGCGCGTGGTGACCTACCGCATTGCCGAGTTGATTAAGCACGGCACGCCGCCCGATCGCATTCTGGCCGTGACGTTCACCAACAAGGCCGCCGGCGAAATGCAACAGCGGGCGGCCGAGCTGCTTGGCAAACGGCGCAAGGGCCAACGCAAGCCCGAGATCTCGACCTTCCACTCGCTCTGCGTGCGTGTGCTGCGGCGGCATATTACGCGGCTGGGGTATCCGGCCCAGTTTGCCATTTACGACCGCGGCGATCAGGAGAGCGTGGCCCGCGCGGCCTTGCGCGACATTCGCGTGCCCGGCGAGGTGTTGCGCCCCAGCGATCTGATCAACTTCATCAGCCGCTGGAAGACCGCCTCGGTGCGGCCTGCCGAGGCCGTGGCGCTGGCCGCCAGTGACAAGGAGCACCTGGCCGCGATGGCCTATCGCCGCTATCAACGCGCGTTGAAGGCGGCCGGCGCGGTCGACTTCGACGACCTGCTGCTCTGCACCGAAGAGCTGTTTGCCACCGCGCCCGACGCATTGGCCGCCGAAGCAGGCCGCTTCAGCCACCTGCTCATCGACGAGTATCAAGACACCAATGGGGCGCAATACCGCATTATCAAGTGCCTGGCCGCGCCGCACCGCAACCTGTGCGTGGTGGGCGACGACGACCAGTCGATCTATGGCTGGCGCGGGGCCGAGGTGACGCACATCTTGCGCTTCCAACGCGATTGGCCCGAGGCCAAAGTGGTGCGGCTGGAAGAAAACTATCGCTCGTGCGGCGCCATCTTGGAAATGGCCAACCGGTTGATTGCGTTCAATCGCCACCGGCACGACAAAGTGTTGCGGGCGTTTCGCGAAGCGGGCGAGCCGCCCCGCGTGTTGCAGTTCCCCGACGAAACGACCGAGGCCAACCAGGTGGTCGAGGAAATTCGCTCGCAAATTTTCCGCCGCATCGCCCAGCCGCGCGATTTTGCCATCTTGTGCCGAACCAACGAGCAGCCGCGGGCCTTCGAGCAAGAATTGCGGCGGGCCAAGCTGCCGTATGTATTGATCGGCGGCATGTCCTTCTTCGATCGCAAAGAGGTGCGCGATATTCTGGCATATCTGCGCGTGCTCGCCTTTCCGCGCGACGAAGTATCGCTGCTGCGAATCATCAACACGCCGCCGCGCGGCATCGGCCAGCGGGCCGTCGAACGGTTGCTCGCGCAAGCGGTCGGGCAAGGACGCCCGCTCTGGGAAGTCTTGCCCGAAGCGGCCTCGATCGACCAATTGCCCCAGCCGGTGGTGAAAGGGGTGCAAGCGTTTCGGCAATTGATCGAACAATACCAAGGGCAGTTGTCCGAGCGGCCGCTGGTCGACCTGGTGGGAGAGATGGTTCATCGCATCGGCTACCAGGATGAGATCAACCGCCAATACAAAGAACCGGCCGATCAACTTGCCCGCTGGAACTCGGTGGAAGAAGTCATCAATGCTTTGGCCGCCTATCAGCAACGAGCCGAGGAACCCAGTCTGATGGGTTTTTTAGAAGACGTGGCGCTGGTGGGCCGCGAAGACCAGCAAGACAAAGAATCGCAGCTTGCTCGAAATGCCATCGTGCTGATGACGTTGCACAGCGCCAAGGGGCTGGAGTTTCCGCAGGTGTACTTGGTGGGCATGGAAGAGGGCATTTTGCCGCATCACCGCTCGATCGGCGACAACGACTCCGCCGTGGATGAAGAGCGGCGGCTGTGCTACGTGGGCGTGACGCGCGCTCGCGATCGGCTGACGATGACGCTGGCCCTCAACCGCAACAAATGGGGCAAGAGCCGTCCGACGCAGCCCAGCCGATTCTTGTTTGAGTTGTTGGGCAAGGCGGAGCGGCCCCAGCCCGCGGGCGAAAGCACGCGGCGGAAACGAGTCTCGTAATACAGCCGCTCTTGTTGCTTTGCCGCCTCGTGGCGTGCCACCAAGTGAGGCGAAAAGGCAACGGCCCTCTCGGAACGGTTGGCCGACCGGCCAAAAGCTCATTGCCGATTTCCCGCGAGATCTGGCCTATTCTTCGTGCTTCAGCCAGCGGCTGGCGAGCAATGGCCGGGCGAGGCGCGCCAGTTGCTTTTCGGTTCGGGCAATCCAACACTGCCCCCTGCCAGAACTGCCATGACGCGCCTCGTTGTCCGACGCCGGCCCATTCGACTTCGCCGGCCCATGCTGACCGTCGTCCCGCTGCTGGTGGCAACCGGGTGGATGTGCGGCTTTGGCGGCGCGGTGGAATCGAGCAGGCCCGCGCTCGATTCTTGGCGACGCACAGCCCAAGGCTGGGAGCGTGGTTATTGGACGACACTGGGCAAGCCGCCCGGCAATGCGCCCCTGCATCCCGCGGCGTTCACGACGCTGCTGCTGATGCTAGCGGCGATGGACTTCATTCAATGGGACGACTGTGCGGCCCGCGAGGCGGTTGTAGCAAGTTCTACCGATTCGCTCGGATGCGAACCGTCGCGGCGGCTAGGGCCGAGCGCCGGAGCTTTCTGGCGCGAATGCCAGGTCACGGCGATCCGCACTCCGCATTCCGCACATTGCACTCCGCCGGCTCGGCCAGCCGCACCGTGCCGCGGCGATCGCCATCGGCGATCATCGTGCCCCAAGCCTCGCCTCCCGGAGCGCTCTTAAAGACGTCTTTGAGCGAGCGCGCCTTCACGCGGGCGATGCTCAGCACGAGTTCGTCGCGGACGATCGGAGTGCCGCTGAGCCACTGCCGCCACAGCACCTGAATGCAAGCGGCTTGCTGTGCTGAAAAGCGGTACTCGCGACCGTACCAGTTGACCGTTTTGAAATCTGGCGAATGAGTCGGGGTAGGCATGGGTAGGTAGTGGCTCGTGGTCTGTCAGGTTACTTCGCATTCCGCCCCCGATGCCCTTTATCGGGCCAAAGCGGCGGCGCGTTCACGGGCGCCTAGCGGCGCCCAGGAGACGTCGTTACGAGTTAACACACGGCGGGCAGCCGCGGCGTAGTCAGGACGGTTTCCGATCAGGGCCGTCGCCGCTTTGGCCAGCGATACTTGCTCGCCCTCGCAACAAAGCACCAGGTCGCTATCGGCGTCGAACAGCGTCAGCGCCACGTCGGGCATTTGCTGCTTGATGGTTTCCGCCAGCGCGCCGCCGTTGCGGCCTTTCGGCAGTACGGCTAACAGTCGCTCCGCGGCGCCCACGCGGCCCAAACGCGAGGTTGCCTTGTCCGCCGCGCTCGACAGCGACTGTACCAGCTGCGCCTGATTTGGGTGCCGTTCCAAGAGAAAATGCGCCGCGTCTACTTCTTCCAACGCCTGCAAGACCAGCGTTCGAGCGCGCTGTTGCAATCGTTCGTGCAGCAACTTCCAGGTGTCGGCCTCGGCGGCGGCCAGCGCCAGCAGCCCGCCCTGGGAGTCGATCAGTTCCGCTTGAACGCTGCGCTCAAATTCGAGGACATAGTCAGGATCGACCAATTGCGGCAGCGGCGCCAGCGAGCGCGGAACCTCGCCCGATCGCGGCCGGGCTTCCGCGCGTTGGTCGGCGGCCGGCTCGGCCGGGCCGCCAAAACTGCGGGCAAGCTGCTCCAGCCGCGGTCGCAAACGCACCAGTTGCTCGTTGAAGCCCGACAGGCTGCTGGCCACCGATTGCAGCATGGCAGCCAGGCTGCGATCGATCATCGCTTGCACGCGCAACTGACAATAAAGCAGCAGACGGGCTTCAGCGTCGCCGGCCGACATGCCGCTCCAAAAGTGCCACCACCGCGCGCCGGGCCGCCCGGCCTCGCCGCGCTGCAGCTTCGATCCCAGCGCCATCGCAGCCGCCAGCTCGCGGCGCTGGCGTTCATCGGCGGTCTGCCGCAAGCCACGCAGATGTTCTTGAAACATACTGACCGCCATCAGCGCGGCCGGCAGCCTCGCCCGCGGCGTATCGACCAGTTCCGAGATCGACTTGGTGAGCGAGCCGGTCAGCGCCCCCGCCAGCTTACGGGCCGCTTCTTGAATGGTTTGCTCCAGGCGCGATGGATTGAGCGGCTGCGTGGGGTCGGTCGCGACGGACAAACCCAACACCGCGTGAATGCGGCGCAAGGCCTCGGCATAGGGGCCCTCGGCTCGCGTGCCGCTCTCCAACGCGGCGTGCGGATGGAAAGCGCCCTGAGCCAGCAAGTTGCGGAAATAGATGTCCGCGTTGCCGCCCAGCGTTTGATCGACAACCGCTTGCAGCCGCTCGTCCAGGTCGTCGAGCTGAACATCGGGTTTCGACAACCGCACGGTGGGATGCTCGTTGTCGGCGAAGAAACCATGGATTAGCCGCTGGCAGAAGGCGTCGGCCTGGGCGCTGGCCACCGCGTATTTGTCGCAGCCGATGGAATACAGCCCGAACGTGCGCAACCGCGGCGTCTCGTGCGTCTCATACGACTGATGCGACAGCCGCCGGCAGCAATCGAGAGCCGCGCCGCAGGCGGTCGCCGCATCGAGATACAAATAATGAGCCGCGGTCTCCGCGGCGGCTTCAAAATCGGCCGGTTTCAGCTCATCGCCCAAGTCGATCAGGTAAGCGTCGCCAAAGGGCGGCTGCGAGAGTTCGCCGGCCGGCAAGATTTCCGCCGGCCCCACTCGATAAGCGCCGCCTCCCTGCATGAAGTGATTCAGCTCGGTGAGCGTGGCGTAGGCGTTCGCCTTGCGCAGGTCGTTGGCCGAGCTTTTGTGGAACGTGGCATGCAGCATCATGCCGCACACGCCATCGGGATCGAAATCGAGCGCGCTCAGCAACTGCCGCACGGCATAAGCCACGTCCAACAGCATGCCGCCGCCCGTTCCGCCTGAAATCGACGATACAATAAACACGCGCGGTGAGGCATCGCGCAGCCCCATGCCGATGGTTTTGGCAGAGGTCTCTTCGGCTTCGGGCTGCACGGCTTCAACCAGCGTTTGCCGGATGCGCTCGATGATGGATTCGGCATGGTCGACAAACGCCAGCCGCCCCAGCGGGCGCAAGCCTTCGGTGTGCAGCGAACGCGGAATATTGTAGAGCCACCGCCGGCTGAGCCAGCTCAGGAGCTGATCAGACGCGGCGCGATAATCGGCCGGCTTGCGCAGCGGCAAGTACATGGTCTCGTCGGCTTGCAAGACTTCGGTTTCGTCGCCTTGTTCGGCGGTGCGCAGCGCGGTCGAATCGGTATCGAGCAGCAGAAACCGCAGGCTGGGAATGCTCTGGCGGTCGCCAAAACGCTGGCGCAACCGCCGCCGCAGCCGCCGCAACACCGCGGCCGCTGCCCCGCCCAGGCCGATAAACACCGTCGGCCGCAGGCCGGTTTCGGTCAGCGCGGTCAGCGGTTCGAGCGGCTCAAGCTGAATCGGCTCGTCGGGCACGCTCGGACTGCCGCAATCGATCGTTTCGTCAAGATGCGCGCAGGGCGTCGCGCGCAGGGCAATCGTGGCCCGCTGCTGCTCGTTGTCGAGCAATTCGGACGACTCGGCGGCGACCTGTGGCACCGCCGCCGGACCCGCCAACAGCCGATCGACCAGCTCGCGGCAGGTGGCGAAGCGCGCCTCGGGCTGCTTCGACAAAGCCCGCCCGATGATCGCTCGGTCTTGCTCGCACAGCGCCGCCAATAGCGGCGGGCTGTGCAAGTGCTGAGCGGCCAACTGGGCCGTCGTCACCCCTGGGAACGGCAACACGCCGGTGAGCATCTCTTGATAAACGATCGCCAGGCTGTATTGATCGCTCTGGCGGCTGGCCTTGCCGTCAAAAGCTTCGGGCGTGGCGTACAGCGGGGTCACGCCGCCGATGGTCGTGCAGTTGGTGTCTTGCAGGTCTTTCACCAGGCCGAAATCGGCCACCTTCACCCGCCCACCGACCAGCAGCAGATTTTCGGGCTTGATGTCCAGATGTTGCAAGCCGTACTTCTCGCTCATGTAATCCAGCGCGTCGGCGGCGTCGCGCAAGTAGCCCAGCAGTTCGCCGCGCGCGATGCCCGGCGAGCCCGCTTCGCGGCATTGGCGGAAGCGATCCATCAGGCTCATTTCGGCCAGCTCGGTGACGATGTAGAGCTGGCCATCGACCACATCGAATCGTTCGAGCGAAAGCAGGAACGGATGGCGGACTTCTTTGATGCGTCCCAGGGCCTTCAGCTCGCGGCTGCCGCGGTCGTCGTCGAGCCGGCCGTAGACAAACTTGATGGCCTTGGTCAGGCCGCCCGGCGCGCGCACCTTCCACACCTCGCCGTAGCCGCCGATGCCAATCCGCTCGCTGAGCAGATAGCCGGGAATCGGTTCCGAGTTTTCCACGGGGTGGAAGGTCATGTTACTGCGCTCCGCAAAGGGCGCCGGCCGAGGCCAACCGTTGTTTCGCCGCCAGCGCCGCCACCGATGCCGGCGGGCCGAACCAGTCGCCCTGACCCGCGTGGCAGCCCAACTCGCGGCATTGCTCGGCGTCGTCTTCGTGATCGATGCCCGCGGCAATCACCAGCACGCCTTGTTCGTTGCAGGCTTGCACGATCTCGCGCACCTGGTTCTGCCGAGGCGATGCGGCCGCCAGCCCCGAGATCAGCGAACGATCGAGCTTGATAAACTCGGGCGGCACGTCGGCCAACTCAGCCAAGCGGCCCTTGCCCGAGCGAAACTCGGCGTAAGCCAGGGCGATGCCCTCGTTGGACAGGCATTCGCGGACCGCGGGACCAAAGGCGGTGGCGGTGACGGCGTGCTCGGGGATCTCGAGTACCAGCCGCTGGCCGTCGTGCACGGCGCTGGCCAAGGCGCACAGCGAATCGACCAGTGCGGCGTGCCCGAGTTCCGCGGCTTGCAACGGCAGAAACAAGCGTGTTTCGCCCAGCGGCGCCGCTTGCTCGACGGCCAGCAGCCGCGCCATTTCGCTCAGACGGTCGGTGAGTCGTGTTTCGCCGGCCAGCAGATAGTGGTCTGCCGGCGAGCGGCCCAGCTCATGCTCGGCGCCGACGGCGGCATAGCCCAGCACTTCGTCGGTTTGGATTTCGACGACCGGCGCCAGCACGGTGCGCAGGCAGCGGTTTAAGAGCATTTCCTGAAACCGGCGCACCGAGCGTAGCACCGAGGTGGGGGCGCCCAGTTGTGCGGCCCGCGCGTCGCGCGGATCGACCACTTGCGTGGCCACCGGCTGGACCTTCGATGTCTGCCCGTCGAAATACGTGAATTCGGTGGTCGCAATGTGCAGGATGTCGCCATGCGCCAGCCGCGCCTCGCTGATTCGTTGCCCGTTGACGAAGGTGCCGTTGGTGCTGCCGAGGTCTTTGATCCAAATCTCGCCGTCGGCCCGCACGATGGAGGCGTGTTCGCGCGAGACCTGCGTCGAGTCGATGCGCAAATGGGTCGAATCGGCCCGCCCCAAGGTGAACGGCAACGGCTGAATGGCGGCCCGCCGCACGGGTCCGCCGTGCTTAGGCAGGTGTTCCAGATAGGGTACGCCCGGTTCGATGTCGTTCATGTTTCGAGTCAATCCACCTCGACGCGCCGGCGCGTGTGGCCGGCGCGTGGGAAGTACTGGTCCAAATCTAATGTCGAGCCAATACAACTTTAGGCCGTAATCCGCTGGGCGGACGGCCTCGGCATGGCGAGACGGCCCGCGGCGGAAGATGCGGAATATTCGTCACAGGTCCGAACCTGGCTCGTCCGCCGGCCTGATAAATCTCGCCCTGCGACATGCGCAAACCGAATGAAGTCTCGTACGACGGCCGGCGCGCCATATAGTTTTATGGTCCCATGACCTTCTCCTTCGCCGTGAACCTGACCCCAACCTCCGATATCCCGACCCCTGGCCTTTGCCATGCAAAAAGAAAAATTCAGCGTGCTGCTGGTCGATGACGATCCCGCCGTGCTCTGGTCGTTGTCGAATTTTTTGAAGTTGGCCGGTTATGATGTGCTGCCGGTGGGCGCCGCGGAACAAGCGCTGACGGTGTGCGACTTCGCATCGCCCGACTTTGTCATCGCCGGCTGGTCGATGACACCGATGTCGGGCGTCGAGCTCTGCCGGCGGATTCGCGGCCGCGCACTGCCTGATTACGTTTATATCCTGCTGCGCGGCGCGCCCAGCAACTCGAACCAGGTGATCGACGCCTTGCAGGCCGGGGCCGACGACTTTCTGGCCCAGCCGCTGGTGCATGGCGAGTTGCTCTCTCGATTGCGCGCCGGCGTGCGGATGCTCGAATACGAACGCCGCCTGGCGTCGCTTGCCCGCGGCGATGCGCTCACCGGGCTGGGCGCTCGGCAAGCTTTTCGCGAACAGATCGAAAAGCGCTTGGCCCAACGCCGTCGCGGCCCCGCCTGCTGCGTGGTCTTCGATGCCGATTTTTTTGAGCGCGTCAATCATCTCTATGGCCGCCCCATGGGCGATGCAGCACTGCAAGCTCTGGCCGATCGGCTGGCCGTCGATCAGGATTCGCGCCAGCCGTATCGCGTGGGCGGCAACCGCTTCGCCGTGCTCATCGATCAACCGGAAGAACAGGCGCTGGAATGGGCCGAACACTGCCGATTGATGCTCGAAACACAGCCGCTCTCGGTGGCGGGCGAAGCGATCGCGCTGACGGTCAGCGCCGGCGTCGCCCCACTCACCTTCGGTCTCAGCGGCGAAGCGGCCCTGGCCTTGGCCGAGCAGACCTTGCACGTGGCCAAGGAATCGGGCCGAAATCGCGTGCTTTCGACCAGTGGCGTGGCCGGCGTGATGGCCGACCGCATCGGTTCCGATCCGCTCCGCAGCGCCGTGGCCCGCGACGTGATGACCTCGAGCGTCATCGCGCTGGGGCAAGACGAGAGCCTGGCCGTCGCGGCCGAGTTGCTGAGCCATTGCCAGCTTTCGACGCTGCCGGTAGTCGATGCCGATGGCAAGCTGTTGGGCACGGTGAGCACCGCAGCCATCGACGCCCGGATGTCGTCGCTGGCCGCCTCGACACGCACGTTGGCCGAGACGGTCGATGCCCATCTCACCGCGTACGACGAAGAAACGACCGTGCAAACGCTCTATGAATTCTTTCAGCGCACCGACGCCGATCGAGCCGAGATCACGCATGCCGGTCGCCCGACCGGCTATGTGACCCGCGGCTCGCTGGCCGCCCTGAGCGAGCACCTGACGCCGGCCACTTGCGTCCCCACCTCGCCGCCCGCTTACGGCAGCGCCTATCTTCGCGTGCCGGAATTGGTGGGCGAGGAGGGCTGACGCGATGCTGAGCGGCTCTTACAGCTTTTTCAGCATTTCGGCCACGTGCCGTTCATATTGCTCTTGCCATTCTGGGGCAAGAATGCAGTCGCTGTCTTCCTGCGCGCCGCCCACATTGCGAAGCTGCTCCGCGGTGGGGGCATAATAGATATAGCCGTTGGTATAACCGGCCACGAACGTGCGCGGATGCGGCGAATGCTGCTTGATGTTCAGACCGATACGCACGGTCAATTCGCCCGGAAACGTGACCAGCACCAGATCGCCCAGGCGAACCGCCAGCAATTCGACGCCGACGGTTCGCTTGCCTGAGTCGATCAGGCTGGCTTGGTGTTTGCGAAGCAAAGCCAGATTGGTTTGCACCCGGGTCAACTCTTCCATGACGTGAATGTTATCGATGTAGTCGCGGATGTTGCGGCGGTTTTCGGCGTCGAGTTTCGCCAGTTCGTCGCGGCCTTGTGCCCGCTCGTGCAGGTAGCGGTGCGAATACGAGGAGGGGAAATCGCCTGACACTCCATACTTGACCATCAGCGGCAGAAAGGTCTTCAGATTGAGACTTGTGCCCTTCAGCGAGCTGAGCAGCCGCGCCTGTTCCGTTTCCAGCGTGATGATTCGCTCGCTGCGATCGCCCCGCGGCAGCTCGATCGTTTCATTGACGACGGCCAGCCGGTCGTCGTCGCCGCACTTGATCTTTGCGCACGCTTTCAACGTGCTCAGCCCCAACCGGTTGCCCAGTGGCTCGGCGCTGCGAGGATGATCGACTTCCTTGTAGCCCGCCGGGTTGATGTCGCCGGCGCAGCCTTGCAGAAACAGCGCCATCGCGCCGTCGCTCAGGCTGTTTTCGATGGCCTTCGAGGCGAACCCGACCAGGTCGGCGGTGTTGGCCCCGCCGGGCACGCCCTGAATCGGATGGCAGGCAAAGTTGTAGACGACAGCCAGCGGCCGACCGTCGAAACGATCAACTCGCAGGATTCCGATTTGGGGATCGACCGGGCCGACCTCGATCACCTCGTCGTCGGGCGGCAGCGAGTAGGCGTGGCGAACGTCGGCTTCGCGGCCGCTTTTGAGCTTCAAGCGGCGGTTTTCCATGATGCGGTCTTCGTACCCCACGCCCGAACCAATCTTCACCGGAACCACGTCTTTTAAGGCGGTCTTCACGGCCTCGACCGTGGCGGCTTCGATGTCGGCCCGCACGATACCGTGGCAATGGCTGGCATTGACCAGCACGTGGGTCGGCGCGATCTTGAGTTCTTTGGCCAGCCGCGCGCGGACGCGCGGCAGGTAGTCGTTGCCGATTCGCCCGATTTCGCCGACCGCCACCGCGTCGACGGTGATAATGACGAACGTCGTGCCATCGGATTGCAGCGCGAGGGCTTTGACAAACAGCGGATCGTTGGCCGGGCCGGCTTCGCGGTCGGTGATATCGACTTTGGCCACGCCCGCCCGTAGCCCGGCGGCGCGCGCCGCGTCCACGGTGAACGTTCCGCTGCCAAGCAGCACCACGCAGAGGAGTTCACATAGAAGTCGACGCCTTATCAACGTCCACGGAATCGACGGACACATCCTTACCATGATGACACTCATCTTGCCTCGTTAGCGGGCTGTCGTAATATGTTAAAATATTTTAAATACATGGTCGCGCAATGGCCGACGTCGGGAAGCTGCAGGCACGAATGGCTGCAGATGATTATGGCTTTCCCGACCATATCTCGCAATTCGGCAATTTCTTCTTGGGCAGCTCTCGTCCCTTTTCTGTTAAGTGGCTGCTTGGCGTGCGGTTCATTGAAGAACGACACGATGAGCTGCCGCCATGCAACCTGAACGCCTGCCACGTCTTACTCGACATGCGAATGGAATGCGCCGCTGGCAGTTCAGCTTGCGGCGGATGTTGGTGGCGGTTTGGCTGGCGGGAGTTGCCGCCTGCCTGTTGTCTGATGTGCCCCGGCTGTCTTGGCCGCCGGCCCAAGTGCTGGCTTATTTTCTCTCGGCGGCGACCGCCGGCGCCGGGTTGGGGGCGCTCGTGAAACGCTCACTTTGTGGCGCCTTGATCGGGATCGTCCTCGCAGGACCATCCATTCCGCCGCTGGCAATCGCTTGGCGGTTTCTTCTCCCGCGGCTTGGCGCGTAATGGTTCGCGCCTCGGCACTCCCGGAACTAATTCCAAGAGCCGCTGGGTGAAGCCAGAGCAAAGCAATCGCTGAATCAAACTTCGCCTCACACTGGCTCGTCAGGAGCGCCGCCCTGGCATCTTGCGAAGCGAACGCCGCCGATTGATACTAATCGCTGTCTTTCGCAACGTCCCGCACGGAGTCGATCGCCATGCCCTCTAACTCAGCTCGCCGTACCTTTGTCAAAACAATCGTGGCCGCGGGGGCGGGCCTGTCTCTGTCGCGCGGGCCGCTGTGGGCCGCCGGACCCAATAGCCGCTTGAACGTCGCCAGCATCGGCACCGGCGGCAAAGGTTGGTCCGACGTGACCTCGGTGGCCGCCAGCCCGAAGGTCAAGATTGTCGCCGTGTGCGACATTGACGAGCGTGCCGATCACCTGGGCCGCGCCGCCGAAACTTTCTCGGCGGCGAAAACCTATACTGACTGGCGGCGATTGCTCGACGACGCGCAAACATTCGATGCTGTCATCGTCTCGACGCCCGACCACATGCACGCGCCGATCGCCCTGGCGGCCATGTCGCTGGGCAAACATGTGTTCTGCCAAAAGCCGCTCACGCACACGGTGAGCGAGGCGCGGCAAATGCGGCTGGCCGCCCGGCGGGCGGGCGTGATGACCCAGATGGGCAACCAGATTCAATCGGACGTGGCCTACCGCACCGCCGTGCAGTTGGTACACGACGGCGCTATTGGTAAGGTGCGCGAGGTGTTTTCCTGGCAAAGCGGCGGCATGCGGTGGATGCTCGAAAGCGACCGTCCTGCCGGCGAAGACCCTGTGCCGCCCGAGTTGCACTGGAATGAGTGGCTGGGCGTGGCGCCGGTCCGGCCCTACAAAACCAAAATCTATCATCCGTTCAACTGGCGGGCTTGGCAGGATTTCAGCAACGGGCAGCTCGGCGATTTCGGCTGCCATATTCTCGATCCGGTGTTCATGGCGCTCGGCTTAACCGCGCCGATCACCATCCGCGCCGACGCTCCGCCCATCAACCGCGAAGTATGGACCAGGCAATCGGTGGTCGAATATCAGTTTCCGGGCACCTCGCGGACCGCCGGCGACTTGCGGCTGACCTGGTATGACGGCGAAGGCCACCAACCGCCGCGCGAGCGGCTGGGATTGCCCGATGGCTTCGAGCTGCCCGGCGCCGGTTCGCTGCTGATCGGTGAAGGTGGCTCGCTGCTCATTCCGCATGTGGCGAAGCCGCAGTTGCTGCCGGCGGAAAAGTTTGCCGATTACAAGCTGCCCGAAGTGGGTGGGCAGAATCATTACGTTTCGTGGGCCGATGCCTGCCGCGGCGAAGGTGCGACCACTTCCCACTTCGATTATTCTGGCCCGCTCACCGAGGCGGTGCTGCTTGGCACGGTGGCCATTCGCCTGCCCCGCCAGTCGCTCACGTGGGATTCCGAGGCGCTGAAGATCACCAATTCGCCGGAGGCGACGGCGTTGTTGACCAGAAACTACCGCCAGGGCTGGGGGCCGTTGTCTTAAGCGCGGTTCGCCAACTTGGCCTGCAAGTCAGCACGAAGCTGGAATGCGAGATTTTCTAATTCCGGCAAGGAAAGCGCATTGAGTTCTTCCAAGGGCGTAATTCTCTGGGCCAGCAACCCCTGGAGATACTGAATATCTTCACGGCGCGCCTCGAGGCGTCCCTCAGCACGTCCCTCAGCACGTCCCTCAGCACGTCCCTCAGCGAGGCCCGCGGCGAGTACATCTTCGCGTATGGCGTTCATATCACGCCGTGCTTTCACGCGCGCTTCATAAAGCTCGCGTTCGCGGTCGCTTTGTGAAATCATCATCAAGTCTCCCAACGCCCAGCGGACGTCTGGCGCGTTCAACGACTCGGGCAGCGCGTCCGCATCCAGGTTTTCGCCGTGTCGCAGAAAGTACAACCAGCGGTCGAGCGGTGTCGCCAATTCGTCAACCGCTTTATGAAACTTCGATAACTCCAGGATATGCAACGCCATCTGATCGGTAAAGAGCGCATGATGCCGCCGCTCGCGCAGTTCGAAGATCAGGTGGTAGTCGGCCAGTTCGGCGACAAGCGGCGTCTCGACGAAGCAAATCGCGATTGTGGGGTGCAACAAGGAATAATCGTCACCTTCTCGGAGTTGTGCCTGGTGCAGTTTGCACCAGTAATAAAGCGCCCGCGAACGAAAGGCGCCATAGGCGACCATCTGCATCTCGATATTGAACTGCCGCCCGGTTTGATCGCGGGCTTTAATGTCTAAAACTGAGATTTTGGCGTCTGCGGTTTCCTTGTCGTTGAACGGGTTCAGCAGGTCGATGTCGTCGATGCGCTCGCCGGCCGGTGGCTGCAACACGGCCTCAAGCAAGCTGATCAGCGCGGGCTTGCTCTCGTCGCGTCCGAACACGTGCTTGAAGGCGTAATCGATCTTCGGATCAATCTCTGGCTTCATGCACAAGATGATAACGCGGTTCGACTTCAAGTTGAACCCGTTGGCCGAAACGCGATAATAGTGGCACATCATTGCCGTGCTTTGGACCGTCCAGGTCGGCCGGGCGTGAATGATTCAAGCGGCGACGTGAATTCTATCGAATGCGACGCGAAACATGAGTTCTGACGGCCTCAATGTCTTTGGCGTCATTCAAGCGCCGGCGGGCCTCGTTCCGTTGTGGCAGACATTGCGCGATGCATTCGGACGCCATGCGGCGAGCTGGCGAATGTCGGGTTTCGATGGCCATGAGATTGTTCGGTTAGAACTCGAATCGGCGAACTTCGACACCGAGCCGCTCGGCAATGGCGAGTACCTATTCAACGGCGACGTCGGCGGGTGCGGTGCCGACGCCGAAAAGTTCGTGCTGCGACTTTCCGGCGTGCTGGGCGCGGCAAGCATAAAGCACGTGCTGGAGCTTTATGACGACGATGGCGGCCTGATTCGCGAGTTCAAGACGGATTAAGGAAATTCAATCGCGCAGGCGGCGGCATTTCTTCGGAGCGAACCCGATCTAATATCGAGTGTCTTGAGCATCAGCCTCCCCGACCACCATCTGCGTGTCATGTACGGGCCACTGCCATGCGACCGATTTACCGCAAGACCGCCCCGAAAGTCCGCGGAGGCAAGGTACAGCGCAAAAACCGCTGGTCGCCTACGCCTACCTGCGAGAACACGCCCCAGCCGCGTCCCCTGGTGCACCGCCGCAAGCCGGGCACGGGCTATCGCCATCTGTTGCGGCGGAGCGACATCGAGCGATTCATGGGTCTCTTGCCCGATTGGCCCGAGCTTTCCCGAGGGCTAAACGCCATCGTCCTGGCGCCCGGCGACCCGAGCACGTGCGGCTGGCACCGGCCCGGCGTCGTGGCGATCTGCGCTTGGCAGCGAGACCTAAACCTGGCAGATCTCTGCCCGTTGTGGCTGAAATCGCATGGCAGCTTGCTCCTGAAGCAGATCAGCGAACCTGGCGATCGAAGCGACGACGACCGCATCGTGCGCCGGCTGGCCGAATGGACGATCCGGGCGTTCCAGTTGACGCATATTCTGCTGCACGAGCTTGGCCATCACCACGACCGGATGACGACCCGGCGTCAACTCGAATCGTGCCGCGGCGAAAACTATGCCGAGGAGTATTGCATGAGACATTCCGCTAGAATCTGGGACGTCTTCCTGGATGAGTTTGTGGCGCCGTGAGATCCTGGACGAGTCATTGCCGCAAGCTCGCGGAGCTGAACCACCCATGTTACTCTCAATTACCGCCACGCATCCGCCCGCGACCGATTTGGGCTATCTGCTGCACAACCATCCGAGTTCTACCGTGGCAGGCTTGGCGGCTGGCCCTCGGTCGTCGAAATCCGGACGCCCGCTTTCCGTAAAAAGCCATCCAGAAAGTTCAAGTAGCCGCGACCGTTGCTCGACCGATGTTTTTCGATCGATGCGAGAATGGTGCGGAGAATGCCGATCTGATTGTCGCGGCCCACATTGGCATCGTCAGGGAAACGGTGCTGCCAGTTTGTGGTAATAAACCTGACGATGAGATCCGCTCCTTGGCCTTGCGTGACTCCTACCGGTTCGTCGAAGTTTCGATGCTCGAGCGGGCCGTGTCGCAACATCTCGATGAGCTGGGCTAGCTTCCGCTGCACTTCGCGGTCGGTCAGCCGCCGCTGACTGGCCACGTCGGCTTCGAGAATGCCCATTTCCGCATGCATCAACGGCATGGTGAGGGCTTCCGTTTGATATTTGTGCCCGTGGTAAGCAAGTAATGCCGGGTTCTGCTGAAGTCGCTTCTTTCGACGCAGTTGCTGCTTCTGGTTCTGGCGAGCGGTGTTTTTGGGCATTGGCGGACCTCCGTGCGGGGACGCTGTCGACCTGAAGAAACCGATGCGATAACACAATTGTTAGGTTTTCGAGCACCGATGCAAGAGAGCGATCGTGTGATGATTTCGGCTCACTGCCGTGCCGGCCACTAGGGCCAAGGCGGGCCGGCCATAAGGGCCGGGGCGGGCCGGCCACAAGGGCCGGGGCTACCGGGGCGCAGTTCGGGCGGTGTATACTGAAGACTGCTGCATAGATGCCCGCCTCAACGCCCAGCCGCACCGGGCCGAATCTCACCTGTCGAAAATGATCGTCATGAAATTGCCCGCGGTGGCGCTCGCCGTGTTGTCGGTTGGCGCGGCTGCCGTTGCCGCCGAAGAACCGGTCGATTTTACCCGTGACGTGCGGCCCATTCTCTCGGCCGCCTGCTTCAAATGTCACGGTCCCGACGAAAAAGAGCGTAAAGCCGATTTGCGGCTCGATACACAAGAGGGTGCGTTGGCCGATTTAGGCGGGCATGCCGCCATTGTGCCCGGCCAACCCGACCAGAGCGAAGCACTGCGGCGAATGCTCTCGACCGATCCGGATGAACACATGCCGCCAGCAGACTCGGGCAAGACCGTCACCCCCGAGCAAATCGCGCTGGTGCGGCGGTGGATTAACGAAGGAGCCAAATGGTCGGGGCATTGGGCGTTTACACCCCCCAAGCGACCAGCGTTGCCGACGCCCGATGAGTCGCTGGCCGCCTGGGTGCGCAATCCGATCGACCTGTTTGTGCGGGCGCGGCTGAAGCACGAAGGTCTGTCCCCCTCGCCCGAAGCCGACCGCACGACGCTGCTGCGGCGGCTGAGTCTCGATCTGATCGGCTTGCCGCCGCGCATCGCCGAGGTCGATGCGTTTTTGGCCGACGATTCGCCCGAGGCCTATGAGAAGCAAGTCGAGCGGCTGCTCAAGTCGCCGCACTACGGCGAGCGGTGGGGCCGTCACTGGCTCGACGCCGCCCGCTACGCCGATTCCGACGGCTACGAGAAAGACAAATCACGGCAGGTTTGGTTCTATCGCGACTGGGTGATCGACGCCTTGAACCGCGACCTGCCTTACGACCAGTTCCTCATCGAGCAGATCGCCGGCGACTTGCTGCCCGACGCCACGCAAGCGCAGCGCGTCGCCACCGGCTTTTTGCGCAACTCGATGATCAACGAAGAAGGCGGCGTCGATCCCGAGCAATTTCGCATGGAGGCCATGTTCGACCGGATGGACGCCATCGGCAAGGGCATGTTGGGGCTGACCATTCAGTGCGCGCAGTGCCACAACCACAAGTTCGATCCGCTCACGCAACGTGAGTACTATCAGCTCTTCGCGTTTATCAACGATGCTCATGAAGCGACGATCGCCGTCTACACGCCTGATGAGCAGATGCGGCGGGCCGATTTGTTCCGGCGGATCGGCGAGATCGAGGCCGACTTGCAGCACCGACACGCCGACTGGCCGGAGCGGCTGGCGCGCTGGGAAGACCAGGCGAAAGCCAACCAGCCGGACTGGACGGTGTTGCAGCCCGAAGTGGAAGAGATTTCCACCGGCGGGCAAAAATATCTGCCGCTGGGCGATGGCTCGCTGCTGGCTCAGGGATATGCTCCCACCAAGCACCGCGTGAAGATCACCGCGCGGACCGAGGCGAAAGACATTACGGCTTTTCGTGTGGAACTGCTCACGCATCCCGACTTGCCGCGCGGCGGGCCGGGGCGATCGTTAAAGGGCGTCGGAGCGTTGACCGAGTTTCAAGTCGATGCGGCGCCGGCAGACGCGCCCGACAAGGTCGAGCACATCAAGCTCGTCCAAGCAACTGCCGATATCGAATTGCCCGAAACGCCGCTCGACGCGATTCACGACGACCGCAGCGGGCGGCGGCGAGTGACCGGCCCGGTGGCCTTTGCTCTCGACGGCAAAGACGAAACGGCCTGGGGCATCGACGCGGGGCCGGGCCGCCGCAATCAGCCGCGCAAGGCGGTGTTCGTGGCGGAAAAACCGATCGCCCATCCAGCCGGCGCCGTGCTCACTTTCTATTTGCAACAGAACCACGGCGGCTGGAACAGCGACGACAACCAGAATTGCAACCTGGGCCGCATTCGTCTGTCGATCACCGCGGCTGCTGATGCGAAGGCCGACCCACTGCCTGCGGCGGTGCGCGAGCTGCTGGCCGTGCCGCGCGAGCAACGCACGCCCGCGCAGGCATCGGCGCTGTTCAGCTATTGGCGCACCACCGTGCCCGAGTGGCACGCAGAGAACGCGGCCATCGAGGAGCTTTGGAAGCAACATCCCGAGCCGACGACGCAACTGGTGCTGGCCGCCCGCCAGCAGCCTCGAACAACCCACCGGCTGGACCGCGGCGATTTTCTCAAGCCGCGCGAAGCGATCGAGCCGGGCGTGCCCAGCTTTTTGCATCCGCTCGCCGCCGGTGCGCCAGCGAACCGGCTGACCTTTGCCCGCTGGTTGGCCGATCGCAATTCGCCCACCACGGCCCGCTCGATCGTCAATCGGGTGTGGCAGAGCTATTTTGGCGTGGGGCTGGTGAGCACCAGCGAAGACCTGGGGCTGCAAAGCGAGGCACCCTCGCATCCCGAGCTGCTCGATTGGCTGGCGGTTGAGTTCATGGACCGCGGCTGGAGCCTGAAGGCCCTGCACGGCTTGATTGTGAATTCGAACACCTATCGACAATCGTCGCGTGTGACGTCCGAGCTGTACGCGCGCGATCCCTACAATCGGCTGTTGGCTCGTGGGCCGCGGTTTCGCGTCGAGGCCGAGATCGTGCGCGATGTGGCGTTGGCCGCCAGCGGCCTGTTGAACGCCAAGCTGGGCGGGCCGAGTGTCTATCCGCCCGCTCCCGAGTTTTTGTTTCAGCCGCCCACCAGCTATGGTCCGAAGGTCTGGCGGCAAGAGACCGGCGACGATCGCTACCGCCGGGCGGTTTATACCTTCCGCTATCGTTCGGTGCCCTATCCGGCGTTGCAAACGTTCGACGCGCCCAATGGCGATTTTTCGTGCGTCCGCCGTTCGCGGTCGAACACGCCGCTGCAGGCGTTGGTGACGCTGAACGAGCCGCTCTCGATCGAGTGTGCTCAGGCTCTCGCCTGGCGCACTTTGAAGGAAGGCGGAACGGACGATGCTGCCCGGCTGCGTTATGCCTTCCGCCGTTGCCTGGCCCGCCCGCCAGCCGAAGCCGAACAGCAAGAGCTGCTGAGCTTGCTGGCCCGGGCGGTAAAACATGTTTCCGAAGGTTGGACCGACGCGAAGACCCTGGCGGAGGGCGGCGCGTCTTCGCGGCCCTTGCCGCCGGGCGTGAACCCCACGCAATTGGCGGCCTGGACGATTGTCAGCCGGGTGTTGTTGAATTTGGATGAGGTGATTACTAAAGAGTAGCCCGGACGCATTAGCAGTGGGGCCATTTGCATCATAGGTTCGCCATGAAGCCAGCTTTCGATTCGGTAAATGCTCTGAACAACGGAGTACGGGTTCCTCTTCTCTGTTTCCCTTGTCTCGGCGATTCGGAAGCGCAAGCGGGGGTAGAATCAAGACTTGGATTGGACTCATGCCCGGAATTGACTTTCGCGCGGTGCGAGCGGTTGCCCAAATGCAGGAAGTACTCGAACTGTTGCAGTTCACCGCGTCGGAGTCGAGTGACGACCAGCTTCGAGGTCCGTGCCCCGTGCATGGCTCGCAGGGCGACCACAGTCGATCATTTAGTGTTAATCTTGCCAAGCAAACCTATCAGTGCTTCAAATGTGGGTCGAAGGGAAACCAATTGGACCTCTGGGCGAACGCCAACAGTCTCAGCCTCCACGCAGCGGCCATCGACCTGTGCGAGCGTCTCGGACTTGCCGTTCCGTGGATCGGGCGCTGGTGACTGCCTCCACATCGGCCTGCTAGGACTAGGACAGAGAAGAGGAACCCGTACTCGAATCCACGTCTCATCGTTTTCGCGTACCCACGGCGCCAAGATGAAAGCTAAGCCGCCAATCCAGCGAGGTCGATTCGCCAACGACTGGCGCCAGGTCGATTACCTCTACCACAAATTGCTGTACTGGCTGTATGAGCGCCAAAGCGCCCGAAAAGCGAGACCGTACGCCGAACGACTCCAGCGGCTTTTGCCGAAGCTAGATCCAAACCACGAAGCAATTCTGGGCGAAGAGTGCTGGTCGCTGGTCTACGAGACTAAGCAAAACCTGCCGAGGGCGATCGAGCACCGCGAGAACGAAATTCGTCTGATGCGCCGGTTGCATGAAATCTCACCTCAACCCATCAACAAGAGCGTTCTGCTAGAGGGCCGTGGCTACGAAGATCTAAGCGATCGGCTCGATCTGCTCGCGGGTTTGTACCATGACAACGGCGATCTCGACCGGGCCATAAACGCTCTGCAAGAGTCCAAGCAACTCTGCGAGCAACTAGGCCTCGAATTTGACGGCGGCGACATGTTGGACGAATACTTGGTCGAATCGGAGGCACGGTCAAGCGATGCCGGCGCCGCTCCGCAAAGCGGCGGCCGGCGAAAGAATGGGCGCAATGGACGGCCGCGATCCAAGGCGTAAACGCCGCCTCCCGTGCATCGCCAAGGCTCTGCCCCAGCCACCAAACCAAACATCGAATAGCCAATAAAATGTTCGCCGTGTTCGGCATCGGACCTATTGAACTTCTCATCGTCGGCTTTGTCGCGTTGCTGATTTTTGGGGTGCCAATCATCGCTCTTATTATCCTGGTCGCCTGGTTCACGAAGCAAAAAAGAAAATGAATTGCCAAGACCACTTGTATCGCCATCACGATCCCAAGCAACTCAGCCGGCGCTGGTTTCTGCAAGAGTGCGGCGTGGGGCTAGGCGGGCTGGCGCTCGGCCAATTGCTCGCCGGAAGCGCCGCCGCCGCGCCAGCCGGTCCCCTGGCGCCCAAGGCGCCGCATTATCCGGCCAAGGCCAAGAACGTCATCTTTCTGTTCATGGCCGGCGCGCCCAGCCACCTGGAGCTGTTTGACAACAAACCGCAGTTGGCCAAGTTCGACGGCACGCTGCCTCCGCCAGACCTGCTCAAAGGCTATCGCGCGGCGTTCATCAACCCCAACTCGAAGCTGCTGGGGCCGAAGTTCAAATTCGCTCGACATGGCAAATGCGGCGCCGAGCTTTCCGAGCTGTTGCCGCACCTGGCCGAAGTGGCCGACGACATCGCCATCGTGCGGTCGATGACCACCGACGCCTTCAACCACGCTCCCGGCCAGATTTTGATGAGCACCGGCTCGCAGCAGTTTGGCCGGCCCAGCCTCGGCGCGTGGGCCACCTATGGTCTGGGTAGCGAGTCGCAAGAACTGCCCGGCTTCGTGGTGTTCAGCTCGGGCAAAAAAGGCCCCAGCGGCGGCAACAGCAACTGGGGCAGCGGCTTTCTGCCCACCGTGTATCAGGGCGTGCAATTCCGCGGCAGCGGCGACCCGGTGTTGTATCTTTCCAACCCGCCGGGCATCGACCAGCCGCTGCAAGCCGCCTCGCTCGAGTCGATCGGCCGGCTCAACCGCATGCGGCTCGACGCGGTGGGCGATCCCGAAATTGCCACCCGCATCAACTCGTTCGAGATGGCGTTTCAAATGCAAGCCAGCGCGCCGGAATTGATGGACCTGGCCGCCGAGCCGGAGCACGTGCTAAAGCTTTACGGCGCCGAGCCGGGCAAGCCCTCGTTTGCCAACGATTGCCTGCTGGCCCGGCGATTGGTCGAACGCGGCGTGCGGTTCGTCGAAATCTTCCACGAAGCCTGGGACCAGCACGGCAACCTGGTGAACGACCTGAAGCGCAACTGCCAAGACACCGACCAGGCCGCCGCCGCGCTGGTGAAAGATCTTAAGCAGCACGGCCTGCTCGACGAAACGCTGGTCATCTGGGGCGGCGAGTTCGGCCGCACGCCGATGGTGCAAGGCGGCAACGACGGCCGCGACCACCATCCCAACGCCTTTACCATGTGGATGGCGGGCGGAGGCATCAAGCCCGGCGTGACGCTTGGCGAAACCGACGAGCTGGGCTTCAACGTCGCGCGCGACCGTGTTCACGTACACGACTTGCATGCGACGATTTTGCACCTGCTGGGTTTCGACCACACGCGGCTGACCTATCGTTTTCAAGGCCGCGACTTCCGTCTGACCGATGTCGAGGGGCGGATCGTTAGCGAGCTCTTGGCATAGGGAATTGGCAAAAAAATCTCGGGCAAAAAGATAGAAGGTAAGGCGATGTCGATTTCATACGCGGGCACTGATCTTTCGCCGCGGGATTGGCCGGGCTTTCTCACCCACATTCTGCCGCGCCAAGGAAGCTGGAGCGACGAGGAGTACCTGGTGCTCACCGAGCACACGAATCGGCTGGTGGAATTCACCGATGGCTTTTTGGAAGAGCTGCCCATGCCCACCGAACGCCATCAAGCGATGGTCGAATATCTGTTCGACGAACTCCGCACCTATATCAAGCCGCGGGGCGGCAAAGCTCGATTTGCTCCGCTGCGGCTGCAGATCAGGCCAGGCAAGTATCGCGAGCCTGATGTGCTGCTCGTGTTGTCGGCCGCCGATCCGCGCCGGCAAGATCGTTTTTGGAAAGGCGCCGATCTGGCGGTCGAAGTGGTCAGCCCCGACAAGCCGGAACGCGATTTGGTTCAGAAGCCAAGCGACTACGCCGAAGGGGGCGTTCGAGAGTATTGGATTGTGAACCCCATCGATCAGACAATCCGCGTTTTGCGGCTGGAGGGCGAGGCGTATGTCGAGGCGGGGGCGTATCGCCGCGGCGACCTGGCCAGCTCGGTTCTCTTGCCCGGATTTACCGTGGCTGTGGCAGCCATCTTCGACGCCGAATAGGATGGCGCGGAGGATTGCGCCGAGCGCGTGGAAGCCCGACACGTTAATTTTGATGTTGCGCTTTTCGACGTTCCACCGCGGAGCGGTGCGCGGAATTTAGCCGTGGGCGCTAGCCCGCGGCACAATTGCGCACGTCCTGTGCAGCCGCTCCAGCGGCGACGGAGCCAAGCGTGGTGCTCTCCGCCGCCGCTCCGCGGCTTCCATCAGAATATTGGCTGGTTTTCCGCGGGCTGGCGCCCATGGCTAAACTCCGTTGCCACTCCGTGGCAGTGAAGAGCGCGACATCAAAACGCGCTAGCGAGGATCCCGCGTTATTCCCTCGCTAACGCGTCGGGTTTCCTGCATCGCGCCGCCATAGTCTCAGACTGCCGATATCACGCAATGGCTCGAACCCCGCAACCGGGGCGGCGTCGCGCGAAGTGACCAGCCAACGAGTCTCCGAAACTGCGCCGCCGCGCGAGACGCGCCGATCGAGCGCCAATTCCAGCATCAGGTCGGCGTCGTCGGGCAGCGACTCAATGGCAACGGGGCCGGGATCTCCGGTGATCGCGCTCGTCAGCGCATCGACCGCCGCCCAGCGCTGGTGATTTCTGCGGGCGCGCGGAGCGTCGACGAACAGCCAATACGACGTCGCCACCAAAAGCTGCGCGATCAGCACGACCGCCACGAGCCGGCGGCGGCTGGTCGGCCTGAGCCGCTCGATGGCCAACCAAAAGCAGACCAACAGCGCCGGCAAAATCGGCAGCATCAACCGCGCGCCGGTGGCAATGGCATGGGCCACCAGCAGCGCCACAAAAAACGGCAGACACCAGGCCAACAGCTCGTCTTGCCGCCGCACCCACCGCCACCACCCCAGACCAAGCAACACGACAAACGGCACGTGCAGCAGCATATTGATATCGGTCCAGTCGCCGGGCGTGCCGTGCGTCTTGAACATGCCCGGAATGCAAAGCCGACCCATGTCGCTGACGCAGATTTGCAGTCCCCGCGCATAACTGGGCAGCAAGTCATCGGCGGCCTCGCGGAACTCGTCGAGATAGGTGCGGTCGTGACTGCCGGCGGTCGCACGTTCGTGCGCGGCCACCATCGCGACGGGCACGGTGGTCGCCGCGCTGATCGCCACCGCGCACATCGCCGCCCGCCGCCAGGAAACAGTGCCGCGGCGCGCGGCGAGGCAGCCTGCCACAATGCACCCCGGGCAAAGCACAATGCCCACCGGACGGACCAGGCACAAGGCGGCGGCCAGGAAATTGGCCAACCAAAGCCAGGCGGTGGACCGGGCCGCGCTCTTGGCCGCCAGCGCCGCGCGCCAGCCGATCGCGGTCCAAACCAGCAAGCACATGAACGCCATCTCGCTGAGCGGCCGGCGGTAGTGTACCCAGACGGCATGGTTGATCACCGCCAAACTGGCGATCCAAATGGATGCGTCTCCCACCACGCCGCGGCTCCAGCGATAAACGCCCAACATGAAGCCCACCACCAGCAGCCATTGGCAAACCGAAATAGCCAGAAACGGCCGATCGGCCAGTAAAAACGTCGGGCAGATCAGCACCGGGTAGCCCGGCGAAAACCAAAGATGCGAGCTGCCCAGGTTCGTCGGACCAACGCCCTCGGCGATGCTGCGGGCGATCGACAGGTAAGAGTGCGAGTCGTCGCTGGCATACCACCAGGGGCCGATTTGGGCAGCCAGCAACACGGCCAGCACGATGAGCACTCGCCCAGGCCGCGCTTCGGCCATGAGCATCCACCGCTCCAGGTTCGAGGGGCGCGAATCAACTGAGCCTTCGCAGAGCATCTGGTTCCCGCCCGTGGTAGATTGCAGTGGTAGATTGCAATAGCATTGCCGCAGCAAGGCATTAAAATGTAGCAATCTGGCTCATTCGGCATAGACCGGCCTTGTTAAAAGAGGTACTCGAAAATGGCAAAGTCCTCCAAGCGAATCCTGCTGCTGGCCGGCGACTTCGTCGAAGACTACGAGGTGATGGTTCCCTTCCAGATGCTGCTGCTGGTCGGCCATCGGGTCGATGCGGTCTGCCCCGACAAAAAGGCGGGCGACGTGGTGGCCACCGCCATCCACGATTTCGACGGCTTTCAGACGTATAGCGAAAAACGCGGGCACAATTTCCGCCTGACCGCCGATTTTGACTCCGTCAAGCCCGAAAGCTACGACGCGCTGGTCGTGCCGGGCGGCCGCGCGCCGGAATATCTGCGGCTCAACCCTCGGGTGATCGAGATCGTGCGTCATTTTGCCAACGCCCGCAAGCCGATCGCGGCGCTCTGCCACGGGCCGCAAATCTTGGCGGCGGCGGGAGTGCTCAAGGGCCGCGCCTGCACGGCCTACCCGGCTCTGCGCCCCGAAATGGCCGCCTGCGGCGCCAATTGGATTGAGCCGAGCAGTGGTTTCGACAGCGCCCATGTGGAGGGCAACCTGGTGACCGCGCCTGCCTGGCCTGCCCATCCCGCCTGGATCAGAGCCTTCTTAGAGGTGCTTGGGGGCGTAGGAACACGTCTGTAAGCTTTTAGGCGGCAAGCCGGTAGCTAACCTCTTGGCACCTTGGTGAAAAAGGAGAGATTGGGCGAGTCTGTATCCAATTCTGGAGTCGGTCGTCGTCACTTAGGCGCGCGGCCCGCA
>JAICLL010000170.1 GCA_025927475.1 Pirellulales bacterium
TGCTCATTTGCGCGATCGACACCGCGTGTCGCTGCTGGCGTTCGACTATCGTGGCTACGGATTGAGCGAAGGCAAGCCGCACGAGCGCGGCCTGCTTTTGGACGCGCGGGCGGCGCGCCGCTGGCTGGCCGAGCGGTCAGGCGTGAACGAAGGCGACATCGTGCTGATGGGCGAATCGCTCGGCGGCGGTGTGATGGTCGACCTGGCGGCTCGCGATGGCGCTCGGGGGTTGATTCTCGAACGGACGTTTACGTCGCTGCCCGACGTGGGGGCGTATCATTATTCGTTCATCCCCGTGCGGCTGCTGATGCGCAATCGGCTCGATTCGCTCAGCAAGATCGGCGGCTATCACGGGCCGCTGTTGGTCTGCCATGGCGACGTGGACGAGGTCATTCCCTTGGCGATGGGCCGGCGGCTGTTCGAGGCCGCCAACGAGCCCAAGCGGTTTGTGCTTTTGCCGGGAATCGGCCACAACGACCCACTGCCCGACGAGTGGGATGAGGCGCTCGATGCGTTTTTGGATTCGCTGTCCGAGGTTCAACTGCCATTGCCTCGTCCCCTCCCTCCGGGCTAGATTGCCCCGCGAACGCCGGACGCCGATCCGTGCTCCGGCGGCGAGATGAAACTTTCTCAGCGCAAGGAGGCGGGTCATGAGGGCCACGGTTTTCGCGGCGTTTGCGGCGACGGTTGTGTTGGCGCGATTTACGGAGGCGCAACAACCGGTCTTCTCGGAAGCGCCTCTCATCAATCGGGACCACCTGGTGATCGACGGCGCCGAAACGTTTACCGCCGAGCAAATCAGCCGGGCGTTGTGGACCGATCTCGACGTGGCACTAACGGGAATCACGCCGTCGTCGGCCGGCGAACAGCGGCGGGTATTGGTGATAAAGACGATCACCGGCTATCGGCACGCGGGTTTTCCGGACGTGCAGGCACGCCTGAATGCCGGCGCCGCGGTGATAACGATTGACGAAGGCCCGCGGTTTATGGCCGGCGCAGTTCGCGTCGAAGGTGCAAAGGCCATCGACGTCGCCCGACTGATCGACGCCTTGAAGCCGCCCCCGCCCGACGAAAGTGCCAGGGAGCCTTACTGGCCGACCGGCGAGCCTGCCTGGTTCGATCAGCCGACCAAAGCCCGGATAGCCGAAGGCATCGCGAGCCGGTTAGCCGACCAAGGGTATTACCGGCCGGCTTTCCGTCTCAGAATCGAGCGGGACGAGGCCGATCACAAGGCCGACTTGGTCATCGAACTTGCTGACGAAGGAGAGCCTTCGACGCTAGCCGATTTGCGTTTCGTGGGTAATCACAAAAACTCGCATGAAGAGATCCTGACCTATCTCGGTATAGGCCGCGATGCAGTGCTCACCCGCGATTTACGCGGGCAAATCGCCAGCAACCTGAATGCGTCGGGGCGATTCGTTCGTTGTGAGTGGCCAGTCGACGAATTGGCCGAGCGGGCAGAAGGCTGGCAGCCAAAGCTCGCCCTCGACGAGTATTTAGCTGCTCCAACGTTGAGCGAGCCGCTTTCGCGCGAGGAGGCGGCGTTCGTCAAATTCAGTCAATGGGTCGCGGCATTCGACGCGGGTGACGATGAAATTGCCATCTCGTTTCACGGCGCCGACGAATGGACCGATGTGGTTCTCGCGCCGCGCGAAGGTTTTCTGGCGCTAAACGGCAAATGCGGTGAAGACCGCCAGGCGTCGGCTTTCCGCGCGGCCGTGGTGATGTCGGAGAAGCAAGTCGGCCTTTATTCCTGTTTGCAGCAGCGAAAAATCGTGGCGGTGCCGCCGCCAGCCCACATGATCGCCAATGGTTCGCTTACGGTGGTTGGGGGCGCGCCGAGCTGGGACGGGCGGAGTGCCTTTATGTTCGGCGCCGGCACGCACAGTAAAGCCCGAAACGGCACACGCAGGCATCTCAAGCTCCATCTCGCCCAAACCGCGTCCGGAGCGCTGTCGGTAGTCCGAAAGCATCAGGCGAGCTGCTCGTGGGAAGGAGACGTATTGACCGCGCGTTGGAATGCGCGGACGTTGCGAATTGACGCTACTGATGGGCGCTTGGTCGAACACATCGTCGTTGACAAGCCTCAGGAAGGCGACAAAGATGGTCAAGCAACGGATGCAGCGAACGTGGTGCGCACCTGGACTTCGCGCGGTGAATATGCCCGGCGGCTGGCCGAGATCGACGCCGCGACCGCGACCTTCGAAAACCGGGCCGATGCCCAGCGCCCCCTGAGCTGCGTGGCCGAATTTGTCTGCGAAGAATCGAAAGCCCAAGGCCGACTTGACCAACTTCCCGCGTGTGAGCGGGCCGTCCCGGTGGTCGCCAAGCTCGCTGCGCATGGATTGTTCAGGCCCTTGGACGAACTGCTGCTGCTGATTCAAGAGCCGGCGGGAGAGCGATTTCAGATTCCGGCCCCGCCCGGAGCGATTACACGGTTCCACGATTTACCATCGGCGCTAAAGTGGCTCGCGACCTATGTCGGCCTTTGGTCCGGCGATTCGTTGTTTGGCCAACGAGGTTGGTTGGCTGACCTCTGGCGAGGAGAAGCGATTTTTCTGGCTCGCGGCCAGCTTGCAACGCCGGGGAGTTTCGGCGATCGCGCCTTCGACGGCTTCTCGGCGCCGCGCGGTGGACCGCTGTGGGCGCTGGTGGTCGCTCAGTTGCTGCATTGGCAATCGCTCGATGCCGCGGCAACGAGCTATGCACACCAAGGTTTGCGCATGCTTTCGGCGCGTGATTTTCGACGCGACTACCGCGAGTTGCTGACCGGAAACACGTTGGCCAGCGAGTATCTGCTGGGCATCGTTGACGTGCTTCGCACACTCGATCCCGACGAAATCGACGCGCTGGCCGATGCGCTGGTCGAACTCGAGGTGCTCAGCGCCGAAAACGCACAGCAAGGTGGCGCCTTTTTGAAGTTGCTTCACGCCGACCAGCTACCGACCAAGCTGGCAATTGCGCAGGCCTTAGATCGCTGCTGGAAACAGGGACTTTGCGGCTGGGTCGACGAGCGGTTGCAGCATCTAGCCGATCTGCCTTATAGCCAGCCGCCGGTGCTCGCGGCCCCCGGGCAATCGTCGCCAGTTATCGGCGGTCCGCTGGCCATCGGGCCTCCGCCGTCACCCGCCTCGCATGCATTGGGCCCGGGCTATAACGGCCCTGCGGCGCGTTACTTCATTGCCCCCGCTGCGGGCAGCGGATATGGTGAGACGCCGCCTCAGTACGGCGGCGCGACGTACAATCGCGCCAGGCGCGCCAATGGTCCGCCCGCGCGCCCGGGCATCCGTTATGCCGCCGGGCCGACTTCGGATTATACGCCAGAGGCGGTTGCGTCCGTGGACGAAGGTCCGGCCACGATCGAAGGCGTGCAGGAGCAGATCGAACGGCTTCAAGCACTGGTGCGCTCACTTTCGTACCGCGTAGCAGAGGTGGAATCGCGGCTCCCGCCGCAAGACGAGAGTGATGACGTAGGAAGCGGCGCGGAGGAACTCATCGCGCAATAGCCCCTTCGCGGCCTTACCAGACAAACTCGTCGGCATAAAAAGCAGGCAATGCGCGAGGTTATAGTCTTGTGATCCCCGATCAAAGATCGGCCAGTATTTGATGGTGATCCCAAGCTGCCTACACTTCCACACCGGAATGGCCAGCACCAGATTCGGAAGTGATCGAACCGTGTCTCTTGGCGATGCAAGCGCCGACCAATCGCAAGACAGCCCGCATTCCCATTGCTTGAGAGGCGCGTGGGACGCCAAGATGGAACCGTCACCACGCAGGTCGCGGGCGCTTAGGCGGCGAAATAGGAGGTCGTTGTCTTCTTCTTCGCCGAACGCAATTACGTCGCTGAGATCGTGACCCTCCACGGCCGCCGGATCCTTAACTAATCGGCGCCGTGGAACGCACGAACGAGCGTTGCGGCGGCAAAGACATCGAACCGGTCGTCGTCGCCGCTAGAGATCACCGCCTCACCAGTCGTTTGGATAAAAAGAACTGAGCTTTCGTCTGCCTCGAAATAGAGCTTAGATTCCCCTTTGCGCCATTCCAAGTAAACCCCGCTGCTAATGGGTCGCACCAACGGGACCGATACTTCAATGCACTGCCGCACCGCACTCAGCAGCCCGCGGCAGAATTCAACGGATTGTTCGCAAGCCGCACTCCCCGCGTAAGAATCCCATCCAGCCTTTAAATGACCATAGGCGGCGATTTCCGCAATTGCACGATCAAATGCCGCCTCGCGCTCGGCGTTGGGGGGCGAGGCAATCGTCGATAATGAGCGTGTCATTGGCGGATCTCGTGTTGCCCTCTTCGGCATCTAGTGGAATCATACTCCAGATAACTACACAGTTCAATCAAAGTCAGCTTGCATAGCCCTCACTCGCGCGGTTCGGTCATGCTCAAGGGATCGAGCGCCTGCTGAAGCTGATCGGCTGGCAGCACGCGCTGTTCTTCGCAAAGTTGGCGAATGGTCTTGCCGCTCTTAAAGGCTTCTTTGGCCAAAGCCGCCGCCTTTTCATAGCCGATGTACGGATTCAAGCTGGTCACCATCGACAGACTCTTTTCGACCGAGGCCTCGCAGGCTTCGGCGTTGGCCTCCATCTCGTCGACGCAAAAATCGACGAACGCCTGCGTTCCGCCGGTCAACAGCGAAATGCTCTCCAGCGCGGTGGCGCCCATGACAGGCATCATGATGTTGAGCTGAAACTGTCCGCCCGCCGCTCCGCTGATAGCCAGCGTTTGGTCGTTGCCCATCACGCGGGCCGCCACCTGCATCAGGCTTTCGCACATCACCGGGTTCACCTTACCGGGCATGATCGAGCTACCGGGCTGACGGTCGGGCAGTTTCACTTCGTAAAAGCCGCAACGCGGCCCCGAGCCAAGCCAGCGGATGTTGTTGGCCACATTGAACAACGTGACGGCGATGGCGCGAAGCTGACCGTGACACTCAACCAAGCCATCGCGCTGGGCGTTGGCCTCGAAGTGATTGGCCGCTTCGACGAAGGCGATGCCTGTTTCAGCGGCCAGGGCGACAGCCACGCGGTGGCCAAACTCGGGGTGAGTGTTGATGCCCGTGCCCACGGCCGTGCCGCCCACCGGCAACTCGCGCACGGCCTCGATCGCCCGTTTGGCCCGCTCCATCGATAGCTCAATTTGCCGGGCAAATCCGCCGAGTTCTTGCCCCAGCCGCAACGGCGTGGCATCGGCTAAATGAGTGCGGCCGATCTTGATGATGCGATCCCACTGCGCGGCTTTTTTGGTCAGCGATTCGTGCAGCCGCGCAAGCGCAGGTAGCAGCCGATCTTGAATCTCCACGGCCACGGCAACATGAATCGCCGTAGGGAAAGTATCGTTGGTGCTTTGCCCCATGTTGACATGATCATTGGGATGCACGGCCTTGGCGGCCTGCATTCGATCGCCGCCGAGCAACTCGATCGCCCGGTTGCTGATCACCTCGTTGGCGTTCATGTTGCTCGAAGTGCCCGAGCCGGTCTGGTAGATGTCGATCGGAAATTGATCGTCGAACCTGCCGGCGGCGACTTCGCGGCAGGCGTCGAGGAGGGCCTTCACTTGTTGATCCGAGAGCCGGTTTTTGCCGGTCTTGGTGAGCTTGCCCAGATCGCGGTTCGCCACGCCGCAGGCATACTTGACCAGCCCCATCGCATGGATCAGCGCGGGCGGCAGCGGCTGGCCCGAGATCGGGAAATTCTCGACGGCGCGCTGCGTTTGCGCGCCGTAATAAGCTTGGGCGGGCACGCGAACGTCGCCCATCGAGTCGTGTTCAATACGGAAGTCAGGCATGCGTAACTGTAATGAATTCGAGCTGGAACTTTAGATGATTCTCATCTCTAACGAACTTGGCCGAAGCGAATGCTGTTTTACTCCGCATGGGCGCCGGCGGCCGACACGCGACCCGATCGCGCCGCAGTTTGCGCGGTCTGGTCCGCTTCGTTCGCTTGCATCTCTTCGATGGTTTTGCCCGGCGTCAGGTTCTTGCCAGCCAGGCCGGGATGATCGGGCGCGAAACGGTAGAGTCGAAAAACGGGGTTCGAGGGAAAATTTGGTCCGCCCGGCGGTCCACCGGGTCTGCCGCCCGGCCCACCGGGTCCAGCGGGAGGCCCGCCCGGCCTGCCGGCCAGACCGCCAACATTCGCCTGCATCTGCTGGAACTGCTTCTTCTGCTCCTCGGTGAACATCTCGGCCAGCTTCTTGTCGGCCTCGCCCTGAAGCGTGCGGAGCTGCTTTTTCTGGTCCGAGGTAAGCTTCAGTCGGGCCTGCAACGCCGGCGACATCAATTGCCCCGGCGGCGACAGCGCGCCGAGGGTTTTCGGGTCGTTGAGTTGCTTCTGCTGATCGTCGGTCAAGAGCTTTTCGAGCCGGGCATCGGCCACTTTCTGCAGATCGTCCGTCTGCCGCTTTTGCTCGTCCGTCAACTTCAAGCCCTCGCGCACCGGCGCGGGCAGCAATTCGCCGAGCCGCGGCGGAGCGCCGGGGCCGCCTGCACCGCCCGGCGGCGGACCGCCAAACGCAAAGCCGATTTTCGACTGTTTGCGCTGCGCCTCGGTCAACACCGGCTCGATCTTGGCGTCGATCTCTTTTTGGATCTCAGCCAGTTCCTTCTTCTGGTCATCGGTCAGCTTCAACCGGCTTTGTTCGCCCGGCGTTAAAACCTGTCCCGTTTGAAACGACGCCCCAAAACCGGCCATCTTCGCCGCTTGCGGCGTTTTGAGCTGCTTCTGCTGCTCGCCGGTCAACAATTTGGCCAGCCGCCCGTCTACCTCATGTTGAAGCGCATCCAACTTCTTCGCTTGCTCGGGCGAAATGGCCAGCAAGGTGCGGACGGTGGACGTCATGATTTGGCCGGGCGGCGGAGGCGCGGCAAATCCGCCCGGCGAACCCATGCCGGCTTTCAGCGGATTGACATATTTCCAGACGACTTCTTGCTTATCGGGCGTGACTTCAAACATCACACCGGTGGCGCCCGAGCAGATCAGCGTATTGCCGCTGGGCAACCGCTGCGCGCCGGAAATAAAGAACGAATAGAAGTCGGTCTTTTTCGGCGCGGTGTAGCTCCAGACCGGCGAGTCGGGACCATAGCCGCCGCCCGGACCGAGAACATAGCGGCCCTGGGCATCAACCGGCAGCACCAGCTCATCGACCGATGAATAACTGCCGTCGGGCCGGTTGCCGCCGTTGTTGAAGACCAGCACGTGTCCTTCGCCGGGCAGGCCCTTGCCGATCCAGTGGGCATTGTGCTGGGCAAAGAGCTTCTGATCTTCTTTCTTGCCGGCGCGATACGCGCGCGGGTTGCCCCAGCGATAGAGCAGGTCGCCGCCCTTGCCGCTCCGCCCGCCCGCGTGACTGGCGGCCTCGGCGGTGGTGGTGCTGTGATCGACGATCCAGAACTCGCTGAAGGCGTGAACGCTGACAATGATCTGATCGAGGTCGGCGTTGTAAGCCAGGCCATTGCAATGCGTCCAGTCGGGGTTGGCTCTCGGCCTGCCCGGCGGCGCCGCGGCGCCGACATAGCCCACGCTTTTCAACTTGTCGGCCCCGTCTTTGGTGGCGGCGATGGGGGCCAGCGCGTCTTCGCCATAGTTGAGGTTCACCAGTTCGGGGTGCTCGGCCACATTGCCAGAGTTTGGCTTCGACTTGTCGAAATCTTGCACCACATGGTCCCACAAATGCCACTGCCAAACGATGTCGCCCGTGGTGGGTCCGGTCGGCTTGATCTCGATGAGCGAATCGACCAGCAAATGGCTGTCGGCGGTCAGTTCGGGCCGCCGCCCGGCGGCGAGGGCTTCGTCGGCGGTCTTGCGGTCCCAAACGATCATCACAATGTTGCCGTTGGGCAGCGGCGTGAGATCGTGATGCGGCAGTTGCCGAGCGTTATAGAAGCGAAAATCCCAGACCGGCTCGCCGTCCCACGAAAATTCTTGAACGCGTCCTCCGACGCCTGGACCGGGACCAAACACTTGGGCCTCGACGCCGATTGAGCCGCCCCGCAAGATGTGCCCGTTGTTGAGCAGATAGGCGCACAGGGCCGGCGAGCAGTCGCTCTGCCAGGTGCGCACCACGCGGCCCTGCATGTCGAACAGAAAGGTCTGCGTCGAGTTGAGCGGCGCCAGCAGATTGTAGCCTTGAAACGCCTTGGGGTCGTTGGTCACCAGGCCAACTTGCGGCGCGGGCGGCTTGGACGATTCGGTCCCGGGCGAGGCTGGAGAGGCTGTGTCGCTATCGGCGGCGTGCGTGGCCGCCATCGAAAGCATCGAAATCACCAGCACGGCGGCAAGCGCCGGTCGAGCGTAGCATGAGGCCAGCCGTTCAATCATCAATCGCATGAGATGGTTACTCCGCGCCAAAAGATTTTAAGCCGAGATCTTGAACAGTCCGCATATTCCCGCCTTCAGTGCCAATCAAGCGGCCCAAGTTACTTCCAGCGATGAAGGCGTGCGAGCGACTTGCGTCATTATCGTAAGGCCATTGCGAGCGGCTCGCAACCATTTACCTCCGATGGGCAGTTGCCGTTCATTCGCAATGAGCGCTAAAGGACGTCCACCACACCATTCGCCATCGGTTTTGAGAATCGACATGGGCACTTGCTTGGCGGGCAGCCACGGAGTAGGGTGGGCCGAGCGCAGCGAGTCCCATCATTTGCGGTAAGATCGTTGCCGCGCCGCCTTTGCCGCCAGAAGGTGGACTCACTGCGCTCGGCCCATCCTACGGTCTTACGCACACTCGTTGACTTGTATGTCCCGGCGGCGATGCAATGGATCTCACCGATGACTGTTCACACGCATCAAAATGCGATGCTCAAAGACGGCGCGTTTCGCGGGCGGACTGTGGCCATCACCGGCGGCGGCACCGGTCTGGGACGCTCGATGGCCCAGACGCTGCTGTCGCTGGGCGCCCAGGTGGTGATCTGCGGACGGCGAGCCGAAGTGCTCGATCGCACGGCCGACGAATTGCGGCAAGAAACCGGGGGAGAAGTGTTGCCGCAGCCGTGCGACGTGCGAAATACCGATCAGGTCGAGGCTTTGGTCGCGGCGGCCTACGATCGGTTTGGGGCCGTGCATGGGCTGGTGAACAACGCGGCGGGCAATTTTATCTGCCCCACCGAACGGCTGAGCTACCGCGCGTTTCAAACCGTGGTGGATATTGTGCAGGGCGGGGCCGTGCATTGCACGCTGGCGTTTGGCAAGCGTTGGATCGCCGCTGGGCTGCCGGGCGCCATCCTGAACATTGTCACGACGTACGCTTCGAGTGGCTCGGGCTATGTCGTGCCGTCGGCGGTGGCCAAGGCGGGCGTGTTGGCGCTCACGCGGTCGTTGGCGTCGGAATGGGGCAAATATGGCATTCGCTCCAATGCGATCGCCCCCGGTCCGTTTCCGACCGAGGGGGCTTGGTCGCGGCTCATGCCCGACGCCCTGCGTAATCTGGGCGATCCGACCGCGCGCATTCCGCTGGGCCGCGTGGGCGAGCACCAGGAGTTGGCGAACCTGGCGGCCTATCTGCTGAGCGACTACAGCGGCTACATCAACGGCGCATGCATCACCATCGACGGCGGCGAATCGGTGCACGGGGCCGGCCAATTCAACTATCTCGACGCGGTGTCGCCCGAGCAGTGGGACGAGCTGCAGGCGATTATGAAGCCCAAGAAGGCCGAGGCGCCGTGATCGGCGTCAGGCGGCCTGGCCCTTTCGCTCGGCGGCGGCTAGGCGCGTGCGATCGTTCTTGATGCGCCGCTTGATTTTCTTGCGTTTATTGTGGGTCGAGCGATGAGCGCCCATCGGTTGGCTCCGTAATCAAGAATCAAAATCAGTGCAGTTCACAGCATCAGCGGTATTCGGCGGACCGCCCTGTCTCGGGTCGGCCAATCGGCACAGTCATGAATCTATCGGAACCTTCGCCGGCCACAAGGGCCGGGGCTACCAACACCACAGCCGGCCACCAGGGCCGGGGCTAGCGGTTTTGAGCCAATCCCTGAACCCTGAAGCCGCCGAACGCCTTGCCGCCCTCGGGCCGGCAAGATACGTTTAAGGAAGTCAATCAACCGAGGAGAAGACGCATGCCCCCGCCCGCACCGCGGCTCGATGAGCACGGATTTCCGATTCCCGCGACGTTCGACAACGAGCCGGCTCGGCGGCGCCCGTCGCGGACGTTTCAAATCGTCTGGCGGTCTGGGTTGGTGCTGGCGTTTATCGCCGTGTTGGTGGGCCTGATCTTTCAGTCGCCCATCGCCGAGGGCGCCAAGCAGTTGCTGGCCGGGCGGTTGCTCCAACGCGCTCAGGAGAAAGAGCGGCTCAGCGATCCCCAGGGCGCCTTGGCCGATGTGAACCGCGCCGCCGCTTTGGTCCCCGATCGCCCGCTGGTGCTTGAGCTGCGCGCCCATCTGAAGCTGACGCTCAATGATGTGGAAGGCAGCCTGGAGGATTACAACGCGCTGGTCAAGCTCGATCGCCGCTATGCGCCGGCTTATTTGGGTCGCAGCACCGCGCTGCAGCGGCTAAATCGGCACCAGGAAGCCATCGACGACCTGACACAGGCGATCAAACTGAGCCCCAGCCGCGATGCCATGCCGCGCAACAACCGGGCGTATGCTCGTGCGTTGGCGGGCGTCGATCTGCACGAAGCCCTGGGCGATGTGCAGCAGGCGATTGCGATGGTTGAAGAAAACCTGGCCCACGAGAGCCTGATGCCACACAAGTCTTCGATGGCGGTGGTGGCCGTCGCCAAGAGTCAGAAAGCGGCGTATCTCGACACGCGGGGCTACATCTATTTCTTGCAGCAGCGATATGACGACGCCTTGGCCGATCTGGAGTTGGCCATCCAACTGACCGACGAATTTCGCCGCTTCTTGCTGCGGCAGGCGCCCGCGGAATACCATCCCTTTTACCAGCGGCAATTCGACCACGAGTTATCGGTGATGTACCACCACCGTGGTCAGGTGTATGACAAACTGGGCAAGTTGGAGGAATCGCGGGCCGATCTGGACCTCGCGGCCAAGTTGGGCTACAACCCCGCCGAAGGAGTTTTTTAAGCCTGCTGGAGGATTCGGCGGTGCAGGGAGGTCAACTCGCCCGATCGGGGCAGCCGCTGGAAGCGGTCTCGACTGGCGCCGTCGAGTGGCACGTGGCGCCTGAATGGCGTGAGGTGCTGCTTGGTCCGGCGGGCTTGCGGCTGGACGAGTGGATCGCCAGCGGCCAAGCCCAGCGCGTGAAGCACGGCCCTCGCCGGACGGTGTATCGGGTCGATGCCGCGCACCGCCGCTTCTTTGTCAAGCACTATCGCTGCCCCGGCTGGTGGCGGGCTGCGCGTCATCTGTTTCAAGCCAGTGCCTCGCGGCGCGAATATGCCCGTTCCCTGGAGACCGCTCGTCGCCAGGTGCCGACGATCACGGCAGTGGCCTTGGGCGAGCATCGCCGGCATGGCCTGGTGTACGATAGCTTTTTAGTGACGGAAGCCCTCGGCGAGACTTGCACATTCGATGAATATGCGCGCGGCGTGCTGCCCCAGTTCGACCCGGCGAAGCAAGCCCGGCTGCGGCGAGAGCTGACCCTATGTTTGGCAAAGCTTTGCGCGCGGGCCCACCAAAGCGGCGTCGACCATCGCGACTTTCACACCGGAAATGTTCTGGTACGGGCTGGCGGGCCGCAGGACAGTGATCGTCCCCAGTCGCCCGAGTTGTTTCTCATCGACCTGCCAAGCGTGCGGCTGTCGCGCGGCCTGAGTTGGTCGCGTTCGGCGGCGGGCTTGGTGATGTTGGGGTCGGCGTGGGCGGCGCTCGCGTCGCGGAGCGACTATGGAAGGTTTTGGCGGGCGTATTTGACCGAGCGGCCGGAGCTGCGGTTGGCCGACGTGCGTACCGCCGCGCGCGGGCTCTGGCGACAGATTGGCCAGCGCCGCCGCCGCGTCGCTCGCGGACGCGACAAACGCTCACTGGTCGATAATCGCAGTTTTTATCGGATCGTTCGGGGCGATGCACGCGCGATCGCCGTCGCGGAATTCCCGCGCGGCGACCTAGGGCAATTGCTTGACGATCCGCAGTTGCCGCTGCTGCGCGGCCTTCACCAGCCCTGCAAGCTGGCCCACCGCAACGTGGTGGTCGAGACCGAACTCGCGCTGGCCGGCCAGAGAACGCACGTGGCGTATAAGCGGGTCCGCCCCAAAAACTGGTGGAAAGCGGTGCTGTTTCGTTTCCGCCCCAGCCCGGCACGCGAGGCCTGGTATTTCGGCCACGCCTTGCTGTTGCGAGGCATTGCCACCGCCCGGCCGCTGGCGCTGGTCGAGCGGCGATGGTTTGGCCTGCGCAGCGAAGGCTACCTGGTGACGCAATGGATTGAGGGGGCGACCAATCTTCATCTTTTTGCCTGGCGCCTGGGCGAACGACCGCAGGCCGAGCGGCGGCGGCGAACGCGGCAAACCGCGGTCGCCTTGGGCCGGTTGGTGGGCCGCATGCATGGCTGGCATGTTTCGCACCGCGACATGAAAGCGTGCAATGTGCTGGTGGTCGAGCGGCCCGACGGCGTCGAATGCTCGCTGATCGATGCCGACAGCGTGCGCATCACTCGGCGCTTGCCCCGCTGGTTGCAAGCGTTGAACCTGGCTCGGCTGGCGGTTAGTTTTGTTGCGCATCCGTGGGTGAGCAACGGCGATCGCTTGCGGTTTTTACGGGCGTACTTGAGCGAGCTCTCCCGAGGCGACAGCCGCTGGCATCCCGCCGATTGGAAACCGCTCTGGCGGCGTGTCGCCCGATCCGCCGGCAAAATGGAAGCGCGGCTGCGGCGGCTCGGCCGCCCGGTGGTTTAACGCGCCTCGTTTATCATCGACGCTCCCATTATCCAGGAGCCGTGCGGCATGGATTCCACAGAATTGGCTGATTGTCGGCATCGCCACCGCCTGGCCGCACGCGATTTCAGTCGCGTTGCGTGAACGCCAACACGATCCGCAAGATGTACCAGAAGAGCAGCGCGACCGACGCGAACAAGGCCAAGGCCGCGGCCACGTGCTGGCCGATGCGGTAGTGGTGCAGCACGTTGCTGGTGTCGTACAGAATGTAGCCGCCGGCGAAGGCCACCATCGCCACGCTAAAGATCATGCCCAGGCTGAAGCCGAAGAAGATGCTGGCCAGGATCAGCGCCATCGCCACCAGCCCGCCCAAACCGAGCGCCGTGCGGAGGAAGGAAAAATCTTTCCGCGTCATAAACACGATGGCCGTCAAGCCGATGAAAATGGTTCCTGTCGCCAGCGCTGCCGTGGGAATCACTCGCTCGTCGATCCGGTTGGCGATATAGAGCAGCGGCAGGAACAACACCGCCTCGGCCACGACGTAGAGCGATAAGCCCATATACTGCGTGACGGTCGATACACTTGAGCGTGCCCAGTTTTCGGCCACCCACGAGACAAGCATGAACGCTCCCAGCACAATCGCCCATCCCCACCGAGTTTGCGACAGCGCGCCAACGAAGCTCTCGGCCAAGCCCGTTTGAAGCAGGGCCGCTTCCAATCCAGCGAAGGCCAGCACCGCGCCGCCCAGGTTCAAATACGTCTTGCGGATGAAGTCGGCCCGCTCATCGACCGCGGCGTTGGCAGCAATGGTATACAGCGGCGCGCGATACGGATTTTCGGCGTAACTCATGACTGGCTCCTCGATGAAAGTGGACGCACTTTTTGACACGGACGAGACGAACCGGTTCAGATAACCCTACCCGCCCCAACGGGGAACGTCAAGTTATCAGGTGCAGTTCTATGCAGACCTGGGCGCAGGAACGGGTTTGCAGGAGTCGGCTGGGCCGAGTAATGTATCTGGCCGGGATTTGGTTTACTCGTAGGACGCAAGTTCAAGGATGGACAAGACATGTCAAATGCTAAGCTCGCGGAGCGAAGGATCAAGGAAA
>JAICLL010000068.1 GCA_025927475.1 Pirellulales bacterium
AACTATGCCAAACCATGTTGGTGGACCAAGCCAAATACTGATTAACTAAATGGCGCAAAATTCGTGCCGAACGGGATTGCCACGGAGGGCGTTCCCTACAGAGTATCACGAGGTTCGCGGCGCAGACGCGTTCCTGCACCCTCGCTCGGCCCGCGCTTGAAGCCAGGCGCTTTAAGTCAGGCAAACTCAGTAGTTGGCGTCGACTGGATCCCCCCCAACCCGGTTCACGCCCCGGCAAATTCTGCCGATGTAAGAAAGGTGGAATAGTCGTTTGCCTCGGAATCATTGCCAATGTTTGCGCGTCGGGCAGGTCTTCGCTGGTTTGCCGCGGCTGAGCTCGATTGGGTTCGCCGAGCGGCGGCGTTGGCAGTGTTGGCGGCATGCACGCTGCTGGGCTGTCGCGCGCAGCAGCGGACCGGCCACACGCAGTCGACGCCCGCCATCGCAGCCAGTCAAAACCGCATAGCCCCGATTGCGCCGGCGTCAAACCGCTCGGCCCCGAACATTCAGCCCGCCACCATCCAGCAACCGGCATCATCTCGGCGCAGCGCGGGCGATGCGGGGCCGATTGTGCCGCTGGCCGCCAGCCCACTCCGCTTCGCCCCAGCGACCGGCGGTCGTTCAAGCGCAGGGTTGCCGAACGTCCCAGCGGCAAGCGCGTCAGCAAATCCTGCTCCGGCCAACAACGCCTCGCCCCCGACGTCGACCGTCGCATTCCGACCAGCCAACAGGCTGGCCGCACACCAACCCTTTTCGCAGGCCCAAGCGGCGCGATTGGAAGGTAGTCCTCCTTTTCAGCAGCCGGGCATGCCCGCGCAGCTCACGCTGGCCGCGGCGCTGGAAACGTCGCTCGAACAAAACCCCGATCTGCTCGCCATCAGACAGACCGAGGGCGTGAGCCGGGCGGTATTGGGCGTCGCCCGCGCCTTTCCGTTTAATCCGTTCTTTCAATTTCAGGCGACGCCGGTCGAACAAGCGCCGGCCGCCGCGAAGCAGGCCGAATCGAACGCGGCCCAGAAAATCTATCAGTATTACCTGGTGATGCAAACCTTCGAGCTGGCCCATCAGCGGCAGCATCGAACGAGCATCGCCGAAGCGCAATTGCGAGCGGTGCGCTGGACCGTCTATCAGGCTGAGCTGCTGAATATCTCGCAAACCGAGCAATTCTTTTTCACGGCCTTGTATCAGCGCGGATTGCGCGACCTGGCGCGGGCCACCGCCGAACTGAGCGCGCAGCTTTTGACCATCACCGAGCGGCAATTCGCCGCCGGCCATGCCGCCGCCAGCGACGTGGCCACCATTCGCATGGACGCGCGCTCGATGCGCCAACAAGCCCGCCTGGCGGAAACGAATTACCAGACGGCGCTGCTCGCCTTGCGCCGCCAACTGAACCTGCCGATCGACTTCGCCTTCGAGCCGGTCGGCGAGTTGCCTGCCTTGGAGTGGCTGCCTATCAATGCCCAAACGCTGGGCCGCGTTCCCGCCCTGCAACTCGCCATCGGGCGGCAAGACAGCCGCGAAGCCATCGTCCGCGAACTGGCAGCCGGGCGGCCTGACGTGCGCGCCGCCACTTCGACCATGTCGGCCGCTCAGGCCAACGTGCGGCTGGCCCAATCGAGCCGCGTGCCCAACCTGATCATCGGTCCCTATTATCAGTCCGACGATTTCGGCATCAAATACTTTGGCTTTCGCGGGCAGGTCGATGTGCCCGTGGCCAACACCGGCAAGCCGCTGGTGCGGCAGCGCCGGGCAGAGCTGCGCTTGCAGCAAGTGACCGCTCAGCAATTGCGGGCCCGGGCCGAGATCGAGGTCCGCACCGCGATCGACCGTTACGAGCGAGCGCGGCAATTGGCCGCCGAGTCGGCGCTCGACTTGGGCGATGGCCTGCCCACCGAGATGGCGCGACTCGAACAGCAGTTTCGCGAAGGTGAAGTCGACGTGATGCGGATCTTTACTGCCCGCACCAGCCTGTTGCAATTGAAGCGCGCTCATCTCGACACGCTCAACGAGTTGGCGTCGGCGGCGGCAGTGGTGACGGCGGCGACCGGGCTGCCGCCCGACGTGCTGATGCGTGCCGCCGCGCAGCCGCTTCCTCCGCCCGTTCCTCCCCTGCCACCCGCCGCCGAGCCAATCGGCCAGGGAAACGTCATCGACGGCGGCCGCTGAAATCGCCTTGCGAGTGAGCAGCAACGGTCGCCCGCCCTGTCGCGGGGCGGGGGCTGGCTGGTACGATGATGGCATGCACGGCACGTTACCCCAGTGGTTGGAACGGTGGCTCGAAATCCCCGCCGCCGGTACGGGCGAGGGAACTGCCTGGACGCTCGATGATCGTTGGACTTGGGCGCCCTGGGCTACGCTGGTCTTCGTCTCGCTGGCGGCCGCTTGGGTGCTGTTCTGGTATGCTCGCGAAATCTCCGCCGCGGGTCGCGCGTTCCGGTTGCTGTTGGCCGCCCTTCGGCTGACGCTCGTCGGCCTGTTGCTGTTTATGCTGGCCGAATTCGTGCTGTCGCTCAACCGCACCGGCCTGCCTTATCTGGTCGTGCTGCTCGACGACTCGGCCAGCATGGGCACCGTCGATCGCTATGAAGACCCAAAGCTGGCCAAGGCGGTGGCCGCGCGTCTCAAGGCCGCGGGGCTGAGCGAAGCTTCGCGGCTGAATCTGGCCAAGAGCCTGCTCTCGGCCAAAGACGCCAAGCTGCTGGCCGTCCTGGGGCGCCGCTTTAAGCTCAAGACCTACTTTGTATCGGCGGCGGCCCGCCCACAACCGGGCGATCTGAGCGAGGTGGCGAAGGCCATCGGCGCGCTGGAAGCCTCCGGCGAGTCGAGCCGCTTGGGCCAAGCCATCGAAACCGTGCTCGACGACTTTCGCGGCAGTTTGCCCAGCGCGGTCATTCTGCTGAGCGACGGCATCAATACCGAGGGCGATACGCTAAGCGACGCGGCGGCGCAGGCCCGTCGCAAGGGCGTTCCGCTGTTCACCGTGGCCCTGGGCAGCGAGACGCCCATCCGCGACGTGGAACTGACCGATCTGCTGGTCGACGAAGTGGTGTTTGTCGATGATGTGGTCAATTTTGATTTCAAAGTGACGGGCACGGGGTTGGAGGGCCGGCAACTGCCGGTCGTGCTGCGGCAGAAAGGCGAGCGAGCGCCGCTGGCCGAGACCAGCATCACGCTCGGCGCCGATGGTGAGCCGCAGCGCGTGCGGCTGCCCTATCGGCCCTCCGAAGTAGGCGACTTTGATTATGTGGTCGAGATTGAGCCGCTGGCCGAAGAGCACCGGCGCGAAAACAATCGCCAGCAGCGCCGCGTGAGCGTGCGCGACGAACAGGTGCGCGTGTTGCTCGTGCAGTCGTATCCGAGCTATGAATTTCGCTATCTGAAGAACCTGCTGGAGCGCGACAAAACGGTGCGCGTGCGCACGGTTCTGCAAGAAGCCGATCCTGAATACGTACAGCTCGACGAAACGGCCCTAGCGGTTTTTCCGGTGCGCCGCGACGAGTTGTTTGAATATGACGTGGTGATCTTCGGCGATGTCAATCCGTCGTTTCTCAGCCCCTCGGCGTTGGAAAACATGGTGGCTTTTGTCGAGGAGAAAGGCGGCGGCGTGATTTTTGTCTCCGGGCCGCTTTACACGCCGGTGGAATACCGCGATACCGCGCTGGCCGAGTTGTTGCCGATCGAGTTTGCCGGGTCGGCAGGCGCCGATCCGGGCCGCGCGGTCAACGAGCCGTTCCAAATGCAGCCGACCGAGTTGGGCCTGACCGGCCCGACGATGCAATTGGGCGACACGCCCGCCGACACGCTCGAGGTGTGGCGCAAGCTGCCGCCGCTGTATTGGTTTTTCGAGGCGCCGGCGCTTAAGCCCGGCGCGCGGGTCTGGGCCGAACATCCGCTGCGGGCCGCCAGCGACGCCCGGCGTTTGCCGCTGGTGGCCATGCAATATGTGGGTTCGGGCAAGGTGGTCTTTCACGCCACCGACGAAACCTGGCGTTGGCGGTTTCGCGTGGGCGACGTGTTCTTTGCCCGATACTGGATTCAGACGATTCGCTATCTCAGCCGGACCAAGCTGCTAGGCAAAGACCGTTCGGCAGAGCTGACCACCGACCGGCGTGAGTATCGGCGGGGCGAAAATGTGCGGCTGCGGCTGCGTTTTCTCGACGAGCGGCAAGCTCCGCCGGAAAACGACGGCGTCACGGTGATGATCGAGCGCGAAGGCGACAAGAACCAGCGGCTGCCGCTGGCACGCAACGCTTCGAACCGCGGCGTGTTCGAGGGAGTGCTGACGGCGGGCGCCGACGGCGGCTATCACGTGTGGGTGGCGGCCCCCGCGATGCCGGGCGAGCCGCCGGCCACCGACTTCCGCGTGGTGGCGCCGCCGGGTGAGCGAGCCCGCTTGCAAACCGACGTGGCCGCGCTGCGCCGGGCCAGCGCCGACACGCGCGGCCGCGCGTACAATTTGCTTTCGGCCGCCAGCTTGTTGGCCGACTTGCCCGAGGGCCGCCAAATAAAAACCGACGCCTTGCCGCCGCTGCCGCTGTGGAACCACTGGCTGCTCATGCCGGTGTTCTTGTGCCTGCTGGTGGCCGAGTGGATTTTGCGGAAGCTGGCAGGGATGCTCTAGCCCGGCTTGTGGCGCCCGGCACGCTCCACCTACACTGAAACCATGGCTCGTGTCGTGCTGGCAATGTCGGGAGGGGTGGATAGCAGTGTGGCGGCGCACCTGCTGCGCGCGGCCGGGCATGAGGTGATCGGGCTGTTCATGCGGCACGGTGAAAGCTCGCCCGCAACTTGCGACGGCGGCGCGGGACCGGCCGGCTCGCTGCCGATCATCGCCTCGACTCCGCACAAGCAAGGGTGCTGCACGGCCAGCGATGCCGCCGACGCGCGGCGCGTGGCCGACCGGCTCGACATTCCGTTCTACGCCGTGGATTTCGCCGACGAGTTCGGCCGCATCATGGATTACTTTGTCGAGCAATACACCGCCGGTCGCACGCCCAACCCCTGCGTGGTCTGCAACAACTGGCTGAAGTTTGGCAAGCTGCTCGACTATGCCGATAGCGTGGGAGCCGAACGGATTGCCACCGGGCATTACGCGCGGCTGGAGACGGCCGCGCCGGGCGAGTCGCCGGCGCTGTTGCGCGGGCTCGATGGCGGCAAAGACCAGTCGTACGTGCTGTTTGGCATTGCTCGCTCGGTGCTTTCGCGGGTCATGTTGCCGGTGGGCGGCTACCGCAAGCCGGAAATTCGCCGGATGGCCCGCGAACTGGGCCTGCGTGTGGCCGACAAGAAAGACAGCCAGGAAATCTGCTTTGTCCCCGATGGCGACTACGCCCGGTTTGTGCGTCGCCGCAGCTCGGATGATCGTTCGGGCGAGATCGTCACCACCGACGGCGTCGTGGTGGGGCATCACGAGGGAATCGAGAGCTTTACGATCGGCCAGCGCAAGGGGCTGGGCGTGGCCCTGGGCGAGCCGCGCTATGTGGTGCGGCTAGAGCCGGAGGCGCGGCGCGTGGTGATTGGCGAGCGGCACGAGCTTTTGCGCGATGAGCTGACGGCCCGCCAGACCAACTGGCTCGTCGATCCGCCGGTCGCGCCGTTGGATTGTACGGTTCAGATTCGTTACCGCAGCGGCCCGACGCCCGCGACGGTGACGGTGCTCGCCGATGAGCGGATGCACGTTGCATTGCGCGAGCCGCGCGCCGGTGTGGCGCCGGGACAGGCGGTGGTTTGTTACAACGGCGATCGTGTCTTGGGCGGCGGCTGGATCGAGTGAGCTGGCGACAACGCATGGTGCGGCGGAATGCCACGCCATGCTAATCGGTTTTGACATGGCTTCCCATGATCGTGCACGATCCTTTAGCGGCCCTTCCAGTCGATGCCCGAGAGGGATGCCAGGGCCAGGTGCAGAGCTTGAGTGCCATCGCGTTGGTGGCCTTGCGCCGCCAAGGCTACGTAAAGCTGTTCGGCCAGTGCCAATCCGGGCAGCGAAAGCTTCATCCGGCGGGCCTCGCTTAGGGCAATGCCCATGTCCTTGATAAAATGCTCGACAAAGAAGCCAGGCGCAAAGTTGTTGTCGATAATCCGCGGCCCCAGGTTGCTCAGTGACCAGCTTCCCGCCGCGCCCGACGAAACTGACTGCATCACCGTTTTCAGATCTAGTCCGGCCCGGTAACCGTAGAGCAGCGCTTCGCACACGCCGATCATGTTCGTGGCAATCAGAATCTGGTTGACCATTTTGGTGTGCTGGCCGGCGCCGGGCGGACCTTGATGCACAATGGTCTTGCCCATCGCTTCCCAGCAGGGGCGCAAGGCCTCGACCACCTGCTTGTCGCCGCCGATCATGATCGACAGCCGGGCTTCCTTGGCGCCGATATCTCCGCCCGACACAGGGGCATCGACGCTATGCACACCGCGCCGGGCAGCCTCGGCGGCGATCTCTTCGGCCAAGGCCGGTTCGCTGGTGGTCATGTCGACCAGAATGGTTCCCGGCTTGCTGCCGGCCAGCGTGCCTTGCGTCCCCAAGACCACCTCGCGCACGTCGCGCGGATAACCCACGATCGTAAACACCACATCCGAGGCCTCGGCGACCGCCCGGGGCGAATCGGCCCAACGGGCGCCCTGGGCCACCAGCCCTTCGGTGCGGCTTTTGGTGCGGTTAAACACCGTCGCCGCGAAACCTTTCGCCAACAGATGGCCGCACATGCTGGCGCCCATCACGCCGGCGCCAATCCAACCCAGCCGCGTTTTGCCAGGAACGATCTGAGGAATGGTCATGCGAAATTCAGTCCTTCGGTAATCAGGTGTTCTGCCCGTGCGGCCGAAATCATTGCCAGCGATCGACCGGACGCTGCAAGATTTCGTTCAAGACGATGGCCTGGCGCATGTTAGCCGGATCGGCCAAGAGCGCGGCCCAGGGGGCGTCGGCGGCCAGCGGCGCCGCCGTTTCGCTGGCCTGCGTCTCCAGTTGCCCGACGTGGTGCTGAAACGTCTGTTGAAAATGGGCCTGGAAGGCCGCTTCGGAACGGTCAACGTGCGTCAAGTGGCCGAGACGCTCATCGAACTCTCCCGTGCCAAGATGCTGCTCGACGCGGTCGCCCATGCGCGTGGCCAAGTGCGCTTCGTCCACCGCCTGAGCGTCGATCACTTCACTCGGCAAGGCTTCCGCTTGCGACGTAACCAGCCGCCGCGGCGGTTCGGGCTCATTGGCCAGCGGGCCGCGTTCGCTACCCAGCGAGCCCCGTTCATGGCCCTGCGAGCCCCGTTCATGGCCCTGCGAGCGCTGCGCCGCGGCTCGCTTTTCGGCCGCACGACGCAAAAACTCATTGACATCGCCGGGCAGCGCAGGTCGGCCCGCAGGCGCCGCCGGCGGCTTGGGGCGCGGACGGGCGTCGGGCTTTGCCACAGGTCGCCGCGGCTGGGCTTTGGCGTTCGCGTCGAAAAAGTGCTTTACCAAGGCAATCAACCCTGCCACGACCACGAGAATGATCTTGATCGTATCGGCATCGGCCAAGAGCAGCGGCCATCGGTTCATGGTTGCACCCTTGCAGGCTGGCGCGAGCCGCTGCCCGCAATCGCCGTGCGCATCTCGGTGTCTGCTTGCACGTTGCGCAGCTTGTAATAATCGAAAATGCTCAACTTGGCGTGGCGGATGGCGTCGGCAATTGCTTTGGGCACTTCGGCTTCGGCTTCGACCAGTCGGGCACGGCTCTCTTCGATGGTGGCCACCATTTCCTGCTCTCGGGCTACGGCCATCGCGCGCTGACTTTCGGCGCTGGCGCGTGCCCGCCGCGTGTCGGCCTCGGCCTGATCGGCCTGCAGGCGAGCGCCGATGTTGTCACCTACATCAATGTCGGCGATGTCGATCGAGACAATTTCAAACGCCGTTTGCGAATCGAGCCGCCGGGCCAGCACCACCTTCGAGATGCGATCGGGGTTTTCCAAGACTTCGGCGTGCGACTCGGCCGAGCCGATGGCGCTGACAATGCCTTCGCCCACGCGGGCAATGATGGTTTCTTCGGTGGCTCCGCCGATGAGCTGCCGCAGGTTTGCCCGCACCGTGACCCGCGCCTTCACCTTAAGCTGGATACCGTTTTTGGCCACGGCATCGAGCGTCTGCCGGCCCGAGTTGCGGCCGGGGCAGTCGATCACCTTAGGGTAGACGCTGGTTTGCACCGCTTCGAGTACGTTGCGTCCGGCCAGGTCGATGGCGGTGGCCTGCTTGAAGTCGAGGTCGATCATTTTGGCCTTATTGGCGGCGATGATCGCTCGGATCACCAAGGGCACATTTCCGCCCGCCAGATAATGGGCCTCCAGGGCTTTGCTGGTAATGCCGGTGTTATCCCCCAGGCCGGCCTGCACCGCCATGATTTTGCTGCGGACGATGACTGCCGGGTTTACTTTGCGGAAGGTCATTCCCAGCAGATCGAGGATGCCGATGGCGGCGCCGGTGCTGACCGACTGGATCCAAAACCGGAAATAACGCGCAAACACGAGCCCAAAAATCATTGCCGCCACGATGATGGCGATCAAAATGACAATGGAGATGACGTGCGTCAGGTCATCGCCGGCCGCGAAGATTGGCATGAGTGTTTCCTCCGTCAGAATCGTCCCGCCACGGCGCGCCGTTGTCAAGCCGGTCGGCTGGGGATGCCCTCACGGGGCAGCCTCGCCGACGGGCAGCGGCGCCGGTGATTTCCGTTTCGCGCGGCCTGTCACTATTATACTGGCTGGCTCTACAACCCAATCTCGTTGCATCCGGAGAACCCCATGCCAAATCGCACCCCTCGCCGTGAGTTCTTGAAGCAGACCGGGCTCCTTGGCGGGGCGATGTTGACCGGCGGCTATTTCAGCAGCCTGCCTGCCGCCGAGAGCAAGTCGCCCAACGAGAAGTTGAACATTGGCTGCATTGGCACGGCCAACCAAGCCCGGTTCAGCATTGAGAATGTGCGCGGCGAAAACATTGTCGCCCTGTGCGATATTGACGACCATTATCTGGGCAAGGCGGCCGCCGAATTTCCCAAGGCGGCCCGGTTCCGCGATTTTCGAGAATTGCTCGAATTGCCGAACCTGGACGCGGTGACGGTTTGCACACCCGACCATGTGCATGCCCCGGCCACCGTGATGGCGCTGCGGCTGGGCAAACACGTCTATTGCGAAAAACCGCTCACCCACGATGTCTACGAGGCCCGGCTGGTGGCGCGGACCGCCGCCGAATCGAAAACCGCCACGCAAATGGGCACGCAAATCCATGCCAGCGACAACTATCGCCGCGTGGTCGAAATCATTCAGTCGGGAGCCATCGGGCCGGTGCGCGAAGTCCATACCTGGGCGGGCAGGCAATGGGGCGGAGGCGACCGGCCCAAAGAAACCCCGCCGGTGCCCAGCCATTTGCATTGGCAGCTCTGGCTTGGCCCCGCGCCCGAGCGCCCTTACCATCCCACCTATCTGCCGGCCAACTGGCGAAAGTGGTGGGATTTCGGCGGAGGCAATCTGGCCGACATGGCCTGCCACCATATGGATCTGCCTTTCTGGGCCTTGAAGCTGCGGGCGCCCACGACGATCGCGGCGGAAGGCCCGCCGGTTCATCCGGAGACCTGCCCGCTGGGGCTGATAGTGCGATATGAGTTCGCCGCCGGCGGCGAGTTGCCGCCGCTAAAGCTCACCTGGTACGACGGCGACAAAATCCCGCCGACGATTCACGACATTTCGACGGGCGGCGGCGGCAACCTGTTTGTCGGCGAGCGCGGGATGCTGCGCGCCGACTATGGCAGTTGGAAGCTGCACCCGGCAGCGGACTTCGCCGGCTACGAGCCGCCCAAGCCGACCATCGAGCGTTCGATCGGCCACCATGCCGAATGGATTCGCGCTTGCAAGACCGGCGCACCGACCACGTGCAACTTCGATTACTCGGGCGCCTTGACCGAAACCGTGCTGTTGGGCGACGTGGCGTATCGTCTGGGCGAACGCATCGAGTGGGACGCCGAGCAGTTAAAGGCCAAGAATTGCCCCGCGGCCGATGAGCTCTTGCATCGGCCTTATCGCAAGGGCTGGGAATTGGCGTAGGCGACGAAACGTTTGATCGGTTCGCGCATTCATCATCGGTATCGGCCTTGATCGGCTTTGACGAACATGTTCGGCAAGTGCCCCGGTGGCTGGGGCAGAGCCTGGGCTGCGCAAAATGTATCGTTTTGGGGCCTCACGCGACGCTGAGTTTAGGTCGGTTTTTGTTCCGCTCCGCCACCGCCGGGCTTGTCCCGGTGGGCGGGTTCATCTAGCTGGTCAGTCATCGCTCGACGGGGGCAAGCCGGGGCAAGCCCCGTCGTGGCGGAACAAAAAATGGCAAGCGATGTCCCGATGGAACCAAGATTTTGCGCAGCCCAGGCAGAGCCTAAGCGATGCCCCGGCTGATCCGCTTCCGGGGCATCGGCAAGCCTCTGCCCCAGCCACCAGCCGTTACGACGGGATGAGGCCAATTGGCAGGTCACGGAACGGAGTCCGTTCCCCACAGACGCCAAGCGTCGGGACTACATTTCCGAACGTGAATGCCGGCTAAGGGCGCGCTTCGCCGCTACCTACGGCGAAATCCGGGCTCAGCCGCCCTCACCCCCGCAGCCGTCGAATCGCGCCGCCGGCCTGCGGTGGCCTATCTTCTTGCGAGATCGGCGTTTCCGTCGTTTCTGATCGTTCACGAACCGCCTGCCCGACGTTTGTGAACTAGGCTTCTTAATAGGCGATCAGGCATTCACATCTTTCGCTCGATCGCCGGGCAATTTCACCTCGCGTGTCGTATCACTTCTGCGGAGGGCGCATGTCATGAAAAAGAAACGATCCAAAGCATTGCTGCGTTGGCTACTCGTGCCGGCGGCGGCCTGCGTCATTGCGCTGGCCAGCGCCGTGCAAGCACAAGCTCCCAGCTCCGACGTTTTTCGCGTCGAGGAAGATTGGCAGTTGGTGCTACTCACGCCCGACGCGAATCTCAACGGTCCGCAGGTCACGTGCGTAATTTCGCCGCTGACCGCCAACGACGCCTACTGCGCGTTCGACTTGAACTACCACACCCAGCCCGACTATGCGGCGGGCGGATTGCAAATGCACGTCTGGGACCCGAACGATCCGATGATGTATTGCAATTTCCCTGAGGCGGGCATGTTGCGAACCGCCGGAGAGACGGTGACCTGGACCCAGAACATGTGGCTCAACGCCGGCGTTCTCTCGTTCCAGGTGACCAACGGCCAGTCGCAGACCTGGGGCAAGTTCGGCGGTTCGGGCGATAATGTTCTGCTCTCGGTGAGCACGCCGCTGGCCAACCTGAACGGATACGATCCCAACGTTTCGCTCACCAACTCGGGAGTCAGCTTCGCCAGCAACCTGGTCAGCTCGCTGACGCTCGTGGGCGTGCGTTGGTACGACGCCAACGGAAAACTGATTCAGCAGGACACCACGCCGCAAGTGGTTCATCCCCAGCAGTAAAGGTCTGATATCAACGCTCGCCGGGCTGGTCATCGGCCCGGCGGGCACCCGGAACATACGAGGAGCGCACCATGAGACACCACACGAACAACCTGAAACGAACGCGGAATGGGGCGGTCGCCGTTTTGGCCTGCCTGTTGATGATCGCCATGCTGGGCCTGTTGGCCTTTGCCGTCGATTTGGGGTATCTGGCCAACAGCCAGACGGAACTGCAGCGCACCGCCGACGCCGCGGCGCTGGCCGCCTGCGCGCAGTTGGTCTACACCCCCACGCCGGGTGCGCCGGTCAATCCGGCTTACAACGCCACGATGGCACCGGGCGTCGCGGCTCAATATGCGGCGGCCAATAAAGTCTGCGGCGCGTCACCCACGCTTTCCTCGGACGATGTCGTGATCGGTTACATGCCCGATCCCAGTCAGCCGAGCGCGATTCAAACGGGCGGCGACGCCAACCAATACAACGCGGTGCAGGTGACGGTTCGCCGCTCGTCGAGCGAAAACGGGCTGGTGCCCAGTTTCTTCGGCAAGATCTTTGGCGTGACCGGCGAGGCGACCAGCGCCACGGCCACCGCCGCCTTCTTCAACAATTTCAACGGCTTTACCATTCCCAGCTCGGTGCCTCCGGGATCGACGCAGCCCACGGCTTCGCTGATGTTCCTGCCGTACGCGCTCGATCAGGCGACTTGGACGGCGCTGTTGGCCGGCTCGGGCACCGATGACTGGTCGTACAACCCCGACGACGGCTCGGTCTCGAGCGGTCCTGACGGGGTCCTGGAAGTCAACCTCTTCCCGCAGGACACGGGTTCGCCCGGCAACCGCGGCACGGTGCTTGTTGGCGGCAATGGAACCTCGACCTTGGTGCGGCAAATTGAGAATGGCCTGTTGCCCAGCGATCTTTCGTCGTACGGCGGCAAGCTGCAGCTCGATAGCACCGGCAACTTGTATTTGCCGGCCAAGCCCGGCATCAGCGCCGGCACTAAAAACGCCCTGGCCTCGATCATCGGGCAGGTCCGCATCATCCCGATCTTCAGCTCGGTGGTCGGCAATGGCGGCAATGCCGCCTACGACATCGTCGGCTTCGGCGGTGTGCGCGTGATGGACGTCAATTTGACGGGCTCGATGTGCAGCAAGCACCTCGCGGTGCAGCAGGCGCCGATCTATACCCTGGGCGCGATGGGCGCAGGTGGAACGGGCTGGGCCGCGAATGGCTCGAACCTGAACGGGGTCTACTCGCCCGTTTTCCTGGTTCATTGAACGACGTCTTAAGGAAAGCTGAGGAAAGTCCATGAACCGCACCAGGCATCAAGTCCGACGAGCGCGCCAGCGGCGCGGGACCGCGCTGGTGGAGTTCGCCATGGTGGCGCCGGTCTTCTTCTTGTTCATGGTGGGGGCGATCGAGTTCGGTCGCGCGATCATGGTGCAGGAAGTTTTGACCGACGCCTCGCGCGAGGGCGCACGCATTGGTAGCGTCGACGGCACCCAGGCCAGCGACGCTACGGCGGCCGCCAGTGCCTACCTCAATGCCATGAAAATCTCGGGGGCGACGGTCTCGGTCTCGCCCGCCAATCTGGGGTCGTCGACGCCGTCGGGCACCCAAGTGAACGTCACGGTGAGCATTCCTTACCGATCGGTCAGTTGGGTGCCCGCTCCGTGGTTCTTGGGCAGCGCCACGCTGACGGCCAACACCGTCATGCAGCGGCAAGCGACGCCCATGCAATGAAGAGTGGTGAGTGAAGAGTGGTGATTGGTGATTGGTGAGTGGTGAGTGATTCCAACCGACGAATGGAGCAGAGCGATGCGGCGGAGCATGAAGCGATTCAAGGTACGGCGCGGGGCGGCCGCGGTGGAGTTTGCCTTTGTCGCCCCGGTGTTTTTCCTGGTGGTGCTCGGCGTGATCGAGTTCACGCGGGCCATGATGGTCGAAGAACTGCTCACCAACGCCGCCCACGAAGGCGCGCGGGCCGGAGTGCTCGACGGCGCGCAAGAATCGGATGTCGACAACGCGGTGAACCGTTATCTCAGTGCCGCGGGCATCAGCGGCGCCACGACCGCAGTTTCGCCCAATCCGCCCAGCAGCGCCAATTACGGACAGAGCGTCCAGGTGACCGTGACGATTCCGTATAAGTCGGTCAGTTGGCTGCCGGTGCCGCAATATCTCGGCTCGGCGACACTCGAGGCCGTCTCGCTCATGCGCCGCGAAACGAGCAATTAGCCCCGGCTGGGTGGCGTCCGCGTCTATCCAGTCGGAGAAGTTGTGTCCTACGGCCAGCACCACACTGATCGCTCACTACCCAAAAAGATACGGGGTCGGCGGACTTTCGGCACAGGAATTGAGCGTCGGCCTTTCAACCGGCGTTGCTCGCTATGCCGATAATCGCTATAGGTTCGACCAGCTTTGCCGGTGACGGTTTGGAGTCACGGATATGCGACGGCTTACCTTCGCGGCTCTCGCCATTCTCTGCGTGGAAGTGTCGGGCTGTGCCGCGCCCGGTAATTGGTGGCCGTTCGGCGGCAGAGACGCCAAGAATGCCGCCGGCACCTACAAGGGTGTCAAGGAAGATTGGGGCATGCAAGCTGCGAATATGCAGGCTCCGAAAGATCTGGAAGATACTTCTTCCACATTCGGGTGGTGATACAACAAACACGAGCCACACGCGCTGGCCCCTCTTGCGCTTGCTCTTCTTAACCGCCTTAGCATTCGCTTCCCTGGCTGGCGCGCGCCCGCCGAATCGCCTCTTCGGGCGCGAGGGTCAGATATAAATCTAGACGGCCTGGAAGGCCATCCTACTGCGCGTTACGCGCGTCCCGAGTAAACCGCGTTGGCGGCCGCGATGCTGGCGCCGGCTTGAAAACGGTGCTTCTGCTCGCCCAGCAGTTGCTCCAGCGCGGACAGAAACAACAGCACGTTCTTGGCGCGCGAGGCATGGCCCATCAACCCGACTCGCCAGACCTTGCCTTTGAAATCGCCCAGCCCCGCGCCAATCTCAATGCCGAACCGTGTGAGCAGCTCGCGCCGTACCCAGGCATCGTCGACGCCCGCAGGCACGCGCACCGCGTTGAGCGTAGGCAGCCGATGTTCCGCGGCGGCGGCGTAGTCGATGCCGATGGCCGCTAGCCCGGCGGCCAACGCTTGGTGGTTCAAGGCATGCCGGGCAAAACTCTTTTCCAAGCCCTCTTCGTCGAGCAATCGCAAGCCTTCGTAAAGAGCGTAGGTCATGTTAATCGGCGCGGTGTGGTGATACACCCGTTCTTCGCCCCAGTATTTAGCCAGCATTGAAAGATCGAGATACCAACTTTGCACCTTCGTCTTACGCCGCCCGAGTGCCTCCATCGCCCGCGGTCCGAACGAAACCGGCGCCAAGCCCGGAGGGCAACTCAAACATTTCTGGCTGCCGGAGTAAATCGCGTCGATCTGCCAGCCATCGACCTCGACCGGCATTCCGCCCAGCGAGGTGACGGCATCGACCAGCAGCAGCGCGCCGGCGTCGTGAACGAGCTTTGAAATCTCTTCCAGCGGCTGATGGGCGCCGGTTGAAGTTTCGGCCATCACGATGCCCACCACTTTGGGCTTGGCTTTCAAGGCGTCTTTCAAATGCGCCGGTTCAAACACTTCGCCCCAGGGGCGTTCGACGCGCGTCACCTTGGCGCCGGCCCGCTCGGCCACATCGACCATTCGCCCGCCGAAGACGCCGTTGACGCAGACGACCATCGAGTCGCCCGGCTCGATCAGATTGACGACACAGCATTCCATGCCCGCCGAACCGGTGCCGCTGACGGCCAACGTCATCTTGTTCTCCGTTCGGAAGACGCCGCGCAGCAACTGCTGCATGTCGTTCATCAGCGACAGATAGTAGGGATCTAGATGCCCGACCGTCGGTTCGGCCATGGCGGCCAGCACGCGCGGGTGGATTTCGCTGGGACCAGGACCGAGCAGCAGACGGATGGGCGGGGCGACGGGGGGAAGCATGGGGGAGTGACTGGTGGCTAGTGGCTAGTGGCTGGTGGTGTTTCACGCACGAGGCGGCTGATTTCCTTGAACTGCGGCGTGCCGCTGCGCTCGCACCATTCGAAGAGCGCGGCTTCGGTGGTGGTCAGGGTCGCGCCGGCAGACTCCATGCGGCGCAACGCCGTCTGGTAGTCGATGTCGAAGCGCGAACCAACGGCATCGACGGCGACGTACACGCGCCGGCCCGATGCTAAGAGATCGAACACCGTTTGCTGGACGCAAACGTGCGCTTCGATGCCGACGACGAGCACGCGGAAAAGATCGCGTTTTTCCCACTCGTGAAAGATCTCCGGGCACGCACCGCAGGTAAAGTGCTGCTTGGCGGGAATTTTTCGCTCGATTCGCTGGGCAAGCTCGGGCGTCGTGGAGCCCAGGCCCTGCGGATATTGTTCCGTGGCGGCCACGGCCACGCCCAGAACCTTCGCGCCATCGAGCAAGCGGCGGATGTTCCAGACGATGCGCTCGTGGCCAGAAATCAGCGATACAAGCTTGTCTTGCACATCGACCACCAGCAGTCCGGTGTCGCCCGCCGACATCAGTTCGGGGCTGCGCGGCAGTGGCTCGGGCGTGGTTTGTGAAGTCGGTTCGGTCATGGCCCAAGCATAGCAAAGAAGCTGCGACGGATGAAGGAGGACGCGCCAGGTTATCGTCGGTGGCTGGGGCAGAGGCTTGCCGATGCCCCAGCTTGCACTGACCGGGGAATCGCTTAGGCTCTGCCCCAGCCACCCGTCTTCGCCGAATTTACTTGTCAAAGCGAATCAGAGCCCGGCCGGCGCTCTACTACCCACTGTCTTTGCTCATCGTTATGCTGACGCTGTTCCTATCCTTTTGAGACCGCTGCATCTACACCGTGTTCCTCATCGAGCCGCCATCGACCCGCTACGACGTGCATTTCACCTTTTTCGGCGTGCCCGTGCGCATCGAACCGTGGTTTTGGGTGATGTCGTTAGTGCTTGGGGTGCGTCCCGGTACCGGTCCGAGCGATGTGGTGATTTGGATGATCGCGGTGTTTGTCTCGATCTTGATCCATGAGTTCGGCCACGCGCTGGCCATCCGCTATTATGGCTGGCGCCCGCGGATCATCTTATATTCGTTCGGTGGGCTGGCGGCATATGAACCCACCTACCACAACCGCCTCGGCCAGATCATCATCGCCTTCGCCGGTCCGGTGGCCGGCTTCCTGTTGGCCGCGGCGGTTTTAGCAATCAGCCGCGCCACTGGCCACGACGTGCGGTTTTCTCGCTCGCTGTTTCACCCGGTTGACGCCGGGCCGTTTGCTTCCGGAAACTTGCAGGTGCTCGTCAACGATATGCTGTTTCTCAATATTTTTTGGGGGTTGATCAATCTGTTGCCGATTTTTCCGCTCGATGGCGGCAAGGTTTCGCAAGAAGCGCTCGTACACTTCAATCCCCGCAACGGCCTGCGGCAATCGCTGCAGATTTCGATCTTCACGGCGGCTGGCGTCGGCCTGGCGCTGCTTGTGCGATCGCACAGCCTGTGGCCGCTGATTCTGTTCGGCTCACTGGCCTACACCAACTTTCAGATGCTGCAACAATATGGAGATACCTGGGGCGGGCGTGGTTGGTGAGTCCAATCAGTTAACGTCGCTGCTCGACGAGAATTGCCTGCCGCAGCGGCGGGTAGTGCTGCTGGGCGCCAGCAACGTCACACGCGGCATTTCCACCGTCGTCGAAACCGCCTGCCGCGTGTGGGGCCGCCCGCTCGATCTCTTGGCCGCCATCGGGCATGGCCGCTCCTACGGCATGAAGAGCACCGTGCTGGTGCGCACGCTGCCCGGCATTTTTGATTGTGGCCTTTGGCCGGCCTTGGCCGAACGGCCGCCAGCGCACACCGCGGCGCTGGTGACCGACATTGGCAACGATCTCTTCTATGGCGCCGACCCGCCGCAGATCGCCGGTTGGGTCGAAGCGTGCGTCGATCGCCTGGCGAAGCTTGAGGCCACGGTGGTCATGACGCGCATGCCCGTCTGCAATCTCGATCATGTGCGCGACTGGCAATTTCGTGCGGTGCGCAGCGTGATGTTTCCCGGCTGCATGCTGACGTTGGCCGAGATCACCGAGCGAGCGCTCGACCTCGACGCGCGGCTTACCGAGATCGCCCGCCAGTATGGTTGCCGGTTGGTCGAGCCGAGCGCTTGTTGGTATGGCTTCGATCCGATTCACATCCGCATGCGTCACTGGGGCGGAGCCTGGAGCGAGATTCTGGCGCCGTGGTCGGAGGCATGCGGGGCATCGGCGGCCCGGGCCTCTCGGCGCCGCTGGCTGCGACTGGCGCGTTTTCGACCGCAACGCCGCTGGATCTTGGGCCGCGAGCAAACACATAGCCAGCCCTCTGGGCGCTTGCCCGACGGCACGCTGGTTTCGCTCTATTAACGAGAATCTAGGCAATGATCTTTTGCGAAACACAGAACTCCCCCCGGATTCCGATCCCTGCCCGCACGGCGAATAAAAAGCGTCGGGTTCACCAGTCTTCGCCGGCCAGCTCTACCGCGCCTTGCTCCTGATGCTGGGTCGCTTCGGCCATCAACTGCCGCCGCAATGGGTCGAGCGAGGCGGGCAAATCGCCGCTTTCGAGTTTGCTCAAAACCCGCAGGCCCTGCGCCGGGCGATTCAACTCGCGCACGAGGAGCTGGCCAAGCTTCAGCCGCACGCGGGACGACTTTTCGGGGAACCGCGCCAAATGAGCGACCATCTGCTCGACCGATTCATTCCAGGCGTGCTCTTTATTCAGTGCCGCAATCAGCTTTAATGAATCGTCTTCGGCCAAACCAAAGCCATCGAGTGTTTGCGACATCTTCTTCGCCAAGGCGTGGGCGCCCCGCACCTGCCCAGCCGCCAAGAGCCGGCGCACCTCGTCCAGGGCCGCGGTTCGCCGGGCTTCGAGCTGCCGCGCCTCGCGCTGCGCATCCGCGGCGGCCTTGGGCTTGCGCCTCTTTTTCTTCTTGGTCTTGCGACCCTCGTCGCCGGCCAACACCGCGAACAAATCCCACCCCTCGCAATCAACGCTGCCCGACTTCACCAGCCAAGTGCCCACCACAAAGCCCAGCGCGGCTCCGGAAAGGTGCAGCACCGCCGAACTCCAGCCAAAACCATCAATGATCGTCGTGATCATCTCAATCGAAAGGTAGAGCACCGCCAGCACGAGAATCGAAATCTCAAATGTGAACACGCGAAACCCGACCAGCAGCAGGCAACTCATTTCGTTGCGCGGAGCCCACACCAGTGCCATTGCCAGCAAACCGTAGATGATGGCCGATGCGCCGAACGATCCGCCCTGGTCGAAGCCCAACGTGCACACCTGTTCGAAGGCCGACTGCACGATGCCCAGCCCCAGGTAGACGGCCGTGAACCGCAACCAGCCCAGCTTGCCTTCGATGACCAGCCCGAAAGCCCATAAAAAGATCATGTTGCCGACGAGGTGCATCAGGCCGGCGTGCAAGAAGTTGGCCGTGATCCATTGCAGCGGATGCAGGCCCTGTCCATACGTGAGGATCCAGGGGGCGATGGCCTCTGGATCGTGCACGCCGAGCACGACCGCCGCGAAGACCGCCGTGTTGAGCGCGATCAGTCCGCCCGTGGCCCAGGGAGGGTGGTAGAGCGGTGCATCGGTGTTCCAGGGAATCAGCACGCGACGGCCCTTCGCTGTGGGAAATCAGTCCGCACGCGGATATTCTAAATCACTCCAATCGCAAAGTCATCGAGCGACGTGCCCGAATATCTAAAATACGCCGGCGCTCTAGGCCAAAGGTCCATGGCCTTTCACGATGAACTAGCGTCCAAAATCGCGTCGATCACGCCCGACATATTGTAGACGCGGGCTTCGGCGGCCGGCTTGTGGCCCAACTGGCGCAGCGTGGCCGAAGTGATGGGACTGATGCTCACCAGGCGCGCGCGGCGCAAGTCGTCGCCGAACATCGCCGCCAGCGACCGCGCGATCGCCGAGCTGGTTACGGTGATCCAATCGACGCGCCCTTGATGCAGAAGCTCGGCCACATCGGTTTCGGGCGTCGCCACGTCGCGGCTTTGGTAGACGACGATCTGCCGCACGTCACCGCCGGCGGCTTGCAATTCGTCGGCCAAAACTTCGCGTCCGCGACTGGCCCGGGCCAGCAAAAGCCGCTGCCCCGCCGCCTGTGCGGCCAGCCCGCCGGCCAGCGATTCGGCGCGAAACTCTTCGGGCACAAAATCGGCCTTCAAGTGATAAGCGGCCAACTCATCGGCAGTGCCCGGACCGATGGCCGCCAGCCGCACGCCGCCCAACCGCCGCAGGTCGCCATGCAACAAGCAGAGCCGATCGAGCAAAAAGCGCACGCCGTTGCCGCTGGAAAAAACGAGCCAATCCCATTGATCGAGCCGCGCGAGCGCCGCATCCACCGGCCGCCAATCGTCGGGTGGCGTGATCTCGATTGCCGGCTGCACGAGCACCTCGGCCCCGAGCTCGCCCAGGCGCTGACGCAGGCCGTCCACCTGACCGCGTGGCCGCGTGACCATGATGCGGCGGCCAAACAGTGGGCGCGCGGTAAACCAATCGATGCCGCCGGTGTGCCCCGCCACTGCGCCCACGATGACCATCACGGGCGGGCGAACTTTGTGTTCGGCCAATCGCTCGGCCACGGTGCCCAGCGTGCAGCGCAGCGTCCATTGATCGGGCCAAGAGCACCGCCGCACCAAGGCGGCGGGAGTATCGGGCGGTTTGCCGGCGGCGAGCAACGCGGCAGTCCAGCGTGGCGCCGAGGTGACGCCCATGTAGAAGACCAAGGTACCGGGGAACCGAGCTAGAGCTGCGTAATCGAGCATCGAACCGTCATGCTCGGCTTCTTGTCCCGTGACCAAGGCTACGGCTGAGGCCAAATGACGATGCGTGAGCGGCACACCGGCGTAACTGCCCGCCGCGAGCGCGGCGGTGATGCCGGGCACCATCTCCCAGGGCACGCCGGCGGCGGTGAGGGCTTCGGTCTCTTCGGCGGCCCGGGCAAAGACCGCCGGGTCGCCCGCCTTGAGCCGCACGACGGTTTTGCCCGCCCGAGCCAATTCGATCATCCGCTGGTTGATCTCTTGCTGTGACATGAGCCGGCCCTGCCCGTGCCGGCCCAGGCACACCCGCTGCGCCGCGGTGGGCGCGTGCTCGAGGATGTGGGGGTTCACCAAATAATCGTAGAGCACGACCTCGGCCCGCCGCAGGCATTCGGCGCCGCGCAGCGTCATGAGTCCCGGATCGCCCGGCCCCGCGCCCACCAGGTAAACTCGGCCCAGAGGTTGGTCATTCGCTCGCGGCGGCATAGGTCATGCGTTGTGTTCAAGTTGCAGCTTGGTAGAATTATAGTGTACACAGTCGTGACCGCGGGCTCGGGATTGTGGCTGCGATGCCAGCGTTTTTCCAGATTCCCGCCCCTTGACCCCTGACTCCTGCTATCGCATGGCGACCGACACCTCTTCCACCGGCAGACAGCCCATTCCGCCCGCCAAGCGGAAAATGTTGCAGCAGTTGTTCGAGCATGGCAGCAAGGTCGCGGCCAGCGGCAACTTCGACTACGCCGCCGATTCGTTTACCAAGTGCATCTGTGGCGACCCGGCCAACATGCTCTATGCCCAGAGTTTTCTGGCGAACCTGCAAAAGAAATACAACAACAACAAGACGGGCGCGAAGCTGGCGGGTATGCGGGCCGCCAAACCCAAAACCGGCATCAAAGCCGCCAAGGCCAAGAAGGACTGGACCGGGGTCATCGCCAGCGGCCTGGAGGTGCTGAAGCTGAACCCCTGGGACACCGGCGCCTTGGCCGACATGGCGGCGGCCTGCGAGCAACTGCAGTTTGACGAATGTCAGATTGTTTATCTCAAGGGCGCGCTGGAGGCCGACATCAAAGAACCCGAGGTCAACCGGCTGCTGGGCCGGGCCTTGGCCAAGCAGGGCCAGTTCGATCAGGCCATCGCTTGCTTTATGCGAGTGCAACAAGCCAAGCCGAACGACGAAGAAGCCCGGCGTTCGATCGCCAATTTGCAGTGTGAAAAAACCATTCACAAGGGCGGCTATGAAGACGCCGAGACCAGCACGCAAGTGATGGCCGACAAGCAGTCGCAGGCCGAACGCCAAGGGGCGGCCGGGCTGCGCGTCTCGCCCGAACAGGCCCTGGAGAAAAAGATCGCCAAAGATCCGGCCAATATGTCGCTGTACCTCGAACTGGCAGATATCTTTCTGAAAGACGATCGCTACGGCGAGGCCGAAAAGGTGTTGGAGCGGGCATTGCAGGCTTCCGGCGGCGGCAATCTGGAAATTCGCGAGCATCTGGAAGACGTGCAAGTGCGGCATGCTCGGCAACAGGTGGCGATCGCCCGCAAGCGGGCCGAGGCCGAGAAGACCGACGAGGCGGTGGCGCTCTATCAGAAAATGCAGACGGAGTTGAACAGCAAGGAGCTGGAGATTTATCGCGTGCGGTGCGAGCGGCATCCCAGCAATATCGGCTATCGCTATGAATTGGGATTGCGACTGGAGCGGGCCAAGAATTTTCAAGAGGCCATCAAGGTGTTGCAGGAAGCCCGCGGCGATCAGAAGCGAAAAGGCATGGTGCTGCTGCACTTGGGCGTCTGTTTCGAGTCGATCAAGCAGCCGAAACTGGCGCTGACGAACTACGAAGCGGCCCTGGAGTTTCTGGCTGACCGCGAGCCGGACCACCATAAAACAGCCCTCTACCGCGCCGGCGTGGTGGCCATGGACCGGTTGAAGGACTACGAAAAGGCCGAAAAGCACCTAACCACCGTGGCCGGGCTCGATTTTGGCTATAAAGACGTCTCCGACCGGCTGGACAAAATCCACAAGTTACGCGAAGATGGCGAGTCTTGAGCCACAAGAACGTCCCAACACCTTAGCCGAGCATGCCCAATACCAAGAGTGCCAAAAAACGTTTGCGTCAGAGCCTGGTGCGTCGCACCCGCAACCGAGCGACCAAGTCGCTGTTGAGGACGCTGGTCAAGAAAGTCCGCGAGGCGATTGCGGAGGGCGATGTGGCCGGCGGCGAGCAGCATTTCCGCGCCGCGGCCCAGAAGCTCGACCAGGCCGCCGCCCGACGTGTGATTCATAAAAATGCGGCCGCGCGGGTCAAATCGCGGCTCTCGGCGGCGCTCAAGGCGGCGAAGCAGCAGCACTAGCGATTTTGGATTTTAGATTTTGGATTTTCGATTTGACGGGGTCAGGCCGCGGCGCAATGTTTTTTCGGATGCGACCACCATCGCCAGAATCTCGTTGATCTCGCTGACGAGGGGCGCCAAACGCGTTCCAGGAAGCATTTCGCTTTCGGCGATCAGCTCGAGCCAGTAGAGAGCCTCGTCGGCTTCTTCTTCGACAATCGCCAACTTGGCGGCCATGCCCTTTCTTGATTTCGCTCGACATGCCGCACGGTAATTCGCGCCCACGGACGTTGCGCAGCGCATGAGCTGACGCCCGATCACATCGCCGGAGCGGCTCTTCGGCAGTGAGTCGACCAGCCGAATGATGCGCAATGCGATTTGCTTAGTGCGATCTTTGAATTGCCGCTCGTTCATGTGGAACTCCGGCGAGCAAATCGAAAATCCAAAATCGAAAATCCAAAATCGCCTCATCCTCGGTTCAAATACGCCACAATTCCCGCCGCTGCCGCAATGCCTGCCAACGCGGCCAGCACGACCGTCAGCACCGCGGTTAATCCCGGATGGGAAGAAACCATCTCCATGATTCACTCTTTCTGTGCAAATGAACCGCGCTGAGCGGGCAGCAAGAAATTCCCTTCAGCGGCAATCCGCTCGGCCGATCGAAAATCTAAAATCTAAAATCCAAAATCGCTATCTGGGTGGATCGAGCACCACCTCGAGCGTCAACTCCTTGTCGCCGCGCTTCACCACTACCTTCACTTTATCGCCGGCTTTGAATTTTCTTAGGGCGCCATCAAAATCTTCGAGATTGCCGATCTTGTCGTCACCCAGCCGCACGATCAGATCGCCAGCCAGCAGGCCCGCCTTTTTGGCCGGGCTGCCGGCCGAGACGCCGCTGAGTTGATAACCCGGCTCGTTGCCTGCGAAGCTGGGAATGCTGCCAAAGTAGGGCCGGTCGCCCCCGCCGCCGCGACGGCCCGACGCTACTTCTTGATAGGTAGGCCGCTCGTCGGCTTCGGCCAAGGCAATCACCGCGTCGCCCACCAGTTCGGCCACCCGCCGCATGCCGGGCAGATTGATCTTTTCGACATCGTCGCTCGGCGTGTGATAATCCTTGTGATCGCCGGTGAAAAAGTGCATCACCGGAATCTGCTGGGGATAAAACGAGGCATGGTCGCTGGGACCGTCGCCGCCCGATTTCTTGGTCAGCTTGAATGCGTGCCGCTCGTTGAGCCGGTCGAGCAGCCCTTCGAATTGCTTGGCCGTATTGAAGCCAAACACGATCAACTGCTCGTCGTTGAGCCGGCCCACCATGTCCATGTTGAGCATGGCCACGGTGTCTTTCAGCGGCGCTAGCGGATGTTGCACGTAATAGGCGCTGCCCAGCAGGCCGCGCTCTTCGCCGGTGAAGGCCAGGAAGAGCACACGCCGGGGCAGCGGTTCGGGCAGGGCCTTCAAGCGGCGGGCGATTTCGATCAGGGCCGCCGTGCCCGATGCGTTATCGTCGGCGCCGTTATGAATCTGGGCTGAGCCGGGGGCCAACGAACCGTCGCCGCCCAGCCCCAGATGGTCGTAATGGGCGCCCACGATGATCGTCTCTTCGGCATGCGGCCCTTTGCCTTCGAGCATGGCCGCCACGTTTTTCACTTCGGCCTCGCGGCGGTTCACCGTCACTTCGCCCCGCAGTCGCCAACCGGCCAGCTCGTGGCTGTGAGGCGTGGGTCCCTCGTCGATTTTCCGTTCGAGTTCGGCCAGGCTACTGCCGGTGGCCGCCTCGACGAGAGGGTCGAGCACGGCCCGGCGGCAGAAGAGGGCAGGAATGCGATTGGCGTCGTCGGCCGATTGGGCGTCGCGGAAGCCGACCAGCGGGTCGAATTCGCCGCGGAGCTTTTCGTCCTGGTCGCGGATTTCATCGAGCAGCTTACCCGTTTCCACACGATGGGCCTCGATGGCTTCCAGCGTCGGCTCTTCGAGCTGCTTGAACTTGGCTTCGGCTTGCGTGAGCTCGTCGATGGCGGCCTCGAAGCGTTTGGCGCGCCGCCGCACGCTCTTTTCGATCTCGAATTCATCGGTGCAAAAGACGATGGCCGCGGCGCCGTGCCGGTAGGCGTTCGACAGTTTACGGCTATAGAGGGCATGCAGCGAATTGCGCTCGCCATTGAAGGCGCTGTGGGGGTTGGCCTGCTGCGGCTCGTGCCGCAGCACCACCACGGCCTTGCCCTCGACGTCGATGCCGGCGTAATCGTCGTAGCCTTCTTTGGCGCCGGTGATGCCGTAGCCCACAAACACCAGCGGCAAGTCGAACTTACCCGACCCGCCGACGGCCAGCGGATTAAAATCTTCGCCGAGCTTCAGCTCGACCGTCTGGCCGGCGGGGTGTTCGGGCGATTTAGGCCGGACCAACGTCGCCACGTTCGGTTCGCCTTGAGCGGTTTCGACCACCATCTTAAAGCTCTGAAAAGGGCCGCCGCCGCAGAGGTTGGTTTTGAGGCCGATCGCCTTGAATTGCTCGGCAATATAGTCGGCAGCGCGGTCAAGCCCGGCGGTGCCCACGCCGCGGCCTTCCAGCTCGTCGGAGGCCAGCAGCTTCACCGAATGAAATAGCCGCAGTTCGGCGGCGCGGGCCTCGGTTTTGGTTTCGGCAGCCGGGGCCAAGGTCGCCCCGCAGAGGATTGCAACGACCACCAAGATAATTCGATTTCGAGCGTTCATTTCTGTCGAGCGGCGATAGGTTGGGTAAAGCAATCAGACTGCTGAATTTTCCGTCGCTGCCGGCGGAGCGTCAAGGAAGAATTCGCTTTTGACACAGGCAGGCGTCGGCGATATGCTCCGCCCCCTTGGATGCGGCAGGTGCCGGTTTTGCTCGGCAAAACTGATCCGAGCCCGAGCTCGATGCTAAAACAGAAGAGGTGCCCGTTGCTTGCACGACGCAGCGTGTTGGTGATCGATTCGCTGGAAGAAACGCCCGAGGTGCTCCGCACGGCCTTGGCGCCGCGCGGGGTGGACGTGATTTCAACCCGCGATTCCGCGCAGGCGTGGGCCTTGGCCCGGCGGCACCAGCCGGAGCTGATCGTGCTCGATCTGGAGTGCGATGCCCATTCGCCCTCGCTGGCCCAGCGGCTGGCCGACTCGCAGCCCGAGGCCCCCTTGGTGCTGCTGGGCAAGGCGCGGCAGGCCGAACGGCCCGGCTGCTCCATCGTCCGCAAACCCTATCATTACACGGCTCTGCTTCGTAAAATCGAAGAGTTCTTAGCAGGCGATCGGGAGCCTCAGCCGTGCCTTCGTTGTTCGTCTTCCGCGGAAATAACCAGGGACTTCGCTTCGAGCTAGAAGCCGATCTCGTTTCCGTGGGCCGCGACGTCGGCAACGATGTCCAGTTGCGCGACACCGAAGTCTCGCGCCGGCATGCCGAGCTGCGGCGGTCGGGCAAAACCTTCCTGCTCACCGACCTGACCAGTTCCAACGGCACCTATGTCAACGGTCAGCGGGTTGAATCGTGCGAGCTGGCCAACGGTGATGAAGTGCAGGTGGGCTGCACTCTAATGCTCTTCACCTGCCTGGCCGACGAGTCGGCGGGCGATCTGGCCGACAAGATCGACATCATCTCGCGCCAGCAGTCGGGTGACCGTTCGCGCATCATCCGCTCGCTCAGCGAGGCCGAAGGCAGCCGGCTGCTCGACGGCGATCCCGACGCCGCCGCCAGCCCCTGGCTGGCCCGTGCCCGCAGCAACCTGCAGGTGATGTATCGCACGGCCCTGGCGGTCAGCCACACGCTGGATATCGACCAATTGCTGCAGCGGATCATGCAGTTAATCTTCGAGTGGGTCGAGGCCGACCGCGGCTGCATCATGCTGCTGAACCCTGAAACCAGCGAACTCGAACCCAAGGTGCGCCGCAATCGCAAGGGCCTGAAGCAGGAAGAACGCATCAAGATCAGCAAGACCATTCTCGACTACGTGATGGAGCACAACGAAGGCGTGCTCACCAGCAATGCCGGCGAAGACGATCGCTGGAACCCCGCAGCCAGCATCCTGCAACTTGGTGTGTGCGAAGCCATCTGCGTGCCCATGCGGGGCCGCTACAACCTGGTCGGATTGATCTATATCGACACCTCGATTTCGCCGCAGCGGCTCATCCAGCAGCAGGGGGCGACCAAGTTTACCGATGAACACCTGAAGCTGATGATCGCCATCGCCCACCAGGCGGCCCTGGCCGTGGAAGACACGCGCTATTATTCGGCCATGGTGCAGGCCGAACGTCTGGCAGCGGTCGGGCAAACCATTGCCACACTTTCACACCACATCAAAAACATCTTGCAGGGCATTCGCGGCGGCAGCTTCTTGATCAAAGAGGGATTGACGCAACACGACGAACACATGGTCCGCAAGGGCTGGGAGTTTGTCGAGAAAAACCAGGACCGCATCTCCAACCTGGTGATGGACATGCTCACCTTCAGCAAAGACCGCGAGCCTGAAACCGCCGCCGCCGACCTGAACGAAGTGGCCGCGGAAGTAGCCGAGCTGATGACGGCCCGCGCCCGCGAAAAAGGCGCCGAGCTGGTGTTCACGCCCGCCGAGCGGCTGCCGCTGCTGGTGTTCGATGCCGAGGGGCTGCACCGGGCGATTTTGAACGTGGTGACCAACGCCATCGACGCCTGCGACCGGGCGGCCAATGACGACCTGCCGGAGGAAGACGGCGCCGAGCCACGGCGGCCCTGCCCCGGACGCGTCGAGATTGCCGTCGGCTTTGATGCCGAACAGCGGCAGGCGCAGGTGGTGGTGACCGACAACGGCCAAGGCATCCCGCGGGAAGAGATCGACCAGGTTTTTTCGCTGTTTGTGTCGAGCAAGGGCAACCGCGGCACCGGGCTGGGTTTGCCGGTCAGCCAGAAGATCATCCAAGAGCATGGCGGGCGAATCGCCGTCAGCAGCCACCCCGGCAAAGGCAGCCGGTTTGAACTCCAGATACCCGCCGTGTTCGCCGAAACCGGCAGCCCCACGATCGCGCGGTAGCCGCTTCATTTCTTCATTTTGCAGCTACCCAAGCTGGCATAGCGGCGGGCGCCGCCTTTGGTTATTATCTGACCGCGGCGATACCGCGCTTCGTCATGGAGGACGATCTTTGAACACCATCAAGACGCTGTTTTTGTCGGCCCTGCTCTCGGCGGCCGCGTATGGTGTGTACGTGGCGGTAACCGGCGTCTCCCCGATCAATTTCCGTGCTCGCCAAGAACCCGCCAAGGACTGGGAAACCGGTCCGCAGGTCGTCCTTTCCGACGATCAGGGCGAGGAAGCCGCCCCCTCGGAGGCCGCTCCAGCCGGAGCGCTGGCCACCGCCGATCTGGCAAATGGGGCGCCGGCCGAGGCAACTCCTGCTCAGGCTTTGACCATGCCGCACAACGACGCCGCCAACCCGGCGTTCGGCCACAGCGGATTGGCTGGCATGCCCGACGCGAGTCCCGGACTTTATGCCTCCAGCGATCCCTACGCCGCGGCCCAGGGCGACCCGGCTGGCCAGCGCTATCCGCCTGACAACCGCTATCCGCCCGAAAACCAATACCCCTCCACAGACACCACCCAAGCGTCCGCCGCGGGCGGCTACGGCGAGAGCCCCGCTGTCAATGCCGCGGACAATATCCACGCGCAGTTCGCCGCGCTGATGCTATCGGCGGAGGCTTCGCTTGCCCAAGGACAACTGGGTGACGTTCATCTGGAACTGTCCGCCTGGTATGGCGAGCCACGCCTGTCGCCCGACGAAGAACATCAATTGACCAATCTTTTGGATCAATTGGCCGGCACGGTGATCTACTCGCGGCAACACCTGCTCGAACCCGCCTACGAGGTGCAGCCGGGCGATACGCTGGAGCGCATCGCCGACGATTACCAGGTGCCATGGCAGCTTTTGGCCAATATCAACGGCCTCCGCGATCCGCAGCGCCTGCACCAAGGCGAACAGCTCAAAGTCATTCGCGGCCCCTTTCACGCGCTGGTGAATCTGCAGAAACTTGAGTTGGTGCTGAATGTGGGCAGGCGCTACGCCGGACGGTTCCGCATTGGCATCGGCGGCAATCAGCAAACGCCGGAAGGCGATTTTGTGGTGCTCAAGAAAGTGGTCAATCCCACCTATTATGGCGACACCGTGATCGACGCCAACGATCCGAATAATCCTCTGGGCGAATACGCCCTCGATCTGGGCAACCGCATGCTGATTCACGGCACCAACGACCCGCAGACGATCGGTCGGTCCGGCTCACGCGGATGCATTGGGCTGGCGGACCGCGACATTAAGGACTTGTTCGACATCTTGGTGGCCAAGAGCGAACACTGTCCAGGCTCGATGATCAAGATTCGCTACAACCCGGCGGACGATTCTGAACCCGCCGAGGCTTCGGAGCCGGCGATGGCCCGCCTGCCAGGCAGGCCCTAGTTCGAATTATTCATCAGCCTCCGGGGTGGCACACGCTCTAAACCGTTACTGAGTCGTCGGTTAGCTCTCTCTTCGCAACTGACGCCTGCATTCGCAGGCCGATCGCGGGTACAATAAGCGACGGTTCGCGTTGGCGTATTGAGCGGCGGGTCGGCCTCGACGCCCGCGGCACGGTTTCTTTTGAGGAGTTCAATGACGGCGGCTTCGTGGCTGATCATCGCGTTGATGGTTGGGTGCAATTCTCTGTTCGCCGCCTACGAGATCGCTCTGGCCAGTGCCTCGGTCGCCCGACTCAAAGCGTTTGCGGACCAGCATCGCCGCGGGGCACGCGCGGCCCTGCTGATGAAGCAAAACATGGAAGCCAGCCTGGCCGCCCTGCAATTGGGCATCACGCTGGTCGGCGCCATCGCCGCCGCCACCGGCGGGGCCGGCGCCGATGAGACCATCGCGCCGCTGCTCAGCGGCTGGTTGGGCCTTTCCGAAGGCGCCTCGCGCGCGCTGGCGCTGGTGGTCGTGCCGCTCAGCGCCGTCACGATTGTCGTCGGCGAATTGATACCCAAGGTGTTCGCGCTGAAGCACAAAGAATGGGTTTGCCTGAAGCTCTCGCCGCCGATGAAGACCATGTCGACGGTCGTCTATCCGGCTGTCTGGGCGTTGGAGGGAACCGTCAAAACGCTGCTCGCCTGGAGCGAACGCCGCTGGACGCCCAAGGTCGAAGGCCACCTCTCCGAAGTCAGCGAAATGCAAGAGCTGCGGGCGGTGGTGGCCCTGGCGCGCACCTCGCGGCTGATCGGCGGGCAGGAAGAAAAAATCATTCTCGGCGCGGCGCGGCTTTCCAGCCGCTCGATCGCCGAGATCATGATACCCACCGCCGACATTCTCACGCTCGATCTATCGCAGACCATGGCCGAAAGCCTGGTGCTGGCCCATACCGACATGCACACGCGGTTTCCGGTTTGCGCCAAGCCGGGCGACCCGCAGACCATCTGCGGCTACGTGAACTTTAAAGACATCGTGTCCGAACTGCGGCTGGCGCCCGATCAGCCGTCGTTGCGGGGCATCATGCGCTCGATGCCCGACTTGTCAGACGAGCTGTCGATTGCCAGTAGCCTGCAACGCATGATTCGCGAGCACGTCCACATTGCCTTGGTGCGCAATCGGCAGGGCGAAATTGTCGGAATGGTGACCATGGAAGACATTCTCGAAGAGCTGGTTGGCGACATCGAAGACGAATACGACCGCGTGCCGGGGCACGTCTCGGAAGTCGGCGTGGGATGGGTGATGGGCGGGGGCGTGAATCTTGATCGGGTGGAGCGAATCGTGGGAGTTACGATCGACCGCTCCGATCTGCCGCCCGACTGTCGCACGCTGCACGACTGGATTGTGTCTCGTCTGAAGCGGCCTGCCCGCGGCGGCGACGTGGTGAAATCGGACGGGCTGCGAGTGCTGGTGCGAAAGCTGCGGCGGCAGCGGGTGCTCGAGGCGCAGGTTTCGCGCGAGGCGGCGGTTGCCGGTCGAGAGCTGGAGGATCAGGCGCCGGCATCACACAGCCGCCCGACCCCGTCGGCCACTAGGTACGGCGTGGTCGAATGAAACCCCTCAGGGATTGGTTTGACGGGCATGGGGCGACTCCTTGGCTCGGCTGAACGCTTCTGTAGCGGGAACAACAAAGCCCGTGGAACGCGTGTACCAAGAACCGCTGTCGAAAACCCATCGCTCTTATGCCAGCCCCCGCCGTTTGAGCTCGGCCATCACGCCTTGCACGATCTGATCGACGGCCTTCGAGTCGGGCCGCGGACCGCCGGGCGGGCAGCCGCCGACCGGCTCGTCGGTATATCCCTCTTCGGCCAGCAGGCACTGCAAGGTTTGCTGCAAGGCCGCAATCTGCACTTGCTGTGTGTCCGAGAGCGGCTGACGTCCGACGCCCGGCGAAAACCCACGCAGCGCCAACGCCGCGCGGAAGCCCTCCGGAAAATCGGCCGAGTACAACATGGCGTCGAACAGGCCGACCAGCTTGTATTGCAGCTCGCGGGCGGCGTCGAGCTGGCCTGCCGTGGTAAGGTCGTAAAGCTTGCGCGTCAGTTCGGGCACGATGCCGGCGGTGGCGTTCGTGCCGCCGTCGCAGCCGATCAAGAGCATGGGCATCAGGGCCGCGTCCCAGCCGGTCAGGAAACTGAAGTCGGGGCGGTTGGGACGCACGGCCTTGATCATGCGGATCATGTTCGGCAAGTCGCCCGAAGAATCCTTGATGGCCACCACCCGTTCGAACTCTTCGCTGAGCCGCTGAATGGTTGGCACGTCGATCGGCGAGGCGAACATCGGAATGTTGTAGAGCGTGATATCGACCGGCGAATGCCGCGCGATATCGCGGAAGTAGGCGTACACGCTGGCCGGGCTGAGGCGGTAATAATAAGGCGAGACAATGGCCACCGCCCGCACGCCCAGGCTGTGGTAGTATTCGCAGGCGGCGATGGTCTCGCGGACGTTGGCTTCGGCGGCGCCGGCCAAAATCGGCACGCGGCCGCGGGTCTGGTCGGCCATGATGGCGATGATGCGTCGCCGCTCTTCGACGGTGAAGCGCGTGAATTCGCCGGTCGAGCCGTTGGGATAAAGTCCGTGCACGCCGCGATCGATCAGCCAATCGGTATAGCGGCGCAGCTCGGCCTC